>NC_015164.1:1307500-1634375 GCF_000190575.1 Phocaeicola salanitronis DSM 18170 | reverse complement strand
TTCTTAATTCTTCATTTAAAACACAACGTATTGCTCGGGATTGACCGGATTCCCTTTATGCCATAACTCGAAGTGCAAGTGGGGCTTGTCGTCCTTGTCTATGGCATCACCTACCAAGGCGATGCCTTCTCCTCCTTTTACCTTGTCGCCTTCGCGTTTCATCAACGAATTGCAGTGTTTGTACACCGAGATGAAGTTCTGCGGATGCTGTATCTGGATGACGTATCCCCACGTGGGTGTATAACCGGCGAAGATGATTGTGCCTTCCAGTACGGACAGTATCGTTTCATTCGGGCTTGCGGTCAAATCAACTCCATAATGGCGGTTGTCCGGATTGAAGTTCGTAGACATCACGCCCCGCACCGGACGGTAGAAAATCAGTCCGGCAGCTCCCTCTTCAGTAATTGCCGTCAGATTATAACGTTCTTTTTCTTCGTATTGTTTTACAAACTCTTCTTCTTCCTTCGAGCGTGCTATCAGTTCTTCCTCGCGCAAGTCGGTCAGCGAATCGATAGACTGCACCGTATCTGCCTTTACCTGTCCGCTTAAAATGTCGCGGATATTCATCACATAGCGGTTTTGGCGTTCGAGTGCAGCTTGTAGCGAATCGGCACGCAAGGCATTTGCCACTACCTGTGCACGCACTTCACTGTTCATGTAGCCGGGCAGATAGTTGCGCAAAGGCGTAAAGACGATTATGGCTGCAGCAATGCAGAATATCACCGCACACGACACCAGCAATACCGACAAACCGTTCAATTTCGAGACGTGAATCCCCACGATCTCCTCCAACGTGTTCTCGTTGACGATACTCAGCTTGTACTTGAACCGGATGTTATGCCAAAATGCCTTGCGCGCTTTTTTCATACCTTACTCCTTATTTATTTTATACCTTATATATATTAAGGTTCGATTAATCCGTCGGGCACGTTTACTTTCATTACCTTCTTCTCCCGGTCTAAACCGATGATAAACTCTTCGTGGGCAGGCAATAAAAGTTCTTCTCCGTCTTTCTCGATGGCGAACAAGACATTAAGGGTAGTATCGTCTACATTCGTTATCTCTCCCAAATAGCCGTGATGCACATCTTCTACCCGGAAACCGATAAAGAAGTTCCAGGAAGTCACGTCTTCTTGCTCGTCCATGAATTTCTTGGGGAAATACACTTCTACGTTGGTGAACCTGCGTGCCTGCTCGGCGGCATCGATGCCTTCGAATTTCACCAGTGCCACCGTATCGGAACGGAAACGGTATTCCTCCATGAAGAACGGAACCAGGATGCCGTCCATGAGCAAGATAAGGTAATCGCAATCCACACGGTCGAATATATCATCGGTAAAGGTGAAAGACACTTCTCCTTTTATGCCGTGCGGCTTGTTGATGACACCGATTTTAAAAACTTCTTCCTTTCTTATCATACGCTTTATTCAATACGGGTGATACGTGCGCCCAAAGCCGACAGGCGTTGTTCGATATATTGGTATCCGCGGTCTATCTGTTCGATGTTATGGATACGGCTGATGCCTTCCGCATCGAGTGCGGCTATCAACAGGGCGATGCCTGCGCGTATATCGGGCGATGTCATGTTGCCTCCGCGAAGCCGGAACGTACGGTCATGTCCGATAACTACCGCGCGGTGCGGGTCGCAAAGGATAATCTGGGCGCCCATGTCGATGAGCTTGTCCACGAAGAACAGGCGGCTCTCGAACATTTTCTGATGAATCAGGACACTCCCTTTGGCTTGGGTGGCAACTACCAGCATGACGCTTAGCAGGTCGGGGGTCAGTCCGGGCCAAGGCGCATCGGCTATGGTCATAATCGACCCGTCGATGAACGATTCGATTTCGTAATGCTCTTGTTGGGGAATGAAAATATCGTCTCCCTGTTGTTCCAGGCGGATGCCTAACCGGCGGAAACTGTCGGGGATGATGCCCAGGCTTTGATAGGATACATCCTTGATGGTAATTTCGCTTCCCGTCATAGCCGCCATGCCGATAAAGCTCCCTACTTCAATCATGTCGGGCAATACACGGTGGGTGCATCCTTTCAGGCTCTTTACCCCCTCGATGGTCAGGAGATTGGAGGCGATGCCCTCGATATGCGCTCCCATGCGGTTCAGCATGTGGCAGAGTTGCTGGATGTAAGGCTCGCAGGCGGCATTGTAGATGGTGGTCTTCCCCTCGGCGAGCACTGCCGTCATCAGGATATTTGCCGTACCTGTGACCGAAGCTTCGTCCAGCAGCATGTAGGTGCCTTTCAGGTGTCCGGCAGAGATGCGGAATACGCCTTTCTGGCTATCGTACTGGAACGTGGCACCCAGTTTCTGGATGCCTAAGAAGTGGGTGTCCAGCCTGCGCCGCCCTATCTTGTCGCCTCCGGGTTTGGCTATCATGGCATGTCCGAAGCGCGCTACCAGCGGTCCGACCAGCATCACCGACCCGCGCAGGCGGGAGCATCGTGTCAGGAATTCGTTGCTCTCCAAGTAATCGAAGTTAATCGCATCGGCACGGAAAGCATACGTGTCGGTACTTTTCTTTTCCACTTTCACTCCCATGTCGCGGAGCAGTTGGATTAGGTTGTTTACGTCCAAGATGTTCGGGATATTGCTGATTGTCACTTCTTCATCGGTCAGCAGTGTGGCGCAAATCACTTCCAGCACTTCATTCTTTGCTCCTTGCGGAACGATGTCGCCGTGCAGCTTATGCCCTCCTTCGATTACAAACGATGCCATAGACAGATTGGTTTAGTATTTTTTCTTTTGTTGGTTATTGTTGTTCATCTTTACCTGGCGCCGGCGCGGGAATACACGTTGCTCGGTAAGGGTGATGTCGCCCGGCGATAATTTGATTTTCCCGTCCGATAATTCGTATAAGTCATCCAGAATCTTTTGGTCTTCCATGCCGTCTTTATTGTTCCAGTTCTGATAATCCATCTTCATGTGGTTGGCTATCAGTTGCAAGAGCCGCTTCCGTTCTTCGCCTTCGGGATAGTCGATGGCTATGCGGATAGAGTCTTGGATGAAACGTCCGTAGTGGCGGAAGCGGATATTGTGCTGGGAATAAGGAATACGTTCGGGCTTGATTTCCAGGCTTTCTTTCTTCACCACTTCTACCGGATAGTCGATGTCCAGCTTGAAATCCGCCATGATGGCGAGATGGTCCCATAGCTTGTGATTGTTGTCATTCGCGTCGCGCAGGTAGGGGAACATGCTTCCCATGATGTTGATGATGGTGTTGGCGCAGCGTTGGCGTTCGGCGCGGTCTTCAATCGTCAGGGCATAATCTACCATGTTTTGTACGCTTCGTCCGTATTCGGGAAGCGGCAATTTTCGTTGTTGGGTGTTATATTCCATATAGTTATAATAGTTTCTTCGGCTTTGAAGCCACAAATTCTTTCAGGTAAAACGGTTCGAAGTAAGCTACGTCCTTAAATTCTTCTCTTGCCATGGCTTTTTCCGCAAGCGGGAACATCCACTTGGCAAGAGGGTGGATGCCGTCGATGAAATGTGCGTTGGGATGTGTAAGTTTCTCCCGGCATTTGTCCGCCCCGTTCCCGAAGAAATAGACGGGATGTTCCGCTAAGAACGCTGCATACGAGTTTTCATCGATGATATCTGCGCTGATGGGGCGTTGCACTTTCAGCGCACGGTCGTAAACGGCGGCATATACTTCCATCCGGCGTGCGTCAATCATGGGGCAGAGCAGTGCGTCATCGGGCAGTTCTTTGTGCAGCAACACCGGTACGCTCATTACTTCCAGCGTGGGGATTCCCAATAGCGGAATCTGAAGTGCATAGCTGATGCCTTTTGCCATGGATACGCCGATACGCAATCCGGTGTACGAACCCGGTCCGCAGCTTACCGCAACGGCATCGAGCGGAATGGCATGGCTATCGATGAACGAAAGCGCTTCGTCTACATATACGCCCAGCACTACGGCATGTGAAGGCCCTTCGAAATCTTCTTTTGAATAGATGCAAGCCCCGTCTTGGCTGACGGCTACTGAACAGACCTCCGTAGAGGTTTCAATATGTAAAATGCATGACATAAATCTTGTTGTTATAAATATGAGAGCGCAAATATACAAATAATTTTTTAAGTTCTTGAGTTTTTAAGTCCGTGAGTTTTAAGTCCGTGTTTTTTGCATATAGTTGCGTTGTCCCCTGAATCTATATGGGAGGGGCAATGCAGCTATATGCGATGGGGCATGAAAGCGTATGCCTTAAGGCACTACCCACTTCGGATCGTGAGAGAAAAGCACCCGGGGATTGTAGCGCATGCCTTCCTTGTCGGGGATGCGGAGATAATAGACTTTCGAGCCATGCACATGTAAGGAGCGGGAACGCAGCCAGGGGTTCATGTTGCGCAATAAAGCATAGGTGGTTCCTTGGCTTTTGGCAAACCGGGGCAGGTCTTCGATGGTCTTTTCTACCTTGATTTCCCGGTAGGGGATAGGCGGATAGAGGTCGGACGCACGCAAGCGGAAGCCGAATTTCGTCGGGTCGGCAAATAGCATTTTCACCGCAAGGATGCGGTACACATAGCGGGAAGTCTCTTCTACCAGTTGCAGGTCGAGGGCGTCTTCTTCGTATTGGCGGTCCAGTTCTCTCGAAATGCGTCCTTGCCCCGCATTATAAGATGCGGCAACGCTTACCCAATTCCCGAAACGTGCGTATGCTTGCTTCAGGTATTTGCAAGCGGCGCGGGTGGCTTTCTCTACATGATAACGTTCGTCCACCGAGTTGCCTACCTCCAGTCCGAATTCCCGTCCTGTCACCGGCATGAATTGCCATAAGCCGGCGGCTCCCGCAACGGAACGCGCCAAGGGATTGTTGTTGCTCTCTATCGACATCAGGTATTTGAAATCGTCGGGCACGCCATTTTCGCTCAAGATAGGCTCTACGATAGGGAAATAACGGTTGGCTCGCTTAATCATCTGGATGGTTGTGCTATGCATGTAAGTGAAGGCAAGCAGCTCGCGGTCCATCCTTTCCCGGCGGTCGAAGCGGGTCAGGTCGATGGTATCGCCGCAAAAGGTGATGCTTTTCGGCACTTCCACGCAACTATAGGATGGGGCAGGTGCCGAAACCTCTTCGGTGGTTTGGGCGGATAGGGAGAAAGTGAATGCAGCCAGCGAGAGAAGGAAGGCTGCTACGGGAAGTCCCGTACGGATAAAGGAGGTGAACGATGCTTTCATGTCTGATGTCGGTTTATTCTTCGAGGGTAAAGCTTTTCAGTATGGTTTCCGGAAGGGTGTCTGCGGAGTCGGAATAAAGGATGGACACGTAAAAGCCGCTCGTATTGTCTTTGGTCAGCAGGTAGCAATACAAGCATTTGTCGCTTTCGCAATCCCCGGTCAGTTGTACGCCGTAGAATTGCGGAAGTTCGAAATCGGTGACCTTGCTTTGCCGGGTCACTTCGTCATCGGCGGCTATGTTTTTCAGCTCCTGGGTTAGTTCGGAGCGTTGAAAGCTTTCGCCTTCCAGTAATTGCACCGTAATATAATAGGTAGGAGTGCTGAGAATAAGGCCTTCTTCCGAATCGTCTTCTATGGTATAGCCTGCGGGAGCCTTGAAACTTACCCCGTAGGCTTGCCATGTAAAGGGCTGCAACGTTTGTGCATAAAGCGTTGTTGCAGAGAGTGCCATAAGTATCATGCTTAGGACTATTGTTTTCATGCTTGTCTTCGTTCTACTACCTTACGGGCATATACTTCTTCTTCTTTGTTTACCATTACCAGAATTTGTCCGCCTACTTCGTTATAGGGAGAGGTAATCACCCCTAAGCTTTCGTCTTTCAGCATAGCAGATACACCTGCCGATTCCAATAATCCTTTTACCAATTCGGCTTCCCAAAGGCTTCCCCGGTAAACCTCAATCAGTGAACCATACGATTTTGCTTCCATATCTGTATATTTTTAGGTTATCTATAACCAAAGATAGGAAAAGTTTTTAGAATAACGAAAATAAATGGGCAAAAAGTATCGGAATGTGGGAAAGAATCTTATTTTTGCAGGGATTTAAATTGATTGTTATGAGCATTACCGACATTTTGTTACAAGTAAGACAGGCGTCGCGCTCGTTGCCTCTATTGGAAGAGGAGCGCATCAATGAAGTGCTTCGCGCGGTTTCGGAAACGATTTTGGAGCGTACCGATGTCTTGCTGGAAGCCAATGCGGAAGACTTGCGGCGCATGAATCCTTCCGACCCGAAATATGACCGTTTGAAGTTGACTCCCGAACGTTTGAGAGGCATCGCTTCGGATATGATGAATGTGGCTTCGCTGCCTTCTCCATTGGGCAGGATATTGGAAGAAACGGTGCGTCCTAACGGATTGCGCCTGAAAAAGGTGAGTGTGCCTTTCGGGGTCATCGGCATTATCTATGAAGCGCGTCCCAATGTGAGCTTTGATGTGTTCTCATTGTGCTTCAAGAGCGGAAGCGCTTGCGTATTGAAAGGTGGGCATGACGCGGATTGCTCGAACCGTGCCATCGTATCTTTGATTCACGAAGTGTTGCAACGGTTTAACTTGGATGCACATCTCGTGGAACTCCTTCCGGCGGAGCGGGAGGCTACGGCGGAACTGCTTCATGCCGAAGGGCTGGTCGACTTGATTATTCCTCGCGGGAGCAAAGGCTTGATAGACTATGTGCGCCGTGAAGCCACCGTGCCGGTTATCGAGACAGGGGCAGGTGTGTGTCATACGTATTTTGATGTATCGGGTGACTTGAAAAAAGGTGCTGCTATCGTGAATAATGCCAAGACACGCCGGGTAAGCGTATGCAATGCCTTGGATTGCTTGCTGGTGCACCGGGAACGTCTGGCGGACTTGCCTGAATTATGTGCGCCCCTGCAGGCATCGCAGGTGATTTTGTATGCGGACGGACCTGCCTGTCAGGCACTCGAAGGGCATTATCCCGCCGCATTGCTTTGTCCTGCCTCGCCGGAAAGCTATGGCACGGAATATATGGATTATAAAATGGCTGTCCGTACCGTGTCGGGTATAGAGGAAGCACTTGCCCACATCGATGCCTATAGTTCGAAGCATAGCGAATGCATTGTGACGGAGGATAAAGATACCGCTGCTTATTTCCAGCGCATGGTAGATGCGGCATGTGTGTACGTCAATGCACCCACATCGTTCACCGATGGCGCCCAGTTCGGGTTAGGGGCTGAGATTGGCATCAGTACGCAGAAGCTCCATGCCCGCGGGCCGATGGGCTTGCGCGAGATTACCACTTACAAGTGGTTGATAGAAGGAGATGGACAGATTCGAGATAATTAATAAATGACAATTAATAGTTATAACTGTATGAGAACTTACACGAATGTATTTGACCTGGGCGACCTGAAGACCGCCCTTTCCGAAGCTTTTGAAATCAAGAAAGACCGGTATAAATATGAGGCATTGGGCAAACACCGCACTTGCTTGCTGATATTCTTTAATAATAGCTTGCGCACACGGCTTAGTACCCAGAAAGCCGCACGTAACCTGGGCATGGACGTAATTGTGCTCGATGTGAACCAGGGAGCGTGGAAGCTGGAGACCGAGCGTGGCGTGGTGATGGACGGAGATAAGAGCGAGCATCTGTTGGAAGCTATTCCGGTGATGGCATCCTATTGTGATATTATCGGTGTACGCTCGTTTGCCCGTTTCGAGAGCCGCGAGGATGATTATACCGAAAAGATTCTGAATCAGTTTATCCAATATTCGGGCAAGCCGGTATTCTCCATGGAAGCTGCTACGGGACATCCGCTTCAGGCTTTTGCAGATTTGATAACCATTGAAGAATATAAGCGTACAGAGCGTCCGAAGGTGGTATTGACATGGGCACCCCATCCGCGTGCCTTGCCTCAGGCTGTGCCCAATTCGTTTGCCGATTTCATGAACGAAGCCGATGTGGATTTTGTGATTACGCATCCTCACGGCTACGAACTCGACCCGAAGTTTGTACGTGGCGCCAAAGTAGAATACGACCAGATGAAGGCTTTCGAAGGAGCGGATTTCATTTATGCGAAGAACTGGGCATGTCCGGGTGTGACCAATCCTGCTGATTATGGTAAGGTATTAAGTAAGGATATGAGTTGGACGGTAGATACAGCGCACATGAAAGTGACGAATGACGCGTTCTTCATGCACTGTCTTCCGGTACGCCGTAACATGATTGTGACCGATGATGTGATAGAAGCTCCTACTTCGTTGGTAATCCCTGAAGCTGCGAACCGTGAAATTTCGGCAACGGTCGTGTTGAAGCGTATGTTGCAAGCGTTGTAAGTTAATAGTTGCTAATGAATAATGCGAATCAGGAGTTAAACGTAGTTATGTTTCACGGGAGTTATCACTTCGTTCAGGAGTTATACTTCACGCGGTATTTATTTTGTGCATTTTGTATATGCCACGTAGTAGAGACGATGTGCACATCGTCTCTACAGAAGCGGCGCAAAAAGGTATTGGCATCTAACTCCCAGTCCGCCCCTGCGGGCGATAACTACCTATAACTCCCTTTTAACTCCTGATTGGCATTATTTAGAAGCTGTTTTGAATTTATCGTGCGATGATTTGGGATGAGTTTTTGAGGCATTTTCGCTTGTGTGATGAGGAA
Source organism: Phocaeicola salanitronis DSM 18170 (assembly GCF_000190575.1). Lineage (NCBI taxonomy): Bacteria > Pseudomonadati > Bacteroidota > Bacteroidia > Bacteroidales > Bacteroidaceae > Phocaeicola > Phocaeicola salanitronis. Next base: position 1,625,775 of record NC_015164.1, on the reverse strand, counting down.
GATAGCGGGCTATCTGACGAAGAACAGGAGCGGAAAGGACCAAAAAATCGCCCAAAGCACACACGAAAACGGATACATCAAGCCAAGAAAAACTTTTTGGAGAAATTCAAAACAGCTTCTTACTATTTTTCCACTTCCTTGCCGTATTCTTTCCAATTGTCAAATCCTTTGTCGAGGTTGTAGACTTTATATCCTAAGTTGGTAAGGATGCGGGCGGCGTTCCGGCTTCTGCGTCCGCTTTTGCAGTATACAGCCACAGGACGGTCTTTGTCGAGCATTTCTTCGGCAGCAGCGGCAAAATGGTCTTCCAGTGCATTGATGTTCAAGCTGCCCGGAATGTGCCCTTCACTATATTCTGCTACCGTACGCACATCTACCCGTTGCACGTTTTCATCTTGAATCAAGCGGTCGAACTCATCGGACGTGAGGTTCTTGAATTTGTCTTGCGGTCTGGCGCTGCATGCCATCAGCCCAAACAGGCATGCAAATACGAAGAAAAAGAAATAAATGCTTTTTATCATAAACTGAAAAGGTTAATATGTAAATTCTCTGTAAGTTATGCCTTCTTTGTAGGTGTTGAGGTAAAAACGTATCTTGTCGCCGGTGTGCAAAGTATCCCGATAAAGTCTGAGCGGTACGGAAAGATAAGTCGGGTCGGTAAACGCTTCGTAATCATGATTGCTGTTGTGGTATAGGCGTAAGTATAATGTACGTATGCCTTGGGTATCGGTAGTGATACTGTCTTCGATGAAATGGAAAGCATGTGACTGATCTTTCCGTTTTACTTCTGCTATCAGGTTCAAGTAATCGCCCGAACGCCAGATGCTTTGGATGTCTACAGGGTCGGTATAGATGCTGTCTTTCCATTCGGATGCTTTAGCCGGATAGGGAGAGATGACGATGCTGCTGGAATATAGCATAACTTCCGCTTCTGTTTGGCTGGCTTTTTCGGTCAGGAATTGATAAATAGAAACAGTACGGTAGATTGTATCGGCACGAAGTCCGTCCAAACCTTCGCGTGGCTGTACCCGGTAATGTCTCCCGTTATCAGCGGCCAACTGTGTAATGGTTCCGCTCCCGTCTGTCTGGATGTCAATGAATTCGGTTATGACATCGGGATAGACGTATGTATCTTCTTTGCAGCTTCCTGTAAGAAGCAGGCAAAGAAGAAATGTGATAGGAAGTATCTGTCTGGTCATACATGTAACGCTTTCAGATGATTAATGGTCGGATTGGCATACATTGTTAAGATGCATTGCCGCAAGAACGGGATATCTTTGTCGGGAAGGTCTATCATGTCAAGCTTCTTTTGGAGGTAAGCTTCAAATTTTGCTTTTTCTTTTTCGTCATACTTGTCTGCAAAAGTTTGTTTGCCTTCCAACAAATCACAAGCAATGTAGTTTCCCGGATACAGGCGGTAGTTACGGTGTATGTGCAGGTCGATAAGTTGGGCTGCTTTTACAAATAACTCATTTTTCGGCAATCCGCGCAGAGTTTCTAATTCTTCGTTGAGGCAGGGGGCGGTCTGGAAATACACCCTTCCTTTGTATCCGAAAATGCCCGTCTGCATATTGACCAGGTCGTCTTTTTGCGTTTTCTTGAATCCTTCGATGTCACGTTTCTGCTGCATTTCTTTGGCTTTCAGGAAATCACAGGGGTCGTATTCATACGATAAGGAAGTCGGAACAATGTTCAGTTCCTTTAGCGAGTCGACGACATCGTCTTTTCCGGCTAAAGCCAGCATTTTCAGTACGCTTTCCTGTGTCCGGTCGTTCGAGTCTTTGGCGCGTCCTTCGCGTTGGGCTATCCAGATATTTTCTTTCTTTTCCGTAATGGCAAAATGGATATAGCGTGACATGCGTGCCGAGGCTTGCAGCATTTGGCGCATGCTGAGTGCGCGCTGTACGATGAACGACTTGTTTACCCGCACCAGTTTCTTTATCCACGGATAAATAAGCAGGTTGTCGCCGATAGCGATTTCCACTGTATTGGGGAATTGGTTATCGAGCAGGCCTAAAGAAAGGAATCCGGGGTCGAGCACAATGTCGCGGTGATTGGAGATAAAGGTATAGTTCTTTTCTTTATCGGGCAGAGAAGAAGCGTTTAATGTGAATCCGTCACTATGCTCTTTGATGATTTTATGGAGTAAAGGGTAGAAAATGGTGGCTTGTACCTCCAGGTTTGTCTTGCATTGGTGTAGCTGATGGCTTAACGCCTCAAGAGGAACTCCGGGCATTATTACGTTGATAACAGCCTGGAAATCAGGGTCAGCCACAAGCTCATCGAATACTTGCGGAAGTTCTTCGGGGGTATACGGACGTATCTCGTCGAATTCAGCAGGAATGTTCATGATACTTTGTTTTAAAGTTTGTTCCAAAGATAAGCATTTTAAATGAAGAATGAAGAATTAAGAATGAAGAATTCCATGCAGACAAGGCAATTCTTCATTCTTAATTCTTCATTCTTCATTTCGAAAAGTTGTCTTCTATGATGTCTGTCATAATTTCTTTCATATCGATACCGGCGGCACGGGCTTGCTGGGGGATAAAGCTGGTGGAGGTCATGCCAGGCGTAGCGTTGATTTCAAGCAAGTTGATTTTTTCGCCTTCGGTGATGATATAGTCTACACGTACAATGCCCCGGCATCCCAGGATATCGTAAATGGCAGAGGTGAGCTTTTGTACGCGTCCGGTCAGTTCGGGACTGAGACGTGCGGGGGTGATTTCGGTCACCTGTCCGTTGTATTTGGCATTGAAATCGAAAAACTCGTTCTTGCTGACCACTTCCGTGATAGGCAACACCACCGACTTGTTCCGTGTCTTGTAGCATCCGTTCGCCAGTTCAATGCCGTCCATATAGGCTTCTATCATGGCGTCATCCGATTCGGCGAAAGCCGCTTGCAGGGCAGGCTGGATTTGTTCTTTGGTCTTCACCTTGGTCACGCCGAAGCTCGAACCGCTGGCATTGGGCTTGATAAAGCAGGGCAGTCCGATTTTTTCGATTACTTCTTCATCGCTGATGCCGTTCCGTTTGTGTACCAGCATGGATTCTGCGATACGTACCCCGAAACTCTTCAGGTATTGGTTTGTCATGAACTTGTTGAAGGTCAGTGCCGATACCAATACGTCACACGTAGAGTAAGGGATGCCGAGCAGTTCGAAATAGCCCTGCAGGATGCCGTTCTCGCCCGGTGTGCCGTGGATGGTGATGTAGGCGAAGTCGGGCTTTATCTTTTGCCCGTTCTCCATAAAGCTGAAGTCGTTTTTGTCGACTGTGCTCTTCGAGCCGTCTTCCAAAATGGCATTCCAGCCTTTGTGACTCAGTTCGATGACATATACCTTATATATCTCCTTGTCAATGAAAGAATAGATTCCTTCTGCACTTTTCATGGAAACATCGTGTTCCGACGAGTCTCCTCCTGCTACGATAGCAATGATACGTTTCATGATTCTTCTCGATTACTGATGTATGCTCTCCATTTTTCCAGCAAATGTGTCATGTCTTCGGGCAATTCGGATGTGAAAAACAGTTCCTTGCCTGTGCGGGGGTGAACGAATCCCAGTGTCTTGGCGTGCAGCGCTTGCCGGGGACAAATGGCGAAGCAATTGTTCACAAATTGTTTGTATTTACTAAAATGAGTTCCTTTTAATATTTCGTGCCCTCCGTAACGCTCGTCGTTGAACAGTACGTGTCCGATGTGTTTCATGTGTACACGTATCTGGTGCGTGCGTCCGGTTTCGAGTACGCATTTCACGAGGGTGACATATCCCAGACGTTCCAGTACCTGATAATGCGTTACGGCATGTTTCCCTTGGGTAGGGTCGCTCATCACCGCCATCTGCATACGGTCTTTCGGGTTGCGCCCGATATTGCCCTCGATGGTTCCTTCGTCTTCATCGATGATGCCCCATACCAGTGCATTGTATTCACGTTTTGTAGTTTTGTTGTAGAATTGCATGCCCAGATGGGTTTTGGCATCCGGAGTCTTGGCTATGACCAACAGGCCGGACGTGTCTTTGTCTATACGGTGCACCAGCCCTACTTGCGGGTCGTTCGGGTCATACGTAGGCACATTGCGCAGGTGCCAGGCGATGGCGTTTACCAACGTGCCGTGATAGTTCCCGCAACCCGGGTGTACCACCAGCCCTGCCGGTTTGTTTACCACCATCAAGTCATCGTCTTCGTACACAATATCCAGAGGGATGTCTTCGGGGATAATGTCGTTTTCATACCGGGGACGGTCCATCATGACGGTCAACACATCAAGCGGCTTTACTTTGTAGCTGCTTTTTACGGGTTTCCCGTTTGCCATGACGTATCCGTTATCTGCAGCCGTTTGGATACGGTTGCGCGATGCGTTGACAATCCGTTCAAACAGGTATTTGTCGATGCGTACCGGCGCTTGCCCTTTATCTACCGTTACACGGAAATGTTCATACAATTCGGGCGGGGAGCTCACCGGCTCGATGTCGTCGAGGGAATCGTCCAGTTCGGTTATGTCATCTATCTCCATTCGTCTGTTCATCTATATTCGTTCGTCTTTTCAACTATATTAAAACCACGATTCATCTACTTGCGCTTCGTCCTCTTCCTTATTGAGCTGGAAGTTGAGCGAATCGTTGGCAAGCGAGTCACGCAGGTGGGTATTGCCGATGCATAAGGTGAGCAGGGATTCGAAAGGAATCCGGTCTCCCGATTTCAGCTTTTTGCCTCGGTATTTGATGCCGTACACCCAGTCTTGTTCTCCCGGAACCAGTTCGGGTTCGGTCAGCTTGAACTTCATGGCTTTCAGCTTGGCGGCGGCCTGGCGCACGGAACTGTTGTCGATGATATCGGGGATTCTTACGCGGGGCACTTCCCGTGTGTTGATGGTCAGGTAGACCGTCCGTCCTTCTTTTACCCGCATGCCTGCTTCGGGCTTTTGTTCGAGGACAATGCCCGGCGGGAGTTCTTTTACATAGGTCGAATCGACCACTATGCCTTGTATGTGCTGGTTGTGGAGCAGAAGCTGGGCTTGTTCCAATGATTTATGCTTGATGTCAGGCACAACATACGATTGTCCGTGATGCGTATAAGCGTCGAGCCAAAACAAAGTTCCGCCGATGCATGCAAGGATGGCAACTGCCATGCCGATAAGGTTCAACCAGAAGAAACGGTTTTGTTTGAACGAAAAAAAGTCTTTCAGCTTTATCATAATGACCAATCAATGATTATCGAAGGCAAATATACAACAAAAAAGAAAAGCCACAAAATACTGTCTCAGCATCTTGCGGCTTTTGGCTTTTTTCTTTCTAAGGCTTATGCTTTTACGCCGTTGTATTCGTCAGAGACGGTCAGTTTCTTACGACCTTTAGCACGACGTGCAGCCAATACGCGGCGACCGTTAGCGGTTGCCATTCTTTCACGGAAACCGTGTTTGTTTCTTCTTTTTCTGTTCGAGGGTTGATAAGTTCTTTTCATCTTTCGTATCTAATTATGTTATTATTCCTTGCGTTCGGGGTGCAAAAGTAGTGACTTTTTTTTAATAAACCAAACGACAAATCATTTTTAGACAAATCTTTTTGTGTTTTTCCCTGATTTAGATTAATTTTGCACCCGAATTGAAAGTAAGAAGATAATTCAATAATCACAATAAATAAAGATTTTAGTTATGATTAATGCTCAAGACATTAAGATTGGAACCGCAATCCGCATGGATGGCAAGTTGTATTTTTGCATCGACTTTTTGCATGTAAAACCGGGTAAGGGTAATACCTTTATGCGTACGAAACTGAAAGATGTGGTAGACGGATATGTGTTGGAACGCCGCTTCAACATCGGTGAAAAGCTGGAAGACGTACGTGTAGAGCGTCGTCCTTACCAATTCCTTTACAAGGAAGGCGAAGATTATATTTTCATGAATCAGGAAACTTACGAACAAGTCCCCATCGCTCACGATTTGATTGAAGGCGTTAACTTCCTGAAAGAAGAAATGGTGGTAGATGTGGTTTCTGACGCTTCTACTGAAACTATCCTGTTTGCCGAACTTCCGGTAAAAGTTCAGTTGAAAGTCACTTATACCGAACCGGGCTTGAAAGGTGATACCGCTACTAACGCTACAAAGCCTGCTACGCTGGAAACAGGTGCTACAGTGCGCGTGCCTCTGTTCATCAATCAAGATGAGACCATTGAGGTTGATACCCGCGACGGTTCATACGTAGGCCGTGTGAAGGCTTAATCGATAGGACTACTCCTTATTATATTATATAGGCTGCATTTTCGTGTCAAACAAGAATGCAGCCTTGCTTATTTTAGGAAAATCTGAAGTATGTATTGCATGTGTGGCTGAAAAAATTGCTTATTTATCGTTTTCTCTTAAAAATAGAACATAAGTCATATAAATAGACCTTGCGTATATTGGGGATTTCTTCCATTTTTGCATCCGGCTTACAACAATTCGTGTAAGTTATTTGTTGATTAACTAAACTTTAATTTGAAGGAAATGAAAAAGAATTTGTTTTTTTATGTGTTTGCCGTGCTTTGCACGATGCCTTTCTTCACTTCATGTAGTGATGATGACGATCCGGTAGAAACTGTCTCTGCGGCGGACTCTGTCATTGGTGATTATCAAGGTAATTTGAGTATTGCTTTGGTTACAGATGGGGTTTCTGTTCCTACGGGGGATGCTATTTCACAGACCATATCGGTTGCGAAAGCAGGAGACAATGCAGTAGATTTGCAGATTACAGACTTTACATTTATGGAAATGCCTATAGGCAATATTGCCTTGGAAAATTGTCAATTGACGAGCGCAGGTGATAATACCTATAATTTCACAGCTACTTCCAGTTTGGCTGTAGCGGGGATGCTTGAAGCTGATATTGATGCTACGGGTACTTTTGAGAATGGGAAATTGAATCTTGATTTAAACATAGACAATGTATCGTTGTTGGGAAATCCTGTTCCTTATACAGTGGAGGTGACTTACGAAGGTACAAAAGCTGCCAATTGAAAATGAAAATTTTTGGAGCACGGGTGTGAGGAGAGGTTTCTCGCTTTCCGTGCTTTTTTATTTTTATTGGTGATTCAATTTTGATGAAAATGAGAAAATATTTGTTTTTTTACTTGTTTGTTGCAATATGTATAGCATCGTTGTTTACATCATGTGATGAGGATGATGATGTAATAAGAAGCAGTGAAGCGAATATAACATCGTTTACTTTTGACACAACGGTAGCGGCCAATGCTGCAGTATTTTCTCAACCGGTAATAGATGAGGCTAATGCTACTATTACTTTTAAGGCAGAAGAAAGTGGTGATGTAAGTGCTTTGGTTCCGACTATTGAAGTTTCAGCTGGTGCTACGGTAACTCCGGCAAGCGGTTCGGCTGTAAGTTTTGCAAGTGGCTCGGCTACATTTACTGTAGTAGCTGAAGATGGTACTTCTAAGACTTATACTGTTTCTTGCAATATGGGTAGCCTTATCCAGTACGATTTTGAAACATGGGCTACTCCCGAAGGTGCTATGTATCCCGAAGTGGTAAATCCCGAGGGTTGGGCTACTTGTAACGATGCTGTAGCTTTGATTAAGAATATGGGACCTATATTTGGTGGAATTACTTATACGGGTGAATATCCGGTACGTCAGACCACAGATGCTCATTCAGGAAGTACAGCTGCTATGCTGGAATCGGTTGATACGCAAGGTGGAAGTATTTTGGGACAAACTATACCGAAGGTGACTGCCGGATCGGTGTTCTTGGGTGCATTTAATGCTTTGGCTGCTATGGCTGACCCGATGGCAACGACTGAATTTGGTATTCTTTATGATAAAAAGCCTGTGAAAGTATCAGGTTATTATAAGTACACTCCGGGTGCAGAGTTTTATAATGCCGCAGGTGAATTGCAGGCAGACCGGCAAGATGCTTGCGCCATCAGTGCTGTTCTGTATGAAGTGGAAAGTGAAGATGAAACGTTGAATGGAAGTACCATCTATACATCGGATAAGATTGTGGCAATGGCTTCGTTCGGTACTGGAGAAACTGTAGCTGAATATACTCCGTTCGAACTGAATTTGGAATATGTAAAGGATTACGATGCCAGCAAGACATACAAGTTTGCCGTTATCTTCTCGGCTAGTGCAGACGGAGCTGCTTATAATGCAGCTGTAGGAAGCACATTATACATTGATGATGTAACAATTGAAAATGAAGTTGTAGCCGAATAATTTTTGCTATAGCTTTTAAGAAGCTGTTTTGAATTTATCGTGCGATGATTTGGGATGAGTTTTTGTAGAGACGCAAAATCCTGCGTCTTTACTATGAGGAAGATAGCGGGCTATCTGACGAAGAACAGGAGCGGAAAGGATCAAAAAATCGCCCAAAGCACACACGAAAACGGATACATCAAGCCAAGAAAAACTTTTTGAAGAAATTCAAAACAGCTTCTAAAGCAATACGGAAGAAAGTGCGAAGCCTATGAATATTTATTCGGCTTCGCACTTTCTTCTTTTATAAAATAGTAGGATAAGCTGTTATCTGATAATGAATAAAATAGCCTCAACTTTTTACGAGTTGAGGCTATAGAATATAGGTCTAAAACCGTAGGATTTTACTCCCATTCAATTGTTGCAGGTGGTTTTGACGAGATATCGTAACAAACGCGGTTTACGCCTTTTACCTTATTTATGATGTCGTTTGAAACTTTTGCCAAAAATTCGTAGGGGAGGTGTGCCCAGTCTGCCGTCATGGCATCGGTGCTGGTTACGGCGCGCAGGGCAACGGCACGTTCGTAAGTCCGCTCGTCGCCCATCACACCTACGCTCTGAACAGGGAGGAGAATAACGCCTGCCTGCCATACCTTATTATATAAGTCCCAATCGCGCAAGCCTTGGATGAAAATGTCATCGGCATCTTGAAGGATGCGTACTTTCTCGCGGGTGATGTCGCCTAAGATACGTACGGCAAGTCCCGGTCCGGGGAAAGGATGGCGGGTGATGAGATGTTCTGGCATGCCCAGCTCACGTCCGACGCGGCGCACTTCGTCCTTGAACAAGAGGCGGAGTGGTTCGCAGAGTTTCAGGTTCATCTTTTCGGGCAGACCGCCTACATTGTGATGGCTCTTGATGACCGTGCCTGTGATAGACAGAGATTCGATGCAATCGGGGTAGATAGTACCTTGTGCCAGCCATTTCACATCGTTGATTTTGTGTGCTTCTTCATCGAATACATCGATAAAGCCTTTGCCGATGATTTTGCGTTTGCGCTCTGGTTCGGTTACTCCAGCCAGTTCGGTGAAGAACTTCTCGCTGGCGTCTACGCCGATTACGTTCAGCCCGAGGCATTCATAATCGTGGAGTACGTTGCGGAATTCGTTCTTGCGCAGCATGCCATGGTCGACGAAGATACATGTCAGGTTCTTTCCGATGGCTTTGTTGAGCAATACGGCGGCTACCGATGAATCGACTCCTCCACTCAATCCTAACACCACTTTGTCATTTCCCAATTGTTCTTTCAAGTGTGCTACGGTGGTTTCGATGAACGAAGCCGCGCTCCAGTCCTGTTTGCCTCCGCAGATGTTTACTACGAAGTTCTTCAAAATTTGCGTACCATCTTCGGTGTGGAACACTTCTGGGTGGAACTGTACGCCCCATAACTTTTCTCCTTCTGCCTGATAAGCGGCAACTGCTACTTTGTCGGTAGAGGCGATAATCTTGAAGTTTTCGGGCAGAGACGTAATGGTGTCTCCATGGCTCATCCATACTTGCGAGTTTTCACGGACATCTTTCAGCAACGGGTTATCGTGGTCGAACTTAGCCAGATGTGCCCGTCCGTATTCACGGGTATTGGCAGGTTCTACCTTGCCTCCGTTGGTGTATGCCATAAATTGTGCGCCATAGCAGATGCCCAAGATGGGGTATTTGCCACGGATGTCGCTCAAGTCGATTTTGAATGCTTTTTCATCGTATACCGAGAAAGGGCTTCCCGACAGGATTACACCGATGACCGAAGGGTCGCCGAAAGGGAACTTGTTGTAGGGAACAATCTCGCAATACATGTTCAGTTCGCGCACGCGGCGTCCGATGAGCTGCGTGGTTTGCGAGCCGAAATCGAGAATAATAATCTTTTCCTGCATATTCAGTTCTGTATAAAATTGAAAGATTGGGCAAAGGTACTCATTTAAATTGAGATTTGAAAACTTATTCGGCATTGAATGATGCACTTTGCACATCCCGGCTGTTCGGACCTACCATAACTTGGAAAGCTCCGGCATCGTATTTATAGACGAGGTCGGCATTGTAATATTTCAGGTCGTCTTCCGTCAGGGTGAATGTTACTGCTTGGCTTTCTCCCTTCTTGAGGGTAATGCGGCGGAAGTCTTTCAGCTCTTTTACCGGTCGGGCTATGTCGGCATATTGGTCGTGGATATAAAGTTGCACGATTTCCGTTCCGTCATAGTTCCCGGTGTTTTTTACCGGAACTGTTACCGTGATGTTGCCGCCTTTGGGTAACGTTTCGGAGCTGAGTTTCATTTCTCCGTATTCGAAGGTCGTGTAGCTCAATCCGTATCCGAAGGGATATAGTCCGTCATTGGGACAATCGATGTAGTTGCTCATAAAGCGGTTGAACGTAGTCGGGTCTCCGTCGGGGCGTCCGGTAGTTGTCTGGCTATAATATAAAGGAAGTTGTCCTACCGTACGTGGGAATGTTGTGGTCAGTTTGCCCGAAGGAACGGTTTTCCCGAACAACACGTCCGCTACGGCATCTCCTGTTTCGCTTCCTCCGAACCATACATTCAGGATGGCAGGCACATGTTCCGATTCCCAAGTCAGGTCGAGCGGACGTCCGGTGAAGAGCAAAACCACAACAGGTTTCCCCGTCTTTACCAAGCCTTCCAGCAGATGACGTTGTGCGTCGGGGATGCGTATGTCGGTGCGTGAGGCTGATTCTCCGGTCATTTCCGCACATTCGCCTACTGCGGCAACGATGACATCGGCACGGGATGCGACCGCCATTGCCTCGGCATACAGTTTCTGGTTGTCTCCCCTTTGTAACGTGCGTCCGCCTACTGCACCAGCTTCCATGCCTGCATCGTAATACACGTTGCTTCCTTTGGCATAGAGAATCTCTGCTTTTCCTTTAGTGGCGGCACGAAGTCTTTCGAGTAACGAGGAGTGTCGGGAGGGGTCGCAAGTCGGACTCCACATACCACACATGTTGTTGGCAGCGTCTGCCATCGGGCCTATCAGGGCAATTCGTCCTTTCATGGCAAGCGGGAGCAATTGGTTTTCATTTTTCATCAGGACGAATGTTTCGGCTGCGATTCTCCGGGCTTCGGCACGGTTGGCTTCCGAATAAGTCTCTGTTTGGGCACGTTCTACATTGCAATATTTATAAGGATTCTCAAACAGCCCCAGCTTGTATTTCATTTCCAATACCCTGCGGCAGGCTTCATCGATGCGGGCTTTCGATACTTTACCTTCGTTGACCGCTTCTTCCATCGGGTTAAGGAAACTTTGTGCTACCATATCCATGTCGGTTCCGGCATTCATCGCCATGATACCCGCTTCCTTCAAAGGAGCGACACCGTGGATCTCCATTTCTGCAATCGAGTTATAATCGGTCACTATCATTCCCTTGAATCCCCATTGCTTGCGTAAGACATCGTCAATCAACCATTTGTCGGCAGTGGCAGGGACGCCGTTAATGGTGTTGAAGGAAGTCATGACCGTACCAACCCCGGCTTTTACCGCAGCTTGATAAGGCGGAAGGTATTCGTTGAGCATCTGCACCCGGCTCATGTCTGTACGGTTATAGTCTCTGCCTGATTCCGATGCTCCGTAGAGGGCGAAGTGCTTGAGACATGCCATCATGCTGCTGTCTGATTCGTGCAGGTTCTCGCCTTGGTATCCGCGCACGTATGCACGTGCCATCATTGCGCCGATGAAAGGGTCTTCACCATTTCCTTCGGCAATGCGTCCCCAGCGTGCATCACGGCAGATATCTACCATGGGGCTGAATGTCCAGGCGATTCCGTTGGCTGTAGCTTCTTTGGCGGAGATTTGCGCCATGCGCTCCGTGGCTAATGTGTCCCAACTGCATGCCAATGCCAGCGGAATAGGGAAGATGGTCTGGTAGCCGTGGATAACATCGGCTCCTACTACGAGAGGGATGCCCAGCCGGGTTTCTTCTACGGCGATGCGTTGCAGTTCCCGGATTTTCTCTACACTCATCACGTTGAAGAATCCTCCCAATTCTTGTTTGCGGATCATTTCGGCTAAGTTGCTGTTTTGTACGGTGCCTGTCGTCAGGTCTCCTCCGGCAGGCAGGTTTAGTTGTCCTAATTTCTCCCGCAAGGTCATTTTGTCCATAAGTCCGGAAATAAATTCGTCCATTTCTTTTTCTTGGGTATTATTTCCCGGTTGTGTACATCCGTATAAGGCGGCGGAAGCAAGTCCTGCTAAAACAAAGAGTTTGTTGATGTGTTTCATGGTCCTATGTTTTGAAATTTGATATATAGTAAAACAAAATTAGTTTGCGAAAAAAAATCGAACGCAGAGACGCAAAGACGCAGAGGAACAATTTAGAGAGAAGGCAAAGAACACGGAGCTAAATGCCACTCTCTGTGCGCTTTGCTCTCTCAAAAAAAATAAACTTTGCGCTTCTGCGTCTCTGCGTTCCATTCCATTTTTCGCAATCCATTTCTGATTGACTATAATTTATTACAAATGTAAGGAATGTGATGGGATATATCCTAATATTCCATGTTAAAAAATGAATAGCGTGAATCCTATATATAATAGGTAAGGAAAACAAATGAGTGGTTGGGGTGGGTGGGAAAATTCATTATCGTGTAAAGTATGGATTGCAAAATGATAAGTTTGTCAGGCATAGAGAGAGGATTTAACAAGAAGAAGGTAAAATATCGCTTGGTTTTTTCTTAATTTTAATACTTTTTCGTGCTCAAGTCAAAAAAGAATTTGCTATTTTTGCAACGCAGTTAGGAAAGAAGAAGGGTCGGCGAGATGCTTCGGATGCCTGATGCAGAAAAGTAAATGCGAGTGTTTATAACTATATTATAGAACCTTTTAAAATTAAACAAAATGATTAAAGTAGGTATTAACGGTTTCGGTCGTATCGGCCGTTTCGTATTCCGTGCAGCTCAAAAAAGAAACGATATCCAAATCGTAGGTATTAACGACTTGTGCCCGGTAGATTACTTGGCTTACATGTTGAAGTATGATACTATGCACGGCCAGTTCGACGGTACTATCGAAGCTGACGTTGAAAATAGCAAATTGATTGTTAACGGTAAGGAAATCCGCGTAACTGCAGAAAAGAATCCGGCTGACTTGAAATGGAATGAAGTAGAAGCTGAATACGTTGTTGAATCAACTGGTTTGTTCCTGACTCAGGAAAAAGCTCAAGCTCACATTCAGGCTGGTGCTAAATACGTAGTTATGTCTGCTCCTTCTAAGGATGCTACTCCGATGTTCGTTTGCGGTGTAAACGAAAAGACTTACGTTAAGGGTACTCAGTTCGTTTCTAACGCTTCTTGTACTACTAACTGCTTGGCTCCGATTGCTAAGGTATTGAACGACAAGTTCGGTATTGTAAACGGTTTGATGACTACAGTTCACTCTACTACTGCTACTCAGAAGACTGTTGACGGTCCGTCTATGAAAGACTGGCGTGGTGGCCGTGCTGCTTCTGGCAACATCATCCCGTCTTCTACAGGTGCTGCTAAGGCTGTAGGTAAAGTTATTCCTGAACTGAACGGCAAGCTGACTGGTATCTCTATGCGTGTGCCGACTTTGGATGTTTCAGTTGTTGACTTGACTGTAAACTTGGCAAAACCGGCTACTAAGGAAGCTATCTGCGCTGCTATGAAGGAAGCTTCAGAAGGCGAATTGAAAGGTGTTCTGGGTTACACTGAAGATGCAGTTGTATCTTCTGACTTCTTGGGCTGCACGTTGACTTCTATCTTCGATGCAAACGCAGGTGTTTACTTGACTGATACTTTCGTTAAAGTTGTTTCTTGGTATGACAACGAAATCGGTTACTCTAACAAAGTATTGGATTTGATTGCTCACATGGCATCAGTAAACGATTAATCATCGGTCTTTAGACATTTTGATTAAAACAAACATTTAGATAGAGAGAAGTCATCCTTATCGGGTGGCTTCTCTTTTTTTCTTTAGGAAAGCGTGCAGATGAGAAGAAAAGAAACGATTAGGCTCAGCCGGCTTTCGACCGGTTATTGGGGAAAGCACCATACGGTGCGGGTAGCTGCGGATATCGAGGCATCGCTATACGGAGGGGAATTGACTTGTTTGCTGGGAGCGAACGGTGCCGGAAAGTCTACCTTGCTGCGTACGTTGTCCGCTTCCCAGCCTCCTGTATCGGGCGAAATATGGATAGGGGAGAAGCGTCTGGCTGAGTATGCGGATAAAGAACTGGCAAAGTTGGTAGGCATTGTTCTGACTGAACGGTGCGACGTGGAAAATCTGACCGTAGAAGAATTGGTGGGAATGGGACGGACTCCGTATACCGGTTTTTGGGGGACGCTTCGGAAAGAAGACAAACAGATTGTTTCAGAAGCTATCGGGCAAGTCGGCATTGCGAAGTTGTCCGGCCGTATGGTGCAGACCCTGAGCGATGGGGAACGCCAGAAGGTAATGATTTCCAAGGCGTTGGCGCAACAGACTCCTATCATTCTTTTAGACGAGCCGACAGCCTTTCTTGATTTCTCCAGCAAGGTGGAAGTGATGCGCCTGTTGCGTTCGTTGGCGCACGATTTAGGGAAAACGGTTTTCCTCTCTACGCACGATTTAGAGTTGGCGCTTCAGATTGCCGATAAGCTTTGGCTGATGAATGCACAGGGAATCGTTACGGGAACTCCCGAAGACCTTTCTTTGAGCGGTACGCTGGAAACTTTTTTTACTCACGAAGGCATCGTGTTCGACCCTCATGCAGGCTTGTTCCGTATAGCGTTTGATTATGTGCAAAACGTCCGTCTGGTAGGCGAGGGATATCGGTATGACATGGTTCGGAAAGCGTTGCGCAGGCAGGGCATCCGTGCTGGGCATGAGGTCTGTTCCTTGTCTTATATAGATGCCGGAAGTTTGGAGACCGATTCTTTTGTCTGGCATCCGGAATCAGGAGAAGAGGTTTCGTTCGAGACCATCGGCGATATGCTCGATTATATCGTACCGGTTCTTACGTTGTAATAGGATAAAAACGCATGGGCTTTTTTGCAAACATGTAGGGGCGTATCGCATACGCCCGGATACACCAACTTATCCACGTGGATGCTTTCGGGCGTATGCGATACGCCCCTACCAAAAGAGGAATTCATATTCAGAAGCCGTTTTGAATTTCTCCAAAAAGTTTTTCTTGGCTTGATGTGTTCGTTTTCGTGTGTGCTTTGGGCGATTTTTTGGTCCTTTCCGCTCCTGTTCTTCGTCAGATAGCCCGCTATCTTCCTCATCACAGAAGCGAAAATGCCTCAAAAACTCATTCCAAATCATCGCACGATAAATTCAAAACAGCTTCTCAATCATTATAATCTAATTTTTGATATATTTACCGTCGGGTAGGAAGCGTAAACTCCTGCCAGTCGTATTCCGTCCCTTCGTAATCGGCAATGGCGATGTGGATAGTTACTTCTCCGTTTTTCAACCGTTTGTCTCCTCTTAGATGAGCCGTATATTTGATGCCGTCGTGAGGAGCGATTTGCTCCAGCATCACCGAAGGCGATACGTAAATGCGCTTGTTGTCGGTCTGTACAATCGGTACGGCATTGTATACCGTCTCTTGGCTGGTATTGATGATTTCGAAGATGACTTTGCTTCCCTCTTCCGCCTGGATGATGTGGTCACGGTTTTCATCAATGAAACGGATGTTACGTATTTGCAGATAGCTTACGCTTGACGGTGCGTCTTGCGGGTGTGGGACATAGTCATGGTTCTCTTCTATCACGTAACCCTGCTGCGCCTTGCGTTCTTGTGCCGAGCTGATGGCTCCTCCGATAGCGGCTCCTGCCAAGGTGCCTACCAGTGTGCCGATAGCCGAACCCCGATAACCTCCGTCCCAGTGCCGGTTGCTTCCTACCAGTCCTCCTATGGCTCCGCCTACGTTTCCTCCTATCGAAGCTCCAGCCAGGGTGGAAGTTGTCTGATATGCGCTTCCGCATCCGCATAGGACAAGGGTTGCCAAGCTTAAAGCAATCATCTTCTGTTTCATATTTTCGGATTTTAGATTCTTCCTCGACAAATATACGAAATTTTCCTGTAATGCAGTGCTTTTATGTCACTTGAAAAGTAATATATACTGCATCTGCCGATGAAGTTATCTTCTCCGGCAGTAACTGTGGTTGGGTCTGTAGTAATTATAAAAGTTGTCTTGTATAGTCATTTTGTCTACTTCACATTGTCCGCTAAAATCACCCAAGAACCTTTTTTATCACTATTTTGACGTTTGATCACTCCTTTTTTCTTTAAGCGGTCAATCGTTCTGTAAATCGTAGATTCACTCAGACCCAGTGATTCTGCAAGTTGTTTATAAGTTGATTGTGGCATGCTTTTCAGAATGGACAAGATAGCCGATTCGTTTGCCGAAACTTTTACACTTTCATTTACACCTTCATTTACACCTTCATTTACACTTTCATTTACACTTTCATTTACACTTTCATTTACACCTTCATTTACACCTTCATTTACACTTTCATTTACACCTTCATTTACACTTTCATTTACACCTTCATTTACACTTTCATTTACACCTTCACTTTCGTTTGAAGATGAAGATATATGTTCTATAACCATAAAAGCAGTATCAAGGTTCAGACAGAACTCAGGTTTACCGTTGCCATTTTCTTTTAACTCTTCTTCCACACGAAGTATACCACGGCTAAAACGGTTGACAAACCCCAGCACTTTCATGGTTTCCGCCACGATAGGATTGCGGTAATCGTTTACCAATGGAAAGTTTTTTTCATTGACTTTGCCATATAATCCACCGGGATTCATTATCTCAATGCGGTCATCGTATTGGTAGAACTGAATAGGGCCGTTGCTTTCGTATGTACGGTGGCAAACCGCATTCATCAGTAGTTCTCGTGTAGCCCAGTGCGGATAGTCCATCACGGTCTTTTCTCTGAGGGCACTGACAGGTACGGGACGGCGGTTGGTGATTGCTGTATCTACAAATGTATCTAATTGGTAGAGTACCTTGCAGAGATTTCCGGCAAACTTGTATTCGCTTTTTATCTCTGAAGCTCGTCCCTTGTCACCAAAGCGCACATACTGAATATATGCGCCAGGAAGAAACCGCTCTATATTTTTCCCAAAGAATAGAATACCTGCATACGTAGGGCAGTCATAACGGGTATCAAAGAACCCAAGCGATTGAAGTTGTATCTTTACATCACGCCGGTCATCGTTCAAAACATCGGCAGGTATGGCCTTAGGCAAATACTGTTGTTTGAAAACGTTGGTGTCCAAATCGTTTACGGTTGCACCCATGCAAGGCATTGCGTCGAAAGTTTTGATGTGGGCAGCACGTTTCTCGTATAGCCGCCGTTCATCATCTTCGTTGGCCGTTCCTTTTCTCGGTCCGATTCTTACCCATACTCGTCCTTTGTATCTTACTGGGGGAAATTGTGAAGGATATACCTCTGCTACCACGACATCGCCTTTAGGAAGCGTTATTTTCTGAACGCTCATAGACGGTTGTGGCTGAATATTGCCATCGGTACGGATGGCTGCAATGTTTTTGAGCAATTCGTCTGTTACTTGAATGGGAAGGACTTCTCCGTTATCTTTCGCACCGATAATTAAATATCCCGGACGGTTGTTGTTCGGCAAATCGTTGGCAAAGGCACAAATAGCCTGTCCGAACTTGTCGGTGTTGTTGGTTGAAATAGTACGTTCCACACTGTCATTCTCCAAATCCCTTAATAATTTCTGTATATCTTCTGCTGTTACTGCCATATCCGTTTTTATTTGATTTCCGCCAGCAATAGTCTGTTAAACTGACTATTAACAAAAAAGTGGTCAAGTCCGCCGATTCATTATATTCAGAAGCTGTTTTGAATTTCTCCAAAAAGTTTTTCTTGGCTTGATGTATCCGTTTTCGTGCGTGCTTTGGGCGATTTTTTGGTCTTTTTCGCTCCTGTTCTTCGTCAGATAGCCCGCTATCTTCCTCATCACAGAAGCGAAAATGCCTCAAAAACTCATCCCAAATTATCGTACGATAAATTCAAAACAGCTTCTCAAGGTTTCCTTATCTTTTTATAAAGATGAATAGAAACGAGCTTTACTAAGATAATAAGCATTGCGTTACTCAAATCCGCAGTAAAGATAAACAAATGGCATGAGAAATTTAGAACTTGTTTTGAATTTCTACGAAAAATTTTTCTTGGCTTGCCGTATTCGTTTTTTGTGTGCTTGGGGGTAACGAAGCATGCGTTTTGACGAACATAAGTGAGTTGCCCGTTTAACATAAGTGAGTCGGGTGATTTACATAAGTGAGTCAGGCGTATCACTTATGTTCGTTTACGGGGGCTCTTGGTTGCGTGTCTTTTCTTGATTTCACTAGATACTTTTCAAAATAGGATAGTTAAACGAGATAAGACTAAGGACTTATAACGCATCATAATAAGCTAAATTACTTATTTCCCCATTTTATAAGTCAATTAGCTTATAATGTTTTGGCCGGTAGAGATGTTATTTATTGAATTCCGCAATGAGCCAATGTAAGGGCGGGGTTCGCCCGTCCGTATTCGCCTGCGTGGATGTATTCGGGCAGGCAAACCCTGTCCCTACAAGTTAATTGGCAAAATGCGGACATTCATAAAAATTTAAAAGATTCTGTGTACCTGTGTCTTCTGTGGTGAGAAAATGCACAATTTCATACCGCGTAAAATATAAAAGAATGCAGACGGGGACAGACGGACACAGATTTTACTATAAAATCACTTCTGGTTGACTTTAGAAGATGAAATGAGCACTTGCTTATCTGAATCTTTCTTTGTATATTTGCTGCATAAAAATGAGTTTGTATATGAAGAAAGAAATAAACGGTTGGCTGAATATTTTGCTGGGATGTATCATCCTGGCGGCAGGTTTTGTGTTTTTTATCAATCCATATAACATTGTGCCGGGAGGTGTGTATGGGGCGAGTATCGTGTTGCATAACCTGTTTCCTTCCGTTCAGGTAGGTACGTTCGGGTATATGTTCGATATTCCGTTGCTTATCCTTTCGGTCATCTTTTTAGGCACGAAGCTGGGGGCGCGTACCATTGCGGCTGCATTGACCACTCCTTTGTTGATGAACATCATGTCGCGTCTGGTATATCCTACGGAAGAAGCTTTGCATGCGCTTGACCCGTCTCAGCTTTTGGGAGGCATTATGGACTTGTCGGACCATCTGATGCTGACCTGCGTGATGGGTGCCGTACTGATAGGTATCGGGAGCGGTATTGTGGTGAAGAATCAGGCTACTACGGGTGGGAGCGATATTGTGGCAATGATGCTTCAGAAGTACATGCACATCCGTTTCTCGCGGGCGATATTGCTGGTGGACGGGATCGTTGTCTGCTTTGGTTTGTTGGTGATTGGGTTCGGATTGGGAAGCGGAGAAGTATCCGAGGAACCTTCCGTTTATTTGTCTTTGTATTCGTTGATAGCTATCTTCATCGTATCGCGGGTGATAGCTTATATGATAAACGGCTCGAAGAACGACAAGCTGATATTCGTTATCAGCGAGAAGGAGTTGCCAGATTTGCATAAGTATATCTTGAATGATTTGGACCGTACCGCTACATGTATTAAGAGCAGCGGCTTGTACACGAAGAAGGAGAAGGAAATGATTTTCTTGGTAGTGAGCTACAAGGAAGTGGCGGGCGTGAAAGCCACGATAAAGCTTGCCGACCCGCGTGCCTTCGTGGTAGTGACCGATGCTTACGATACGTTCGGTGAAGGCTGGAAGCAGCTTCCTTCGCCCAATGAGATTGAGCCGGAGTGATATCGGGGCTTACGCACGATATGATATACTTCTGCTAATGAAATTTCAAGATGAAGGAAAAGCCAGATTTTTCTGGAAATACAGCATGTCTGTAAGTACTTTTCCGTCTTCTATGATGGGATGGTCATAGTGGAGCGTGAAGAAGTCCGGTACCGTATGCGAATAGGTGAAACCACAGCTTTTGTAAAACGAGACCGTTTGTATGCTGTTTCCGGTTCCTACCATCATTGTTGTAAACTGCTTGCTGTAGAGTCGGCACAGATAGCTTATCATTTCCTGTCCGTAACCATGCCGTTGGAAAGAGGGTGCAATAGCCAGGTTTTTCAGTTCGCATACCTTGTTTCCTTCGTCCGTTACAACGGCGATGCCTATGGTATCTGTTCCGTGGTGCATGACATGCATTGTACCTCTTTCCAGGTAGCGGTCAATCATCGATTCTTGTTCGTCTGCCAGCAGCAGAAGGTCAAGGTATTGTTTCTTGTCGGTTTTTATTTCTGTTATTTCCATATTCATTACACTTGTCTACAAGGATGTCGGTTGTATGTCCGTCTTCGACAAATATAGTCAATCCGAAATAAAAAGCGAATATTTGCATACATTATTTTTCGCAAATCAATATTGTTTCGCTATAAAAGATTGAATTATGCCAATCAGGAGTTAAAAGGGAGTTATAGGTAGTTATCGCCCGCCGGTGCGGGCTGGGAGTTAGATGCCAATACCTTTTTGCGCCGCTTCTGTAGAGACGATGTGCAGAGACGATGTGCAGAGACGATGTGCAATCGTCTCTACTAGTAGCTTATACAAAATGCACAAAATAAATACCGCGTGAAGTATAACTCCTGAACGAAGTGATAACTCCTGTGGAACATAACTACGTTTAACTCCTGATTCGCATGAATTCCGCAAATGGCCCATGTAGGGGTAAAATAAAAAAGCCGGAAACATCTAATCGTGTGATGTTTCCGGCTCCCGCCTACTGGTTACTATTAATGAATTTCAATCACTTTGTTGATTTTGGCTTTTTCTTCAGGCGTACGTTTCGGCAATTCGATGGTCAATACACCGTTGGTGACGTTGGCGTTGATTTTGTCTTTTTCTACATCGTCCGGAAGAACCAATGCCTGTTGGAACTTCGTATAAGAGAACTCGCGGCGCAAGTACTTCTTGTTCTGCTTGTCTTCTTCGTTGTTTTCGGTCTTCTTTTCCATCGAGATGACCAATTCGTTG
The DNA here is from genome assembly GCF_000190575.1 of Phocaeicola salanitronis DSM 18170. Taxonomy (NCBI): domain Bacteria; kingdom Pseudomonadati; phylum Bacteroidota; class Bacteroidia; order Bacteroidales; family Bacteroidaceae; genus Phocaeicola; species Phocaeicola salanitronis. The sequence continues at coordinate 1,604,540 of NC_015164.1, read as the reverse complement.
TCTTCACTCAAGTGGATGTTGAAATCCTCTTTCGTCATACCCGGAGCTGCGACTTCTACCTTGTAGTCGGTGTCGCTTTCTATAACATTGATAGCAGGTGCCGTTGCGTTGGCCTTTACCATCCAATCGTTATCGAAAAAGTCATTGAAAATACTCGGTAACCATTCTTGACTGTAATTTCTTCTGCTCGGTGTCATAATCTTAATCTCCTATTTTTAAGTTCTTTGTTTATCAATTCTTTTTGAACTCCCTCTGCCTTTCGGCTTCCGAAGTTCACTTACAGATGTGCAAACTCTGTGCCGCCAGACGGCATGGCTTGTTTTTTAAACTTGCGAAAACTATTTTAAACAAAATGCCTTTGCTTTTAAACTTTCGGAGAGCCGGAAGGAAGAAGTTTGTCATAAGGGATTGCCTATTTGGCAGGAAAGAAGAAAAAAAGTCAGTCGGACTTGATAGAGTGCCGGTTTTATGCTATATTTATCGGCATAAAGAGAGATGCCATGCATACGAAAGGAAAGTTTGTTTTAATCCTATTGATTATGATACACAGTATTGGAAACGCCTGTACTTCGGGTGAAAAGCGTGTCCGTATGCCGGCGGTTGCCGGTGCTTTTTATCCGGCAAAGGCGGATACGTTGAGAAAGATGATAGTATCGTTCATGTCCGATGCTTCTTCGGTAGAACCGGATAAGGAAATGCAAGCGGTGATTGTTCCGCATGCCGGTTATGTTTATTCGGGTGCGATTGCATCCAAAGCCATAAAGGCAATCCCTGCGGATGCTGCTTATAAGCGGATATTCTTGCTCGGTCCCAGCCATCGGGCTGCATTCGACGGTGCTTCGGTGAACGGTGCTTTCGGTAGTTATGCTACACCGTTGGGTGAAGTGCAAGTAGACAAGGAGGCATGCGATGCATTGCTGCGTGCCGATACAGTCTTTACCTATGTGCCTGAGGCGCACGTCCGTGAACATTGTCTGGAAGTTCAATTGCCCCTCTTGCAAGTACATTTGCGCGATGTCCCTTCCATCGTACCGATTATCATAGGTACGCAAGACTTGGCAAAGTTAAGAAGAATCGCCCAGGCTTTGCAGCCTTATTTTACTTCGGATAATCTGTTCGTTATCAGTAGTGACTTCTCGCATTATCCTTCGTACGAGGATGCCAACCGGGTAGATAAAGCCACGGGAGAAGCAATTGAGAGCGGTTCGCTCCGGAAGTTTCTGGATGCGTTGGAGATGAATGCCCGCGAGGGTGTGCCCCAATTGTTGACCAGTGCGTGCGGGCAAAGCCCTATCGCCGTACTCCTTTCATTAATGGAGGGACGCAAGGATTTGCAAGTCCGCCATTTGGCTTATTGCAATTCGGGCGATGCCGTTTATGGAGATAAAGACAGGGTGGTAGGCTATCATGCTTTTTCGATAGTAAAGAAGGAAGAAACAGGTGCATTTGTGCTGGCAGAGGATGAGAAGGCGCAACTTTTGCAAATTGCCCGTAGGAGCATTGACTATGCACTTGCCCGACGGACGGATTTGCCCTACGATTCTACGAAGATGAGTCCTGCGTTGCAACAACATTGCGGTGCGTTCGTCACCCTTCATAAGGGAGGAAAGTTGCGGGGATGTATCGGGAATCTGATAGGCTTTTTGCCTTTGCACCGTCTTGTCGCTAATATGGCTAAACTTGCCGCATTCGAAGACCCGCGCTTCTATCCCGTAGAAGAAAGCGAGATGAAAGACATTGATATCGAGATTTCGGTGCTTTCCCCTTTGCGGAAGATTCAATCCATCGATGAGTTCCAGTTGGGGCGGCATGGCATCTATATCATAAAAGGAGAGCATCGGGGGACGTTCCTTCCTCAGGTGGCAGGGGAAACGGGATGGACAAAAGAAGAATTCTTGGGGCATTGCGCACGCGATAAGGCAGGTCTGGCTTGGAACGGCTGGAAGGATGCGGAACTCTATGTGTACGAGGCGATTGTATTCGGCGAATAAAAAGGAAAATAAAACGATACGGATGAAAGAAGCGGCTTATTATATTTCGAATCCCGACGGGACGGTGGTATGTGTGCTCTGCCCGCACCGGTGCAAGATAGATGAAGCTAAGTGCGGGAGGTGCCGGAGCCGTATGAATCGGGGAGGGCACCTATATTCGTTGGCATACGCACGTATATGCGCTATGCACGCCGACCCGATGGAAAAGAAACCCTTGTTTCATTTCTTGCCGGGAGCGACTTGTTTCTCTATCGCTTCGGCGGGGTGTAACCTTTCGTGCCTGAATTGCCAGAACTGGTCTGTATCGCAGGTTTCTCCGATGGAAATCCCTTCTCAGACCTTGCTTCCCGAAGATTGTGTACGCCTGGCTAAGAAGTACGGATGCAGTGCGGTGGCATATACCTATACCGAGCCGCTTACGTATCTGGAATATGTGCGCGATTGTGCTTCGGCTTGCCAAGAGGCCGGACTGAAGAACGTGCTGGTAACGGCTGGCTATGTGAATGAAGCGCCTTTACGCGACCTTCTGCCTTTTATCGATGCCGTAAACATCGATTTGAAATCATTTTCAGACGAGGTTTACCGGAAGGTAAGCCGTGTCCGGCTCCAGCCGATATTGGACACCTTATTGGCAATGCGTGATGCCGGCGTGTGGATAGAGATTACCCGTCTTCTGATTCCCGGTATCAGTGACGGAGAAGAAGACATTCGTGCAATGTGTCATTGGTTAATGGAACACGGATTTGCGGACAATCCCTTGCATATCAGCCGCTTCTTTCCCCGCTATAAATTGCAGAACATCGATGCCACTCCCTTATCGGCTTTGCTCTCTGCCTGGCGGATGGCGCAAGAAGAAGGCATGCGCTTTGTGTATATAGGCAATACTTCGTTGGCGGATGCCGAAAACACTTATTGCCCGAAGTGCGGAAGTTTGCTGGTCAAGCGCGAAGGGTATGCCGTCTCTTCCGGAAGCTTTTCGGGTATATGTCCGGCATGTGGGGCGGATATTGCAGGTGTATGGACGTTTTGATGCATCGAAATGCGGGCAAGGTATTGGCGGAAAACGTAATAATCCCTATCTTTGCAAGGATATATCATTGAGAAGATATGAAAGAAGAAAAGGAAACAATCAGTGTACAGGGAGCCCGGGTGCACAATTTGAAAAATATAGATGTAGACATACCTCGCGACAGCCTGACGGTTATCACCGGATTGAGCGGAAGCGGAAAGTCTTCGTTGGCGTTCGATACCATTTTTGCCGAGGGGCAGCGCAGGTATATCGAGACTTTCTCGGCATACGCCCGCAATTTCCTGGGAGGAATGGAGCGGCCCGATGTGGATAAGATTACGGGGTTGAGTCCGGTGATTTCCATTGAGCAGAAGACCACGAACAAGAATCCTCGCTCTACGGTCGGGACCACTACCGAAATCTATGACTACCTGCGCTTGTTGTTCGCGCGTGCGGGCATCGCTTATTCTTACCTTTCGGGAGAGAAAATGGTGAAATATACCGAGGAGCAGATTCTCGACCTTATCCGCCGTGATTATAAAGGAAAACGCATTTATATCCTGGCACCGTTGGTGCGTACCCGGAAAGGGCACTACAAGGAATTGTTTGAGCAGGTACGGAAGAAAGGCTACCTGTATGTGCGGGTCGACGGAGAGGTGAAGGAAATCGTGCATGGCATGAAGCTGGACCGTTACAAGAACCATGATATCGAGGTGGTTATCGATAAGACCGTGGTGACGGACAAAGAGGAGAAACGCCTGAAACAGAGCGTGGCTACGGCAATGCAGCAGGGTGACGGGCTGCTGATGATACTCGATGCGCAGACCGAAAGCGTACGCCATTACAGCAAGCGGCTGATGTGTCCCGTCACGGGACTTTCGTACAAGGAGCCGGCTCCTCATAATTTCTCTTTCAATTCGCCTCAGGGTGCGTGCCCGCGTTGCAAGGGATTGGGCTACGTCAATCTGATAGATGTGGACAAAGTGATTCCCAACCGTTCCCTCTCGGTCTACGAAGGGGCGATTGCTCCCTTGGGAAAGTATAAGAACGGCATGATATTCTGGCAAATCGATGCCTTGCTCGAACGGTATGACGCAAACCTGAAGACGCCGGTCAACCAGTTGCCCGAGGATGCCATTAACGAGATATTGTACGGATGCGACGAACGTCTGAAGATAAAAGATTCCCTGATACATGCTTCGTCCGATTATTTTGTGACGTACGAGGGAATTGTCAAATATATCCAGCTGATGCAGGACCGGGAGGCTTCGGCTACCGCACAGAAATGGGCGGACCAGTTTGCCAAGACCGATGTATGTCCCGAATGCAAGGGGGCGCGGCTGAATAAGGAGGCGTTGCATTTCCGCATTCACGATAAGAATATCTATCAATTGGCAACGATGGACATCAGCGAGCTGTATGCATGGCTGCAGCATGTGGAGCCTTTTCTGGAAGAGAAGCAGCGCCTGATTGCAGCGGAAATCTTGAAAGAAATCCGTACCCGCCTGAAGTTCCTGCTGGATGTGGGGTTGGATTACCTGTCGCTCAACCGTTCTTCGGTCAGCCTTTCGGGAGGCGAGAGCCAGCGCATCCGCCTTGCCACGCAGATAGGGTCGCAACTGGTAAACGTGTTGTATATCCTCGACGAGCCGAGCATCGGGCTTCACCAGCGCGACAATATCCGCCTGATAAATTCGTTGAAGGAATTGCGCGACTTGGGAAATACCGTCATTGTGGTAGAGCACGACAAGGACATGATGCTTGCGGCTGATTATGTTGTCGATATGGGACCAAAAGCCGGACGGCTGGGTGGGGAAGTGGTCTTCGCCGGAACCCCAGCTGAGATGCTGAAGACCAGTACGCTGACCTCGCAATACCTTAACGGGCAAATGAGAATCGAAGTGCCTGCCAAGCGTCGGGAAGGAAACGGGAAATCGCTTTGGATTCGGGGAGCGAGGGGAAACAACCTGAAGCATGTCGATGTGGAATTCCCGTTGGGCAAGCTGATTTGCGTGACCGGGGTTTCCGGAAGCGGCAAGTCTACGTTGATTAATGATACCTTGCAGCCCATTCTCTCGCAACATTTCTACCGCTCGTTGCAAGACCCGTTGCCTTACGATGCCGTCGAAGGGCTGGAATACATTGATAAGGTGGTTAATGTCGACCAGTCGCCGTTGGGGCGTACGCCGCGTTCCAATCCGGCTACCTATACGGGCGTGTTCAGCGATATCCGGAATCTCTTTGTAAGTCTTCCCGAAGCGAAGATGCGCGGATACAAGCCCGGACGCTTTTCGTTCAATGTGTCAGGAGGCAGGTGTGAGGCATGCGGAGGAAACGGTTACAAGACCATTGAGATGAATTTCTTGCCCGATGTGCTGGTGCCTTGTGAGGTGTGCCACGGCAAGCGGTACAACCGCGAGACTCTGGAGGTGCGTTTCAAAGGAAAGTCGATTGCCGATGTGCTGGATATGACCATCAACCGTGCGGTAGAGTTTTTCGAAAACGTGCCACAGATTCTGAATAAGATTAAGGTGTTGCAGGAAGTAGGGTTGGGCTATATCAAGCTGGGACAGCCCTCTACTACCTTGTCGGGAGGCGAAAGCCAGCGTGTGAAGCTCGCCACCGAACTTTCGAAACGCGATACAGGCAAGACCGTGTATATTCTGGACGAGCCGACCACAGGCTTGCACTTCGAAGACATCCGGGTACTGATGAACGTGCTGAACCGTCTGGTGGACAAGGGCAATACGGTGATTGTCATTGAGCATAACCTGGACGTCATTAAAATGGCGGATTATATCATTGATATGGGACCCGAAGGCGGAAGGGGAGGAGGCGAGGTGCTTTCTGCCGGCACGCCCGAAGAAGTGGCACTGAGTCCGAAAGGTTATACGCCTAAGTTTTTGAAGGAAGAACTGAAGGTAAATTAAGAATGAAGAATGATACCATGTGCGGTATGAAATTGTGCATATTTTCACCACAGAGGCACACAGAGTCTTTTAAATTTTTCCACTGTGGTTACTCTGTGGTGAGATTCAAACGAAATTGCTTATGAAAATTAACAAGACCAATGTGGCACGCTTGCTGGATAAGGCAAAAGTGCCTTACGAACTGATTCCTTACGAAGTGGACGAGAACGACTTGAGTGCCGTGCATGTGGCGGCATCGTTGGGAGAAGACATCGAATGTGTATTCAAGACCTTGGTGTTGCACGGCGATAAGAGCGGGTATTTTGTCTGTGTGATTCCCGGCGAGCATGAAGTCGACTTAAAATTAGCGGCAAAGGTTTCGGGTAATAAGAAGTGTGATTTGATACCTGTAAAGGAATTGCTTCCGCTTACGGGTTACATACGCGGTGGATGTTCGCCTATCGGGATGAAAAAGCATTTCCCGACGTATATCCATAAAACCTGCCTGGATTTTCCTTTTATCTATGTAAGTGCGGGCGTACGGGGGCTGCAAATCAAGCTTGCTCCTGATGACCTGATACGTGAGGCGCGGGCGGAAGTGGCTGCATTGTTTTGAATGCACATTGCGTAGCCTTGCGGATGTTTTCCCGTGCAATATCCGGTTGTATGGCTTGTTCGGCAGGCAAGCTATCAGGTGAGATTTGAATGAGTTGGCAGAACCCCATCTTTTCCAATAAGTCGCGGTCTTCTGTCTTTCCTGCCAGCAGAAGGGTAGGGATGCCGGCTTTTGTCGCTCTTTTCAGTACTCCTGCAGGAACCTTTCCCTCGCAAGTCTGGCGGTCTGCCTTGCCTTCTCCGGTGATGACGAGGTCGGCATCTTTGATTTGTTCATCGAATCCTACGGTGTCCAACAGTAATTCGATACCCGATTGAAGCCGGCTTTTCAACAATACGTGGAAGGCTCCGCCAAGCCCTCCGGCAGCTCCCGCTCCCTTTACCTTATTTATATAGATGTGAAAATCCTGTTCGATGAGACGGGCGAGATGTTGCATCCCTTTGTCCAGCAGATGTATTTGTTCGTCGGTAGCTCCTTTTTGTCGGGCAAAGACATAGGCTGCTCCTTGTGGTCCGTAGAAAGGATTCTGTACATCGCAAGCTACGGTAAAACTTGTTTTCTTCAGAGCCGGATGCAGGAGATCGAGGTCAATACGTGCGATGTGTTTCATGATTTTCCCTCCTTGTCCCAATTCGTTTCCTTCTTTATCGTAGAGCCGTGCACCGAGTGCCTGCATCATGCCCATGCCTGCATCGTTGGTGGCACTTCCTCCGATACCGATAATGAACCGTCGGAATCCCTTTTTCAAAGCCTCCTTTATCAGTTCTCCCGTACCGTATGTGCTGGTCTCCATCGGATTCCGTTCGGCGGGAGAGAGTGTGGTCAGGCCGTTTATTTCCGCCATTTCGATAACAGCGGTTTGTTGATTGCCCAGTATGCCGTAGCGTGTTGTACGCATTCGCATGAGTGGGTCGTGGGCGCGGGTATAAATGATTTGTCCTTGCATGGCATTTATCAGTGTGTCGAGCATGCCTTCTCCTCCGTCAGCAATAGGGATGGCTACGGTTTGGCATTGAGGGTGGAGGCGATGTATTTCTTCTGCTACACATTGCTCCACTTCTTCCGATGTGAGACATCCTTTGAACGAATCGATAGCTAAAACAATCTTTTTCATAACGTATGGTGCTTATTCCTTTGCAAAAATAAGTAATTTTCATACCTTTGTCGGTGGAATAATGTTTTTTTATTAATCTAAAATAGTTTTATGTATGTTTGAAGGACAACCTAAAGGTCTTTATGCGCTGGCGCTCGCCAATACGGGCGAACGTTTCGGCTATTACACAATGCTGGCTATCTTCGTTTTGTTCTTGATGGACAATTTCGGCATGTCGCCGAGTACAGCCGGCAACATTTACGCCATGTTTTTGGCTTTAGTTTATTTCTTGCCGTTTATAGGAGGTATTCTTGCCGATAAGTTCGGTTATGGGCGTATGGTGACGGTGGGCGTCATTGCGATGTTTGCCGGTTACGTATTACTTGCCCTGCCGATGGGAAGCAGCACATTGGGGCTGGTGGCGATGTTTGCCGCACTGGTCGTAATCAGTTGCGGTACGGGACTTTTCAAAGGAAACCTGCAGGTGATGGTAGGCAACCTCTACGATGATCCCCGGTATGCCAAGCGGCGCGACTCGGCGTTCAGCATTTTCTATATGGCGATTAATATCGGTGCGCTTTTTGCTCCGACAGCAGCGGTCGAGATTATGAAGTATGCGCAGAACAGCCTGGGTGTAAGTGCGAACGATTCCTATCACTTTGCGTTCGGCGTGGCTTGTGTTTCGCTGATTGTTTCCATGGCTATCTATTACGGGTTCCGTAGCACGTTCCGCCACGTGGAAGGGGGAAGTGTGAAAGAAGCAGGCAAGGGTGCTGCTGCGGCAGAAAAGCACGAGGAGCTTTCGCCGCGTGAGACGAAAGAGCGCATCGTGGCACTGTGTCTGGTATTTGCCGTGGTGATTTTCTTCTGGATGGCATTCCATCAGAACGGTTTGACATTGACTTATTTTGCCAAGCAGTTTACCGCACGCAGCTCGGAAGGATTGGAAAGCATGATGTTCAGCGTATGGAACTTGGTGGCGGTGATATTCATCGTTTATGCCCTGTTCTCGTTTTTCCAGTCGAAAACAGGCAAAGGCAAGCTTGTTTCGTGTGTGGTCATCTTTCTGGCAATGTGCTTCTTGGGTTATCAGTATGCCGCACTTCCTGCAAGCACTCCGGTGGATGCACCTATCTTCCAGCAGTTCAATCCGTTCTTTGTCGTAGCGCTCACACCGGTATCCATGGCAATATTCGGTTCGTTGGCAGCCCGTGGCAAAGAGCCTTCGGCTCCGCGTAAAATCGGTTTGGGTATGTTGGTGGCAGCCTGCGGATACGTCATCATGCTTGCAGCTTCTATCGGTTTGTTGAGCCCTGCCGACCAGACGCAAGCCATCGAGGCGGGTACGGCTTCGTTCGTATCGCCCAACTGGCTGGTATCGACTTATCTGGTATTGACGTTTGCCGAATTGTTGCTTTCGCCGATGGGTATTTCGTTCGTGTCGAAAGTGGCTCCCCCTAAGTATAAGGGGATGATGATGGGAGGCTGGTTCGTGGCTACGGCTATCGGTAATTACCTCACTTCGGTGGCTTCGTGGCTGTGGGGCGAATTGCCGTTGTATTTCGTATGGGGTACACTGATGGTGCTTTGCCTCTTGGCTGCCCTGTTCATCTTCTCGGTGATGAAGCGGTTGGAGAAAGTGGCATAAGGAATATTGCATACGTTTGTGCCAGGCATCGTATCGCTTGGCATTGATTCACGCAAGGCTTTGCTTCTGTTGGGCAAAGCTTTGCGTTTTTTGTTGTGTAAAAAAGAAGGGAATGGCTGCATAAAAATATCATTATATTACATGCTTGAGCTTGTTGTTTTTGTTTTTGTCAGATATTCGTCTGTATTTCTTGCTATTTTATCTGAAAACTTATACTTTTGCGGCACTAATAATAACAGTATCCATGAAATATCCAATTTTATCAGCAGAAGAAGCTGCAGCGCTTATCATCGACGGACAGACGGTCGGCATCGGAGGATTCTCGTCAGTAGGTACACCGAAAGCAGTCCCCGCTGCATTGGCACAGCATGCAGAAACATTACACAATGAAGGAAAACCGTTTAAAATAGGACTTATTACCGGAGGGGCAACAGGAAACCAGGTGGACAGTGCCCTGACCGAAGCACATGCCGTTGCTTTCCGCACTCCTTTCCAGTCGAACAAGGAAATGCGGAATGCCATCAATAGCGGCGAGGTGCAATATTTCGATCTTCACCTTTCGCAAATCGGACAAGACGTGCGCTACGGATTCTTGGGGAAAATCGATGTGGCTATCATCGAAGCTTCCGGCATTACCCCTGAAGGCGACCTCATTCTGAGCACTTCGGTAGGCATTTCGCCCACCCTGACATGTGTGGCAGACAAAATCATTATCGAATTGAACGAGGCTCATGCGGGCAAATTGACGGGAATGCACGACATCTTTGTGCTCGACAATCCGCCTTACCGCCGTGAAATCCCTATCTATAAGGTAAACGACCGTACCGGAAGCATCAGCGTGAAAGTAGACTCCAAGAAAGTGGCTGGAGTGGTGTTGACAAACGAGCGTGACCAGATAGCCGCCTTCACTCCTCTGAACGAAACCACACGCCAAATCGGACAAAACGTAGCAGACTTTTTAGTAAAGGAATATCGTCAAGGAGCGATTCCCAAAGAATTTCTTCCCTTACAATCGGGCGTAGGAAACATTGCCAATGCCGTATTGGGAGCTTTGGGCGGCGACCCGCACTTGCCTGCCTTTTCGATGTATACCGAAGTGATACAGAACTCCGTTATCGACCTGATGCTGGAAGAGCGCATCCGTTTTGTGGCAGGCAGCTCGCTTACACTCTCGGACGATAAGTTGGACTTGCTTTACGAGCACATCGGTGAAATGAAAGACCGCGTCCTGCTCCGTCCGCAAGAAATCACCAATCACCCTGAAGTCATCCGCCGGTTAGGTATCATTGCGGTCAATACAGCACTTGAAGCTGACATCTTCGGCAATGTAAACAGCACTCATGTGTCGGGAAGCAAGATGATGAACGGCATCGGAGGCTCGGGCGACTTTGCACGTAATGCCTACCTTTCTATCTTTACCACCCCTTCTACGGCGAAAGGCGGGCTTATCTCGTCCATCGTACCTCAAGTATCGCACGTAGACAGTACCGAACACGATGTACGCATCCTTGTAACCGAACAGGGAGTAGCAGACTTGAGAGGAAAATCACCGCTTCAACGGGCACGCCTCATCATCGAGAATTGCGCGCATCCCGACTATAAAGAACTGCTTTGGGATTACCTGAAACTTTCGGAAGGGCATTGTCATACCCCGATGTCGCTCCGTAACGCCTTCCAGATGCATCTGGCATTTGCCGAAACAGGTGATATGCGGAATACGAAATACGTATGATTTGTTCACCACAGAGGACGCAGGGGTTTTTAATTTACGATTGGGCAATTTACTATTTTGATATGGAATCGTACTTCGTAAATTGAGAAAAATAGATTTTCCCTGTACCCTCTGTGGTGAGTTTCTGATTTCTCCCCGGAACAGTTGTTTCCACATTTGGATTACATGATCGTTTCAGACGGCTTCCATTTATGGTTTCGATATGAAAACCGTACGGTTTCCATATTGAGAACGTACGGTTTCCAATTCAAAACCGTACGGTTTTGATATCAAGAACGTAAAAGTATGCCTGCTGAAACAAAGATACGACCTATATGCAAAAATGAATGTTCCTTACCGTCTTACTCTTGTATATGCCATCAAATGTAGAAGGTGTGTAACATGCAGGAAATGCACAAATCCATACCCAAAAGCTCTGTGGTGAATATTTCAATCAAATCTTTGCTTTCAGCGATGCCTGGCAGATGCCGTTCAATCCGCATTTGTCGCATTTCGGATTGCGTGCCGTACACACGTACCGTCCGTGCAGGATAAGCCAATGGTGTGCCTTGGGTATCAAGGCTTCAGGAATATAACGGGTAAGATGCTTTTCGGTAGCAAGCGGAGTGGTGCAGGTACCGGGCACCAGCCCGATGCGGTGGCTCACACGGAACACGTGGGTATCGACCGCCATGGCGGCTTTATGGAACACCACGCTTTGGATGACATTCGCTGTCTTCCGTCCTACTCCGGGAAGCTTCACCAGTTCTTCCAGCGTATCGGGCACCTGCCCTTCATAATCACGCACCAGCATCTGTGCCATTCCTACCAGATGCTTCGCCTTGTTGTTGGGATAGCTCACGCTCCGGATGTATTCGTAAACCACATCGGGAGTGGTGGCTGCCATAGCTTCTGCCGTAGGAAAATCACGGAACAATGCCGGAGTAATCATATTGACCCGCTTGTCGGTGCATTGTGCGCTTAAGATAACGGCTACAAGCAACTGGAAAGGGTCTTCGTAATGCAATTCGGTTTCTGCCACGGGCATCGCCTGCTCGAAATAAGCGATTACCCGGTCGTAAAGTTCTTTTTTTCTCATTTTTCTTTCGTTCCCATTTTTATATAAAAAGTGCCGTTGAGGCAAATCGCAATCTCTCCGGCTTTTAATACCATTTCTTCCGCTTAAAGTACACGCATACGCCGATGGCGATGAGCAACATCAGTCCCCAAGCATAGAGGTATCCGTATTTCCAGTCCAGTTCGGGCATGACGCGGAAGTTCATCCCCCAGATGCCGGCGAGAAAAGTCAGCGGAATAAAGATGGTAGACACCACGGTGAGCTGGCGCATGATGTTGTTCATGTGCCGGTCGTTGCTGGAAAGAATCATATCGACCAGCGCACCGAGCAGGTCACGGCATCCTTCCAATGTTTGCAGGACAAATTGCAGGTGGTCGTTTACATCGTTGAAGAAGGGGCGGCTCGCCTTATGCAGCAACCGGGTATCTTCAGGATGAAGAAGTTTGGCGATTTGTTCCTTCAGCGGGAAGATGCATTTCTTTATCAGGCGATAATTACGCCGGAACACGTGCAGGTCGCCGATTGTTGGGTCCATCACACCGGGCGTGAGCAAGCGCTCTTCCAAGTCTTCCAGCTTGTCTTCCATATCCGAAATGATGGACATGAAACTGGTCATCACACTATTCAGAATCACGCTCAGCAGAAAGTCTGACGAGCGGGTACGGATTTTCAACACGTCATTTTCTATCGCCGTATAGATTTCATCGAAAAAATCGGTATCGTTTTCCGTAAAAGTGAGCAGGTAATCTTCGCCTTGCACCAGGCAAAGCTGCTGGGGAAGATATTCGTCCTCACCTGTAGCGGAAAGCAGTTTCAGGATTACGACATTATAGTCTTCGTGTGCTTCAATCTTGGTGAGATGAAGCGAATTGAGAATATCCTGCTCGGTAAGGAACCCAATGCCGAAATGCCGGCATACCTTCTGTATTTCTTCCGTATCCTTCAGCCCATGTATCTGAATCCAGTGCATGGAGCCCGCCTTGAAATAAGGCAATATGTCTTCTATGGTGTCACCGTCATGGTTTTCCGCTCCGGCTGGTCCATACGTACACAAGTGCAGGTGCGTCGGGGTCTTGCTTCCTCCGATATAGTTCAGTTCTTCCGTCAAAAGATTGTTCTTTGCCATAATCTTGCCTATAGAAAGTGTACAAATATAGGGTTTTCTTGCTAATCCGGCAAATTATCCGTAACTTTGCGCCCGATAAAAAGATGAGGATGTTTCTTTGCCGAAACATCTTCCGTGTATTCTAGGACAACCACGTAAAAAACAGGAGCGATGAAAAAAGAAAATCTCGTATCGGTGCCTTTTATGGTTTTGGGCATCGTGTTTTGTGTATGCCTCGTAGCGGCAAATCTATTAGAAACCAAAGTCGTGCAATTGGGGCCGATAGCGGTTACTGCCGGGCTGATTGTTTTTCCCGTCTCATACATTATCAATGATTGCATAGCCGAAGTGTGGGGCTTCCGTAAGGCTCGTCTCATCATCTGGATGGGATTTCTTATGAATTTTATGACCGTTGCCTTAGGCCAGCTTGCCGTAGCATTGCCCGCTGCCCCGTTTTGGGAAGGTGAAGCGGGATTCAATTTTGTATTTGGCATGGCTCCCCGCATTGCCGCGGCAAGCTTGCTGGCTTTTCTGGCAGGCTCGTTTATCAATGCCTACGTGATGAGCCGTATGAAACTGTCTTCACAAGGAAAACATTTCTCGGCGCGTGCCATCCTCTCTACGGTATATGGCGAAAGTGCCGATTCGTTTATCTTCTTCCCCTTAGCATTCGGCGGACTGATGCCGCTTCCCGAGCTGGGCAAAATGATGCTGGTGCAAGTAGCGCTGAAGACGATGTACGAAATCATTGTACTCCCCGTTACCGTCCGTGTCGTACGTTACATCAAGCACATTGACGGAACGGACACCTACGACGAGAACATATCTTATAACATTCTTAAAATTAACGAACTATAAATCAGGGATCAGGTGACTAGGTAACTAGGTACTAGGTTTTAAATAGTCTTAGTATTTGGTATTAAAAAACTAGAACCTAGTCACCTAGTACCTAAGATAACAAAAACAATGGACAAAAACAAAGCATTAGTCGTATTCAGTGGCGGACAAGACTCCACCACTTGCTTGTTTTGGGCAAAAAAACATTTCAAGGAAGTATATGCACTGACTTTCCTTTACGGGCAGAAACATGTAAAGGAAGTGGACTTGGCACGCGAAATCGCCCGTAAGGCAGAAGTACATTTCGATGTGATGGACGTATCGTTTATCGGGCATTTGGGTAAAAACTCGCTTACCGACCTTTCCATTCCGATGGACGAAGAAAAGCCCGAAGGCAACTACCCGAACACTTTCGTACCGGGGCGCAACCTGTTTTTCTTGAGTATTGCCGCCGTATATGCACGCGAACGGGGCATCAGCCACCTGGTGACAGGTGTATCGCAAACCGACTTCAGCGGTTATCCCGATTGCCGCGACTCATTTATCAAATCGCTCAATGTCACGCTCAACCTTGCCATGGACGAGCAGTTCGTCATCCATACCCCACTGATGTGGATAGACAAGGCAGAGACCTGGGCTTTGGCAGACGAATTAGGTGCGTTCGACATCGTACGCAATGATACCCTGACATGTTATAATGGAATCCCTGGAGACGGATGCGGACATTGTCCCGCCTGCAAACTCCGCCGGGAAGGGTTGGAAAAGTACTTGGAAAATAAACAATGTGATAATAAATAATGTGCCAATGTGCTTATGTGCTAATGTGCTAATGTAATAATGAATTAGCGTATTATTTCATTGTTTATTGTCACATTGTTTATTAGCACATTGTTTATTAGCACATTATTTATTAGCACATTATTTATTAGCTCATTAGCAAATTAAAAAATCATGGAAAGAAAAGACGAATTGACTATCTTGGGAAAGACCACCGCTTACAAGCAAGATTATGCCCCCGAAGTGTTGGAGGCGTTTACTAACAAGCATCCCGAAAACGACTATTGGGTACGGTTTAATTGTCCGGAGTTTACCAGTCTATGCCCCATTACAGGGCAGCCCGACTTTGCGGAAATACGCATCAGCTATCTGCCCGATATGAAAATGGTGGAAAGTAAAAGCTTGAAACTATACCTCTTCAGCTTCCGCAATCACGGAGACTTCCATGAGGATTGTGTAAACATCATCATGAAAGACCTTATCCGCCTGATGGATCCGAAGTACATCGAGGTAACGGGCATCTTCACACCCCGTGGAGGCATCTCCATCTACCCGTATTGCAATTATGGGCGCCCCGGCACAAAGTACGAAGAACTGGCGGAATACCGGATGAGAAATCACGATATTTAGACACATTGTCCAAAGCCTCCTCAAACGAACATCTGTGATACGACTGACTTACTAAAGTATAATCATTACCTGTCAGGCAAGTTCCAGCCCCAGTTCCTCTTTCAGTTTCAGGAGGTCGGGGTTTTTCTTGCTCATCATTTGGAAGCGTTCCAGATGACTATAGGCACGCACGTGTTCGCCTTGTTCGCTTACGCGTACCTTCATTGTGATTTTACGGTTATGAAGCCGTCCGCGCAGGTGGGTCTCGATGCTTGTGCGCAAATTCTGCATGTCTTTTTGCACCATATCGTTGTCTACAACAGCCTCGAAAGTCACCCCGTCTTCCAGCAGGTGCGGACGGATGTTGCGCATGCGTGCTGCGTTTGCCGCTTCTTCCTTCGGAAGGTTTGCGGCAAATTCGTTCCAGTACACGTTCAAGTCCTTTTCATTGATGATGTAGTCTTCGTATGCCTGTTCATCGGTTGCTGGAGCCTTTACATTCGTCTGTGTTGCGTTCGTATTCGTTTGTGCGGCATGCGGGCGCTTGATAGAGATATTCATGCTTCCTGCTTTCATTACAGGAATCTTTTTGCCTGTGTCTATCTTTTGCATCGGATTCGGGTGTACCGGAGGAGCCGGAGCGGCTTGGGGCGGTTGGTAAGCCGGTTGAGGCTCGGAAGCTACAGACGTTTGTGCCGCAGGCTGGGAGACCTGGACGGGTCGGGCTTGGTTGAATAAGGGTTTGAGAGTCTGTGTAGGGCTACGCCCCTCACTTTCTGCATCGGGCTCGGTAAGTTGTGCCAGTTGGATTAGGGTCAGTTCTATTAGCAGACGTTTGTTTTTGCTCACCCGGTAGTTCAGGTCACAATCGTTGCAGAGCTTCATTGCCTTGAACAGAAACGGAGCGGTGCATTTTTGTGCTTGTGCCAGATACCTTTCACGGATAGAAGCGCCAGCTTCCAGCAAAGGGAGGGTAGACGGGTCATGGCTTACCAGCAGGTCGCGGAAATGCGAAGCTAACCCTGTGATGAAATGGTTGCCGTCGAATCCTTTCTGCAATACATCGTTGAATGTAAGAAGGCATTCGGGCACTTTGTTTTCCAGAATGAAATCCGTCAGTTTGAAATAATATTCGTAATCCAGCACATTCAGGTTTTCGATGACGCTCCGGTAAGTGATGTGTCCGTTGGTGAAGCTTGCCACCTGGTCGAAGATAGACAATGCGTCGCGCATTCCTCCGTCCGCTTTTTGGGCAATAACCGTTAGTGCCTCGGGTTCCGCGTCTATGTGCTCTTTCGAGGCTACGCTTTCCAGATGCTCCACCATGTCGTTCACGCTGATGCGGTTGAAATCGTATATCTGGCAGCGGCTCAGGATGGTGGGGAGTATCTTGTGCTTCTCGGTCGTAGCAAGGATGAAAATGGCATGCCGGGGAGGCTCTTCCAGCGTTTTGAGGAAAGCGTTGAATGCTGCTTGCGAAAGCATGTGCACCTCGTCGATGATGTACACCTTGTACTTGCCCACCTGAGGCGGGATGCGTACCTGCTCGATAAGCGAGCGGATGTCTTCCACCGAGTTGTTCGATGCCGCATCCAGTTCATGGATGTTATAAGAACGCTGCTCGTTGAAAGCGACACACGATTCGCATGCATTGCATGCTTCGCCCTCGGAAGTAGGATGAAGGCAATTGATGGTTTTGGCAAAAATACGCGCACAAGTGGTTTTTCCTACCCCTCGTGGACCGCAGAACAAATAAGCGTGAGCCAGCTTGTGGTTGGCTATGGCGTTCTTCAAGGTAGTGGTCAGTGCCCTTTGTCCCACGACCGTGTCGAAGGTGGAAGGGCGGTATTTGCGTGCCGATACGATGTAATTCTCCATACTTCCGATAATCCTTGTTTATATGATTAGTGATTCATCCGCACAAAAGTACATAAAAATATCGGTTTTCCTTGCCGGTTTGCCGTGAAATCTTTCTATCTTTGCCCCGTCATCTTAGCATAAAACCATCCGATTATGAGTAAACTTAAAGCCGTGTGGAATTACATCCGCCGCCACAAATACCTGATAACCATTTTGGCGTTTCTCTTGATTATCGGCGTGTTGGACGAAGAGAATAACCTGATACAACGGGTCAGGCACAAGCGTGAAATCTTCGAGCTGAAGCGTGAAATCAAGCATTACCGCGACCAGTACGACGAGGATAGCCGGGAGTTGAAAGAACTTTTGTCCAACCCCGAAATGTTGGAGAAGGTGGCGCGTGAGAAATACCTGATGAAGAAACCGAACGAAGACATTTACATCTTCGAAGAAGACTTGGACAAGAAAAATGAAGAATAAACATTATCCGGTAATAGCGGCTATAGGTGCCGTATTGTTATTGGCGGGAGCCGTTATCCAAATCACTCGTGCCGTATGGGCGCCTTACCTCTACTTGGCAGGGGCAATACTCTTTGCCTATACCCAGCTGGCAGACCGCTATGAAGGGGCAAACCTTATCATCCGCCGCCTTCGTCGCCAGCAAATGATAGGCGCGGCACTATTGATTCTTGCCGGGGTCATGATGCTGATATGGAACCGCAACGAATGGGTGCTCTGCCTCACCATAGCTGCCGTATTGGAGCTTTATACAGCCTTCCGCATCCCGCAGGAGCTGGAGAAAGACAAATGACTGGCATTTTTATTTCCATGTTTCTGTATCTTAAACATTTGGGCAAATATGCGTTATTATTTGAAAAGAATAAAGTATATTTGCAATGTGGAAAGAAAAATTGGGAGGATACTTGATTGATGTATCCAAGTATGTGTTGACGGGCATTGTGATTGCCTCTTTGTTCAAAGATATGGGCAATAACAAGCTATTGGTGTACGGAATCGGAATGTTAGTAGCCGGTTTTACGTTATTGTCAGGTTTATTGTTAACAAATAAAAAAGAGAAGAAGTGATGGAAGCGATAATTGTTTTATCCGCTATCGGATTACCTTGCGTAATATTCTTGTTGTGGTGTCTTACTCCATGGGGCAGGAGATGGCTCAAGGCTAACCACATGATTTGAGCATACGGTATTGATTTTATTGTTGCACACAGGCGGCACAGATTGACATTGGCTAAGCATGATTGGTCTATGTCGGTCTGTGCCGCTTGCCGTTTGGAAGCCGTCATACAGGTAGTTTCTTTTCTCGGAGAAGATAGCTGCATGTCGCAACGCAGCCTGCTTCCCCTGCCAGTCCTCCCTATAAGGACTGCAGTCCTGACAGGTCAGGATAGCAGTACTTGCTTGTCGGGACTGGCAGGACGGTTAATCTTCTTCCTTTATGCAGCCTGTAGTTTGGTTGGATAAGCTTGTATGACGGTTTCTCCACAGAGGAAAATGACCGATTCCGTTAATTATAGAGCAAATAAATTCTGCCTGTTGCATAAAATTACAGCATTATGGACAATTCTACATGGATGCGGAAAGAAAAATTCCCGATATTTGCGTCATTGATTGCATAACCTGTATTTGAAAACTATGAACAAACTGAGAAAACTGATTATCGGGCTGGTTATCGGCTTAAGCTTGCCGGCATTGGCTGCTATTCCATATAGCTACGGACAAGAACAGACGATTCGATTAGATGGTAATGCCGGAGGCAAACGCTTCGACGGCATCGGTGTGGTGAACGGAGGAGGAGCTACTTCCGTATTGTTGAAAGACTATCCGGAACCTCAGCGCAGCCAGATATTGGATATGGTGTATAAACCCAAATTCGGTGCGTCGATCAGTGCCTTGCTGGTGGAGATTCCGGGTGACGGCAATTCTACGCAAGGCTCTATGCCCAGTCACCAACATGTGCGGGGCGACTTGAATTATTCGCGCGGCTATACGTGGTGGATACTGAAAGAGGCAAAGAGACGAAACCCTCGCCTGACGCTTGACGGAACGGCTTGGAGTGCTCCGGGTTGGATTGGAAACGGGAAGTTTTGGTCGCAGGATGCAGCCGATTATTATGTAAGTTGGCTGAAAGGCTTGCGCAATGTATATGGGCTGGAACTTACGGCTATCGGTTGCCGCAACGAAAAGGGAGCAGACTATGATTTCGTAAAACGCTTGCGGCGGACATTGGATGCCAACGGTTTCACAGACCTTAGGATTCACGCCTTCGACAATTGGAATGCCGGAAAACTGAATTTTGTGAAAGACATGGCTTCCGATAAGGAATTGCGGGACGCTATCGACATTGTCAGCGGTCATGTCTTTTACCAAGGCATACCGGTTTCGGCAGAGGAAAAGGCGATGGCAGAGCAATTGGGCAAGCCGATATGGAATACCGAAGACCATGTGTATAAAAAAGGATTTGATTGCCTGATTAGTCTGGTGGAATGCTTCAACGAAAACTACATCCGCTATGGAGTTACCAAAATCGTAAACTGGTATGACATTGCCGGCATCTACCCGTTAGAGCCTTATGCGGAAGACCCTCCTACGGTATTGGCATACGAGCCTTGGAGTGGACATTTCCGGGTGCGTAAGGCATTATGGGGGTATGCGCATTACGGACAGTTCTCCGAAGTGGGATGGGAATATCTCAACGACGCATGCACAGATTTGGCTGGCGGCGGGTCATTGGTTACCTTGAAATCCCCGCAAGGAGATTATAGCGTGATTATAGAGACCAAGGATGCCAAAGAAGCGCAGACGCTGCACTTCACATTGTCAGGTCCTCTTTCGGGAGAGAATTTATGTGTGTGGCATAGCAACGAACAAGAACAATTCGTCCGTCTGAATGACATTGCAGTAAGGGATAACGAATTTACGATAACGGTAGCTCCCGATGCCGTTTATTCGCTTTCTACTACTACCGGTCAGCAAAAAGGCTCGTATTCCGCTCCGGCATCCCGGCCTTTCCCGTTTCCCTATTACGAGACATTCGAACAATACGAACATCCGGAACACTATGGCTACTTGCCTCGCTATACCGCTGATATTTGTGGTGCATTTGAAATAGCCGACCGTCCTGACGGAACGGGAAAATGCATGCGTCAAGCAGTGCCGGCGCCTACTATCTCGTGGGCACCCGATTGGAAACCTTATACCATTATAGGTGATTCCGCCTGGACAGACTATGAGGTCAGTGCTGATGTATACCTCAATCCGGGTGACACGGCAGGCATTATGGGGCGCATCAACGATGTGGGAAGCGGTTATGGCTTTATTCCCAAAGGATACTATTTGCAATTGGCAGATGATGGACAATGCCGGTTGGTGGTGGTCAGAGGCAAGGTTGATAAGAAAGCCTTGGTGGGCGATGCCGAACAACAGGCTCTCATCAAGCGGAATAAGGATACAAGCGAAGGAGGTGAGAAGCTGTTGGCTTCCGCAAAGCTGCCCGGCATATCGTCCAAGAAATGGTACAACCTGAAATTACGGTTCAAAGGAAACGAGCTGACCGGATTTGTTGATGGGAAACAGATTCTGAAAGTTGAAGATGCATTATATGCTTACGGTATGGCAGGACTACTTGCCGGACAATCAGAGGACAAAACCAGCACACCTTATTTTGATAATCTGTGCATTACTCCCATAGGCGAGAGCGTTTCTACACCAACTCCGCCTTCCGCGAATCAAATTCCAATTTATGAAAACAGTGCTTCTGATGATATTGAATAATATCCCAAACGAACAAAACATACTGCCATGAACAAACGAATCTTAACCGGAGGACTGCTGTGCCTCCTTTTGGCAACAAGTGCCTGTACACAAGAAAACGGGCAAGAGAAAGCCGGTTTCCTTCCTCCCCTGATGGGCTGGAGCTCGTGGAATACCTATCATGTAAATATCAATGAGGAACTGATAAAGAAGCAGGCAGATGCCTTGGTCTCACAAGGGCTGAAAGATGCAGGCTACTTATATATAAATGTAGACGACGGATTTTTCGGGCATCGGGACGAAACGGGAAAGATGCATGCCCATCCCGAACGGTTTCCCAACGGGATGCGCGTAGTGTCCGACTATATCCATTCCTTGGGACTAAAGGCAGGCATCTATTCGGATGCAGGCGACAACACCTGTGGTTCTATCTACGACGATGACGCCAACGGAGTGGGTGCAGGGCTGTACGGACACGAACAACAGGACATGGATTTGTACTTGAAAGAATGGAATTATGATTTCATCAAGATAGACTATTGCGGCGCACGAGAATTAGGGCTGGACGAAGAAAAGCGTTACACTACCATTTGCGAAGCTATCCGTAACACAGGCCGTACCGATGTGTCCATCAACATCTGCCGGTGGGCTTTCCCCGGCACATGGGCAAGGCAATTGGCACGCTCGTGGCGCATCAGCCCCGACATCCGTCCCAACTGGAATTCTGTAAAGCACATCATCGAGAAAAACCTCTATCTTTCGGCATACGCTGGCGAAGGGCATTACAACGACATGGATATGCTGGAAATAGGGCGGGGGCTCTCTCCTGCGGAAGAAGAAACGCACTTCGGGATGTGGTGCATCATGAGTTCGCCCCTGCTTATCGGATGCGACCTGACCACCATACCCGAAGCATCGCTCGCTCTCTTGAAAAACAAGGAACTGATAGCCTTGAACCAAGACAGGCTTGGACTTCAGGCATACGTGGCGCAACGCGATAAGGATTGCTACGTGCTGGTAAAAGACATCGGTCAAAAGCGTGGAACGGTCCGTGCCGTAGCTTTCTACAACGCATCAGACACCGCTTATACATTTTGCACTCCTTTGGAGACCTTGGAATTAGGAGGCAATGTCAATGTGCGCGACTTGATACAGAGAAAAGACCTTGCGCCCGTAACCGATACTTGCCGCTATACGGTACAACCGCACGGCGTGCTGATTTGCCGGATGGAAGCCGAACACCGGATCGAACCTTCCCGCTACGAAGCCGAATGGGCATACCTGCCTTGCTTCGATGATTTGGTAAAGAACCCGAAACAAATCCTGTATGCCGCTTCGCCGGAATGTTCGGGAGGCATGAAAGTGCATTATCTGGGGGGAAGGCAAGAAAATTACGCCGAATGGAAAGAAGTGTACAGCCGGCAAGGAGGCACGTATGAAATGACCATACACTACTGTTCGCCCATACAGCGCAAACTGGATGTCTGGGTAAACGGGGAAAAACACGAGTTGGCAGGACTGGTATCGGGGGGAGAAGACAAGGTAAGCACCGTCACACTCCCCGTCACCCTTGCGGAAGGATATAACTGCATCCGCATGGGGAATGACTTTGGCTGGGCACCCGACATCGACTGTTTTACCTTACAGAAAAAATAAGAAACAGTTTCTACGCATGCTTACCGGCTTCCCAGATACAGGAAGAACATGCCGAGAAGCACCAGTGCGAGGTCGACCGCCTTGCTCCGCAGGTTCTTTTCGCGGAACACCATGGCACCGAAGAGGAACGATACCACCACGCTTCCCCGCCGCACCATCGACACGATGGAAATCATCGAGTCATCCATTCCTAAGGCATAGAAATATACGAAGTCTGCCGCCGAAAGGAAGAGGGAAATCAGCGGGATGCACCAGTCCCAGTGGAAAGGGGTAGTGGTCTTGCGTTTCGGAAGCCACAGGAACATCAGCACCGCCCCCATCATGAAGAGCTGGTAGATGTTATACCAAGACTGCACCACCATGTTGTTGAACATTCCCATCAGGTATTTGTCGTACAGGCCGCTGATAGCTCCCAGTAAGGCGGCAAGCACCACGAACCACACCCAGCGGTTATGTTCGAAGCTGATGCCTTCTTTCTTGCCCGAGCGGCTCAGCATGAAGAACGATACCACTGCCAGCAGCACACCAATCCACTGGTACAGGTTCAGCCGCTCGCCGAAGATGAGCAATGCGCCCACCAGGGTCATTACAGGGCGTGTGGCGTTAATCGGTCCTACGATGGTAAGGGGCAGGTGCTTCATCCCGAAATAGCCGAAGGTCCACGATGAAAGTACAATTACCGATTTCAGCACAATGTATTTGTGCACTTCCCAGCCTCCCGTTTCGGGTACGAAAAATATCGTGTCCTGCAATGCCGACGGACAGAACCGGGACACAAGGATGAACGGGATGAAGATGAGGCTGGAGAACAGCGTGTTCAACGCCAGTACGGGGAGCACCGCATTCCCGTTCAACGATTTCTTTTTGAACACGTCATAAAAGCCCAGCAATGCTGCCGAGCAGAATGCTAATAATAACCACATGTCGTTTCGTTTAGTTTCTAAATCGGGTGCAAAGGTACGAAAACAATTGGTAATTGCTAACGGGGCACTTAATAATTGAATACGGAAAATGCGCAATTACGCAGAGCTTGAAATGGATGAGGCGGTGAATCTTATTCGGAGATAATGGAACTTTCAGGCTTTGTCATTAAGATGAAATAACGGCTTGCTATCTTTGAGAAAATAATTTAAACCCTTATCTCATGTCGTACGGCACAAAATTCACCAAGAGCAGAAAGAAAAACAGGTTATTTATCCGTGTATTCAGCGGTGTGTTTACCACGATAGGTCTTTTCCTGTTCGCCATTTCTATTTATATAGGTGTCGAAAGCCGGACTTTCAAGCAAAATGCAGAGCCGGCGGAAGCTGTCATTACGTCCATGCAAGGCAGAAACAGTGAATCTTTGGGTATTCCCTTTGTGGAATATACCATTAATGGCAAAACGTATGGTTCTGCGTTGAATGTGGTTACTTCCTCCATGCGTCCCGGAGGGAAAATAATTGTGTATTACCGGAAAGATAACCCTCAAGAAGTCCGCTATTTGGAAGAAAACGGATGGGTCGTTGCCGTGCTGGTGTTTATGGGGGGTGTGTTTGTTGGCATAGGTACGGCTTTTAGGGCTGTGGATAAAGCATACAGACGGAAAGTCCAGAGGTTGCTGGCAACAGGCAAGGTGGTGGACGCAGAAATAACGGATATCAGCGAAGACACGGAGAAAAGCATGAACGGGCGGCATCCCATTATCATAAGCTGCCGTTTCGTGGCTCCCGACGGGCGGATACATTTATTTCGCAGTGCTTCGTTTTGGTATGAAAGTTATGAAATCAATCCCAAGAAGAAAGTGCGTGTCTACATGGATAGGAACAATCCTTCAGACTACTATGTGGACGTGGACAGTGTTGTAGGATAAAAAGCAGGATAAAGAACAGTAACTTGGCAAAAGTTTGCATAACTGGGAAACTCTTGTTATCTTTGAATTTGAAATGATTCTAAATAACGAAAGAGATGAACGAACAGGTGTTGCATAAACTGAAGGTGCTTGCCGAGTCGGCTAAGTATGACGTGTCGTGCGCGTCGAGCGGGACGGTGCGCCGCAATACGAAGGGCGGTGTGGGCAATACCGTGGGTGGTGTGGGTATCTGCCATAGCTTTGCCGAGGACGGGAGGTGCATCTCCCTGCTGAAGATTATGCTGACCAACTATTGCATCTACGATTGTGCCTATTGCATCAACCGGGTGAGCAACGACATCCCGCGTGCCACGCTCTCGGTGACGGAGCTGGTGGAATTGACCATGGAGTTTTACCGTCGCAATTATATCGAGGGGTTGTTTCTTAGCTCAGGCGTGGTGCGCAATCCCGATTATACGATGGAGCGGTTGGTGCGGGTGGCGAAAGACCTGCGGGTGAAGCACCGTTTCAACGGCTATATCCACTTGAAGAGTATCCCCGGTGCCAGTCAGGAGCTGGTGCACGAGGCGGGGCTGTATGCCGACCGTATGAGCGTGAACCTGGAAATCCCTACCGAGCGGAATCTGAAGCTGCTGGCTCCGGAGAAAGACCATCGTAGCGTGTACTTGCCGATGAAGTACATTCAGCAGGGCGTGCTGGAAAGTGCGGAAGAGCGCAAGCTGCACCGCCATGCCCCGCGTTTCGTGCCGGCAGGGCAGAGCACGCAGATGATTGTGGGTGCCACCGACGAGACCGACAAGGACATCCTCAGCGTATCGTCGACGCTCTACCGCCAGCCCACGATGAAGCGGGTTTACTATTCGGGTTATGTGGCGGTGAACACGTACGACAAACGCCTGCCCTTGCTGAAACAGCCTCCGCTGGTGCGCGAGAACCGCTTGTATCAGGCAGACTGGCTCTTGCGGTATTACCAGTTCAGGGTAGACGAACTGGTGGACGACGCTTCGCCCCACCTGGATATGGAGATTGACCCCAAGCTGGCGTGGGCGTTGAAGCATCCCGAGCTGTTTCCGGTCGATATCCAGAGTGCCGACTACGAGATGTTGCTCCGTGTGCCGGGCATCGGGGTGAAGTCGGCAAAGATGATTGTGATGTCGCGTCGTTTCTCGCGCATCGGTTTTTACGAGTTGAAGCAGATGGGGGCGGTGATGAAGAAAGCGCGTTTTTTCATTACGTGCCGCGAGCTTCCCGACAAGACCATCCACGAGCTGGGACCGGCGGGCGTGCGCAGGCTCTTGCTTCCCAAGCCGAAGCGGAAAGAGGACGAGAGGCAATTGACGCTGGATTTCAGCCCCCTCGACTAATAGTACGAATATTAATCTATAAACCATTCCTTTCTCCTCCCCTTTGGGGGAGGTTGGAAGGGGCTTTTTTATTATGCTGAAAAAACTACTGAATGAACTGAAACGAAAAGACCACCAGCGCTATTTGGGCGGGTTGGATTTCTTCAAGTATATCGGTCCCGGACTGCTGGTGACCGTAGGATTTATCGATCCGGGAAACTGGGCTTCGAACTTTGCCGCGGGTTCTGATTTCGGATATACCCTGTTGTGGGTAGTTACCCTGTCTACGGTGATGCTGATAGTGTTGCAACACAACGTGGCACACCTCGGCATCGTGACCGGCTTGTGCCTGAGCGAGGCGGCACACCGTTATGCGCCCCGCTGGATTGCCCGCCCCATATTGGGCAGTGCGGTGCTTGCCTCTATCTCTACCTCGCTTGCCGAGATATTGGGCGGAGCGATAGCCCTGCAGATGCTGGTGGGGATGCCCATTGTATGGGGCGCGTTGCTCACTACGGTGCTGGTGGTGGTGTTGCTTTTCACCAACTCATACCGGCGCATCGAGCGTGGCATCATCGGTTTTGTGTCGGTCATCGGGCTTTCTTTCCTCTACGAGCTGTTTCTGGTGGACATCGACTGGCCTCTTGCCGCCCGTTCGTGGGTGGTGCCCAGCATCCCTCAGGGCAGCCTGCTTATCATCATGAGCGTGCTGGGTGCGGTGGTGATGCCCCATAACCTCTTCCTCCACTCGGAGGTGGTGCAGAGCCGCGAATATAATAAAGGAGATGACCGCTCCATCCGGCGGTTGCTGAAGTACGAGTTTTACGACACACTCTTCTCGATGGGCGTGGGCTGGGCTATCAACAGTGCGATGATTCTGCTGGCGGCATCCACCTTTTTTGCTCAGGGCGTGCAGGTGGAAGAGTTGCAGCAGGCAAAATCGTTGCTCGACCCTTTGCTGGGCAATCAGGCGGGTACGATTTTTGCTTTGGCATTGCTGATGGCGGGGCTTTCATCAACGGTGACAAGCGGGATGGCGGCAGGCTCTATCTTTGCCGGGATGTTCGGCGAGCCGTATCACATCAAGGATATTCATTCGCGCGTGGGTGTGCTCCTCTCATTAGGCGTGGCGTTGCTGGTCATCTTTTTCATCAACGACCCGTTTCAGGGACTGATTATTTCGCAGATGGTGCTGAGCGTGCAGCTTCCGTTCACCGTCTTCCTGCAGGTGGGGCTTACCTCGTCGCGGCGTGTGATGGGCGAGTACGCCAATTCGCGCTGGAGCACCTTCGTGCTCTACACCATCGCCGCGGTGGTTTCGGTGCTTAATCTGATGTTGTTGTTCAGTTGACAGGCGGATTTACCACAGTTTTTTTGAAACACAAATTATTTTAATTTACTATTTGACAATTTACTATCTACTATTTGAGCATTAAATCGTACTTCGTAAATCGAAAAATTGAAAATTAAAATAATCTGCGGAAATCCGCGTTAATCTGCGTTTCTAATGATTGTTGGGAACACTCCGGAGGTCTCGGAAACTTTGTGGACACGTGTCGGGAACACTCCGGAAGCCTCGGAAACCTTGCGGAAACGTGTCGGCGGCATTCCGAAGGCTTCGGCTCAGTTGCCGACGCTCATCTTCGTGCGGTAATGGTGTCCGAGCATCAGTACTGCCACGATGAAGGCAAGAAAGTCGGACACGGGCATGCTGAGCCATACGCCGTCCAATCCGTAGGCAAGGGGCAGCAGGGCAAGTCCCGGAAGAAGGAACAGCAGCTGGCGCGAGAGGGAGAGGAAGATGGAGATTTTGGCTTTCCCGATAGACTGGAAGAACTGGGTGATGACAATCTGCGCACCCACCACGGCAAAGGCGGCTACTCCGAAGCGTACCGCTACGGTGGCTTGGCGGGTCAGCTCGTCATTGGTGGTGAACATTCCTACGAACACACGCGGAAACAGTTCGCCGATGGCAAAGCCGCAGGTGGTGATGATAACGGCGGCGGTCATTCCCAGCCTTAGTGTCTGCCGCACGCGCTGGTAATGTCCTGCCCCGTAATTGTATCCGGTGATGGGCTGCATCCCCATCGTGATACCCATTACAATCATCACAAAGAGCATCTGGATGCGGTTCAGGATGCCGAATGCGCCGATGGAGAGGTCGCCTCCGTATTTCAGCAGGCTGCTGTTGATGAAGATGGTGATGCAGCAGGCGCACACGTTCATTACGAAGGGCGACATGCCGATGCTGAACACGTTGAGGATGATTTTTTTCTTCAGCCGAAGGCGCCGTTTTTGGAACCGGATGTAGCTGGACCGGCTGCAGAAGTGGTGAAGCACCCATATCATGCCGACGAACTGCGAGAGGATGGTCGCCAGTGCGGCACCCCGCATCCCCCATTCGAGCCAGAAGATGAAGAGCGGCGCGAAGACGACGTTACACCCTACGGTGAGCATCGACGAGAGCATCGCTTTCCGCGGATAGCCCGTGGCGCGCATGATGTTGTTCAGTCCGATCATCACGTACGATACGGGCGTGCCTATCAGGATGACTTGCATAAACTGGCGTGCGTAGCCGATGGTGGCTTCGGTGGCGCCGAAGAAGTACAGGATGGGGTCGAGGAAGATGAGCGAGATGCTTCCGAACACGACGGCATTGACCACGCACAGGATGGTGACATTGCCCAGGATGTCTTCGGCTCCCTGCACGTCTTTTTGCCCCAGACGGATGGATGAGAGCGTGGCGCCTCCCACGCCTACCAGTGTGCTGAAGGCTATCAGCAGGTTCATCAGCGGGAAGTTGATGGCAAGGGCGGTGATGGCAAGGGCACCCACGCCGTGGCCGATGAAAATACTGTCGATGATGTTGTACAATGAGGTCAGTGTCATGCCGATGATGGCGGGGATGGAGTATTGCCACAGCAGTTTCCCTATAGGTGCTTCTCCCAGCACGTGCGGATTGTTTGCGTTCATTTTGTGTATTCTTTCGTTAAAATTGCGGTGCAAAGTTAGGAAGATGGACGAATATTTCGGAAATTTGTGCTGTTAAATCAAACTAAATGTAAAACTGGATATGGAT
This sequence comes from Phocaeicola salanitronis DSM 18170, assembly GCF_000190575.1. NCBI lineage: Bacteria > Pseudomonadati > Bacteroidota > Bacteroidia > Bacteroidales > Bacteroidaceae > Phocaeicola > Phocaeicola salanitronis. The sequence goes on along the minus strand of NC_015164.1, from coordinate 1,575,601 downwards.
AAAACCAAATGTATAGCCGCTCTTTTCGATTTCGACGGGGTGGTGATGGACACCGAGCCGCAATATACCGTCTTCTGGGATGCGGTGGGGAAGAAGTATCATCCGGAGTACGAGGCTTTCGGCAAGATAATCAAGGGGCAGACCTTGAGCCAGATTTTCAGCCGTTATTTTGCCGGGATGGAGAAAGAGCAGGCGGAAATTACGGAAGATTTGAACCGCTATGAGGCAGAGATGAAGTATGAATACGTGCCGGGAGTGACCGGTTTCATGCGTGAGCTGCGTGAGCAGGGAGTGAAGACGGCGATTGTGACCAGCTCGAACGGACAGAAGATGCGGAGCGTGTATGCCGTGCATCCGGAACTGAAGGAACTGGTCGGGCGAATCCTGACGGCGGAGATGTTCACCCGCTCGAAACCAGCCCCCGACTGCTTCCTGCTGGGGGCGCAGGTGCTGGGGACGGTACCGGAGAACTGTGTGGTGTTCGAAGACTCGTTTCATGGGCTGGAAGCGGGAAATGCCGCCGGAATGGCGGTGGTAGGGCTGAGCACGACGAATCCCGCTGAGGCAATCCGTGATAAATGCCGGGTGGTTATCCCCGATTTCACCTTGTTCAGCTACGAAAAGATGAAAAGCTTGCTTAACTCGTTGAAATGATTTACTTTTGCCCGGATTTTTATTTGAGTGAGTGTACGGACTTAAATGATATTTATCAGAAACACAGATTTTCGCAGATTAACGCAGATAAAATAAAATGATAATCCGTGAAAATCTGCGTTTTATAGTAAAACAAAATTGGTTTGCGAAAAATTCTTGATGTATTGTCATCCTGAACGAACGTGAAGGATCTCGTGTACATCCACGTGGGCGCATCCGAGATGCTTCACTTCGTTCAGCATGACAAATGATTTTTCGCAATTTATTTCTGATTGACTATAAAACGGGCAGATTGTATAAACTGATTAGGATTAATTACTTAAGAAAGGAGAAAGATTATGGCTGGATATTTAGTTAGTGACACTCGGAAGGTGACCACCCACCGCTTGATGGAAATGAAAGAAAGAGGTGAGAAAATTTCAATGCTGACTTCGTACGACTATACCACGGCACGCATCGTGGACGAAGCCGGGGTGGATGCGATATTGGTTGGCGACTCGGCATCGAACGTAATGGCAGGCAATGTGACGACGTTGCCCATTACGGTCGACCAGATGATTTACCATGCCCGTTCGGTCGTCCGGGGCGTGAAGCGTGCGCTGGTGGTGGTGGATATGCCGTTCGGCTCGTATCAGGCAGACCCGTTCGACGGGGTGCGCAACGCCATGCGGATGATGAAGGAGACGGGTGCCGATGCGCTGAAGCTGGAAGGCGGAGAAGAAGTGATAGAGGCTATCCGCAAGATAATCGGGGCGGGTGTCCCGGTGATGGGTCATCTGGGCCTGATGCCGCAATCCATCAACAAGTATGGTACGTATGGTGTGCGTGCCAAGGGCGATGCCGAAGCCGATAAGCTGTTGCGCGACGCGAAATTGTTGGAAGAAGCCGGCTGCTTCGGGCTGGTATTGGAAAAGATTCCGGCTGCATTGGCACAGCAGGTGACCGAATCCTTGCATATCCCCGTCATCGGCATAGGTGCCGGAGGAGCTACAGACGGTCAGGTGCTGGTGGTGGCTGATATGTTGGGCATGACCAAAGGCTTCAGCCCGAAGTTCCTGCGCCGGTATGCCGACCTGAATGCGGTGATGACCGATGCCATCGGACAATATGTGACGGATGTGAAGTCGGGCGGTTTCCCGAACGAGTCGGAACAATATTAAACAATGGACAATTGACAATTGCCCTGCGGCGATGTGAAAGAATTGTCAATTGTCATTTGTCAATTATAATAAAGGTATATGCTGTGGAATAAAAACTTTACTTTGCTTGCAGCGGCAAATGTGTTTTTTCATGCCGCCGTATACATGCAGTTTCCTGTCCTGCACCGGTGGATGACGAATGTCTGGGGATATACAGGAGTGGAAGCGGCGTGCATGGCGGTAGTGTTCGGCTTGTCCCTGTTCATTCCGGGAGTGTTCAACAGTTATCTGGTCGATACATTCAGCCGGAAACAGGTATGCATACGGAGCATGATTGTGTTAGGTCTGGCGACGCTGGCTTATCCGTGGACCTCGGCAACATGGCAGATTGTCGCTTTGCGCGTCTTGCAGGGGAGTGCGTTCGGAATCGCTTTGATGGCTACCGGAAGCACATTGGCGATAGATGTGGCTCCCAGCCATCAGCGGGACGGAGCGAACCGGGCTTTTACATGGTCGGGCATCGCGGGCATGTTGGCGGGTGTTGTGATTGGCTTGGCGGGGATGCAGCATGTGGCTTTCACGCAGCTGGTAAGTGCTTCGGCGTGCTTGCTGGCGGTGGCTATGGTGCTAATCGGGTATGTGAAAATCAGTTTCCGCGCCCCTTTGGATTTGCCCCTGTGCTCGTCCGACCGTTTCTTGCTTTTCCGTGCGGTCCCTCCGGGCATCAATATGATGGCGGTTCCGTTGGTGATAGGCATGCTTTTTGTTTCGGTTTCCGATTTTTCCTTTTATCTTTGCACAGGGCTTGGCTTCCTGCTCTATCTGTTGGTGAGGGAGAGCGTAAGGCGGCAGGTCGACGGGCGGATTCAAGTTGGGGCGGGGCAATTGCTGATGATTGCCGGACTGATGGCATTGCATCATCCTGAGGGCGTTTATCCCCTCTATATAGGCGGATGCCTGATAGGCTTAGGCACGGGATTTTCCATCGGCCAGTTCCTCCAGATGATGATTTTGCTCCCCTTGCATTGCGAGCGCGGGACGGGTTATCACACATACCGCTTGTCGTGGGAATTGGCGTGGGCGTGCGGCATCTTCTTGGGCGTGTATCTGCAAAGCCAGGGCAAAGGCTTGTTTGGGGCGGAAATACTGATAGCCGTGGCAGGGCTTTTGCTGTATCAGGCATTCACGTACCGTTATTTCAAGAGACATTATCAGAAACATTAAAACTATAAAGAATATGGCAGACGATAAAAAAATTATCTTTTCGATGGTCGGAGTGAGCAAGTCATTCCAGAACAACAAACAGGTATTGAAAGACATCTACCTATCCTTTTTCTATGGAGCGAAAATCGGCATCATCGGTTTGAACGGAGCCGGTAAGTCTACGTTGCTGAAGATTATCGCCGGACTGGACAAGAATTATCAGGGCGAAGTAGTGTTCTCGCCGGGCTACTCGGTAGGCTATCTGGCGCAGGAACCTCATCTGGACGATACGAAAACGGTGAAGGAAGTCGTGATGGAAGGCGTGCAGGAAACCGTAGACGCGCTTGCCGAATACGAGGAAATCAACCAGAAGTTCGGCTTGCCCGAGTATTACGAGGACCCCGAGAAAATGGATGCCCTCTTTGCCCGTCAGGCGGAACTGCAGGACATCATCGACTCTACCGATGCGTGGAACCTCGACTCCAAGCTGGAGCGCGCGATGGACGCCTTGCGCTGCCCGCCCGAAGACCAGCCGGTGAAGAACCTTTCGGGAGGCGAACGCCGCCGGGTGGCGCTGTGCCGCCTGCTGCTCCAGAAGCCCGACATCCTCTTGCTGGACGAACCTACCAACCACCTGGATGCCGAAAGCATCGACTGGCTGGAACAACACCTCCAGCAATACGAAGGAACGGTGATTGCCGTGACGCACGACCGCTATTTTCTCGACCACGTGGCAGGCTGGATTCTGGAGCTGGACCGTGGCGAAGGCATCCCCTGGAAAGGAAACTATTCCAGCTGGCTGGAGCAGAAGACCAAGCGCATGGAGATGGAAGAGAAAGTGGCAAGCAAGCGCCGCAAGACCCTGGAACGCGAGTTGGAATGGGTGCGCATGGCGCCCAAGGCACGTCAGGCGAAAGGCAAGGCACGTCTCAACTCGTACGACAAGTTATTGAACGAAGACGTGAAGGAGAAAGAAGAAAAGCTCGAAATCTTCATCCCGAACGGCCCCCGTCTGGGAAATAAGGTAATCGAGGCGAAACACGTGGCAAAAGCTTACGGCGACAAGCTGCTCTTCGACGACCTCAACTTCATGCTTCCCCCCAACGGCATTGTGGGCGTCATCGGTCCCAACGGTGCCGGAAAAACCACCCTGTTCCGCCTGATTATGGGCATTGAGAAGCCCGACAAAGGCGACTTCGAAGTGGGCGAAACCGTAAAGGTTGCCTACGTGGACCAGCAGCACAAAGACATCGACCCGAACAAGACCGTATACCAGGTTATCAGCGGAGGCAACGACTTGCTCCGCATGGGCAACCGCGACGTGAACGCCCGTGCCTACCTGAGCCGGTTCAATTTCTCGGGTGCCGACCAGGAAAAGCTCTGCGGCATGCTTTCGGGAGGCGAGCGCAACCGCCTGCACCTCGCCATGGCGCTGAAGGAAGAAGGCAACGTATTGCTCCTGGACGAGCCTACCAACGACATCGACGTCAACACCCTGCGTGCGCTGGAAGAAGGTTTGGAAGACTTTGCCGGATGTGCCGTAGTAATCAGCCACGACCGCTGGTTCCTCGACCGTATCTGCACCCACATCCTGGCGTTTGAAGGAAACAGCGAGGTGTTCTTCTTCGAAGGCTCGTACACCGAATACGAGGAAAACAAGATGAAGCGCATGGGCAATGTAGAGCCGAAGCGCGTGCGTTACCGGAAACTGATGGAAGACTGATTTAAATGAAGAATGAAGAATTAAGAATGAAGAAACAGCATTCTTCATTCAAAAAAGATTCTTCATTCCTCATTCTTAATAATGAATATCCGCATTTTACCTAATTGACTGTAGGGGCGTATCGCATACGCCCCGAAGGCATCCGCGTGGATAAGTGGACGCATTCGGGCGTATGCGATACGCCCCTACATGGGATGTTTGCGGATATTCAAATTCTTAATTCTTCATTTAATAAGATGTTGACTATATACCTCGCCCGCCACGGGCAGACAGAAGAAAACCTGAGCCGGATATTCCAAGGGCATTTGCCCGGACACCTCACCGAAGAAGGGAAGCGGCAGGCCATAGCCTTGGGAAAGGCCTTGGAAAACATTCCGTTGGATGCCATTGTCAGCAGCGACCTGCAACGGGTGGCAGATACGGTACGCCTTGCGGTAGGCAGCCGGGATTTGCCCTGGGAAAAGAATGCCCTGTTCCGCGAAGTGGACTGGGGGAGCTGGACGGGGATGTCGATAAACAGTGTCGACCGTTCCTGTTTCCCGAAAGACGCCGAAACCCCCGCCATGCTTTACGCACGCGCAGGCAAGTGCATCGACTATCTGAAGCAGCATTGCGAGGGCAAGTCGGTGCTGGTGGTTGCCCACGGGCAGATAAACCGGAACATCATTGCGCAGGCTCGGGGGATTCCCCTCGGCCGCCTGAAGGAAATACCGCTGATGAAGAACGGGACAACAATTCAATTAACAATTAATAATTAATAATTAACAATTAATGCGAATCAGGAGTTAAACGTAGTTATGTTTCACAGGAGTTATCACTTCGTTCAGAAGTTATACTTCACGCGGTATTTATTTGTGCATTTTGTATATGCCACGTAGTAGAGACGATGTGCACATCGTCTCTACAGAAGCGGTGCAAAAGGCATTGGCATCTAACTCCCTTTTAACTCCCTTTTAACTCCTGATTGGCATTAATTGTTAATTATTAATTATTAATTATTAATTATGTACCAGCGTACCGATATTTTCACCGGCAACGACCTTCTTCAGGTTGCCTACGGTATCCATGTCGAAGACGATGATGGGCAGGTTGTTTTCCTTGCACATGCAGGTGGCGGTGAGGTCCATCACCTTCAGCCCGCGTGCCAGCACTTCGTCGTACGTGATATCGTCAAACTTCTTGGCGGTCGGGTCTTTTTCGGGGTCGGCGGTATAGATGCCGTCTACGCGCGTGCCTTTCAGCATCACGTCGGCTTCTATTTCGATGCCTCTCAGCGATGAACCCGTGTCGGTGGTAAAGAACGGGTTTCCCGTGCCGGCGGACATGATGGCCACTTCACCGTTCTCCATGGCTTCGATGGCTTTCCATTTGGTGTAAAACTCGCCTATCGGCTCCATGCGGATAGCCGTCAGCACCCGTGCCTTCACCCCGTTTGCCGTCAATGCCGAGCTTAGCCCCAAGCTGTTGATTACCGTGGCGAGCATCCCCATCTGGTCGCCTTTCACGCGGTCGAATCCCTTTCCGGCACCGCTCAGCCCGCGGAAAATGTTCCCTCCGCCGATAACGATGCCTATCTGCACGCCCATGTCGTGTATTTCCTTAATCTGCAAGGCATATTCTCCCAGGCGTTTCTCGTCTATGCCGTATTTCTTTTCTCCCATCAGGCTTTCGCCGCTTAACTTTAACAAGATACGTTTAAATTTTGCCATATTCAGAATCTTTTTTGTTTGCAGGCAAAGGTAACAAGAATTTACGGGAATACACAAAAAACGTCGCGGCATTTTCAGCATGCGGCGACGTCAAGAAAGAGAGAGTCAATTAATCAGTGCTTATTTATGATGCTTTTTCCTTGTTCCTTTTTTTGACATGGCAAAGATAGGCGGAAGGTGTTACACCGGTGTTTCCGGGGTGTGATAAATCCGTTAAATAAGCCCTTTCGCTTCCAGCGGCTGGTCGGTGGTGAGGTAGTCCACTTTCAGGCGGATGAGCCTCTGCATGTCTTTTGCGTCGTTCACCGTCCATGCGTTGACCTTCATGCCCAAGTCGTGCGCCTCCTTCACCCATTCGGGATGCTTGTCGAACACTTTGTAATGGTAATCGATGCCGTTGATGCCCTTCGCCTTGACCTCCTTGGGGGCGATGTCGCCGTTCAGGTAGGCGATTTCCGAATCCGGCGCCAGCTTGGCAAGCTGTTCGCATACATGCAGGCTGAACGAGATGTATTCCACCTGTTTTTCCATGCCCATTTCCTTTACCATTCTGACGCAGCCGGCAGAAATCAGGTCCTCCTCAGCTTCTGTCTTATGAGGCTTTATTTCGAGGATGAGCTGGATGCCGGGCAGCTGCTTGCCGGCTTTCAGATAGTCTTCCAGCGTGGGAAGCGGTTCGCCGTTCTTCAGTTTCAGGCCTTTCAGCGTGTCATAGCCGGTTTCGGCGATGGTATAGCCTCCGATGGTGTCATCGTGATTCACGACGATGATGCCGTCTTTGGTCAGTTGCACGTCGAATTCAGAGCCGTACACTTGGGCTTCGGCAGCTTTCTTCAGGGCTGTAACCGAGTTTTGTGCAGAGCCTTCTGCTTTCCAGAATCCGCGGTGCGCGATGACCTGGGTCTGGGCTTGTGCTGCCAGTGCGGATAGCGCACAGGCGAAAGCGAGGAAAAGTTTTCTTGTTTTCATATAGCTTGATGTTTATGTTCTTTTCATTGCAGGCAACAAAAATAAAGCAGGCGTATTACATTCCGGTGACCGGCGTGTAAAGAAACCGTGTAATTTGTGTTACAAAGATGTTGCGCGGAAATCCGATGGACTACAATTGCTTAGATGCACGAAGTCACGCCCAGCGTAGTCCCGATAGCCGTCAGAATCGTAATCAATGTCTGGATAATAATCCCCCAAATGTTTTTCTTTTCCATAGTTTTTGAGTTTGATTGAACACAGAGACACGAAGGCACGGAGGGATATTTACGATTTTACAATTTACGAAGTACAATTAAATCCTTGAAATAGTAAGAGCCTGTTTAAGAAGCTGTTTTGAATTTCTCCAAAAAGTTTTTCTTGGTTTGATGTATCCGTTTTCGTGTGTGCTTTGGGCGATTTTTTGGTCTTTTTCGCTCCTGTTCTTCGTCAGATAGCCCGCTATCCTCCTTATAAAATCAGAAAAACATCCTCGAAAACAATTCGCAAATTAACCTGAGCAAAATTTAAACAGGCTCTAAATCGTATATTGAGAAATAAATTATTCCTCCGTGTCTCTGTGCCTCTGTGTTCGATGAAGCCTGTTTCTACAAGGCAATTGGGGGAGGAAATGCGGAATTTATCATATATTTATGCTTGCCTTCCGGTTTCTTCCGCCTCTTTCAGCATTTCCTCCATGCAGCGTAGTGCGTTTTGGGCATGTTGTTCCGCTTCCTCTTCCCATGCTGTAGCTGTCCGGTGTGCTTCCAGCCATTGGAGGGAGGGGAGCGCTTCTTGGGCTTCTATCAGGGTGAAGGTGGGGAGCATCTTGTGTGCTGTTTCTCCCAACTCTTGCATGGATTGTTCCTGTACCGCTTTTTCTATCCGGCACCGGTTTTTCCGGGTTTCTTCGATGAAGGTGCGGATAATCTGGTGCGCCGCTTCCGCATCGTTTTCGGAAAAGGCGGTCAGGGGAGCGAAGTTGAACTTCTTTGATACCGGCGGGGCGGGTGCTTCGGCTTTTTGGGGAGCTTCGGTGTCTTTCCATTTCAATTGCAGGGTTTGCCGGCATATTTGGCATAGTTCTTCCCGGCTGAACGGCTTGTAGAGGCATCCGGCGAAACCTTGTTGCCGGAAATCGGCTTCGTTCATGTCGTTTCGTGCGGTAATGGCTATGACGGGCACGTTTTGTGCTTGCGGTGTGTCGAGCTTCCGGATGGCTTTCAGCAGTTCGAAGCCGTTCATGGCGGGCATTTGTATGTCGGTCAGAATCAGGTCGGCGGGTTCGGAGCGGAGGAGCTTGAACAGTTCGTCGGGCTGTGTGCAGCAATGGACGACGGGCGCATGGCTTGCCTGGAGGTGGGCGAACATGGCGCGCAGCATGGTTTCGTTCAGTGTCAGCTGGATGCGGTCGTCGTCGATGAGCAGGATGTGCCATTGCTTGTCGGGCATGAGGGTTGTTTCTTCGGGAGGTCCTGCGATGGTTTTGGCTTGCGGGAGCGGCATGGAGACGTAGAATGTGCTTCCTGTTCCGGGGGTGCTTTCGATGCGGATGTTTCCGTTCAGGAGTTCGACTAATTTTTTCGTGATGGAAAGCCCTAATCCGAAGCCTTCTTGCCCTTGCGCGCTTCTCAGGCGGGTGAATGCCTGGAATACGCGTGCCTGTTCTTGTGCGTTCATGCCGCATCCTGTATCGCTTACCTGGAAGCGGAAGTGGCTTTCCTTGTAGGTGGCGTATAGGGTAATGTTTCCCTTTTCGGTGAATTTCAAGGCGTTCGACAAGAGGTTTTCGGCGATTTGCCGGATGCGGAACGGGTCTCCTTCCACGTTCAGGTCGTGCGGGAGGTCGGTATGGAAGATGAGTTCCAGCTGTTTTTTCCCGGCGATGGGGAGGAAGCTGGTATAGATGTGCTCGAACAGTTCGTAGGGGTTGAAAGCGACGGGGTGCAGGTCCATTTTCCCTGCTTCCAGCCGGTGGTAATCGAGCAGGGAGGTTACAAGCTCGAGCAGGTGGCGTGCCGAGCCTTGCATGTTGCGCAGGTAGAATTGCTGGCGTTGGTCGTGCACCAGCCTGAGCAGCAGGTCGATGTATCCGATGATGGAACCGGCGGGGGCTTTGATGTCGTGTGTGATGGTGAGCATCAGTTTTTCGCGTGCCGCGAGCAGGTTTTCGGCGTATTGTTTCGATTTTTCCAGTTCTTTGCGGTAATGGTTGCTTCGGGTAAAGTCGCGCCAGACGATGATGAAGAACAGCAGCGCGAGGGCTACGGCGATTGTGGCGATGGTTCCCATGGTTTGTGCCGCCTGTTCCCTGATGTCCTGTTCGTGGGCAATCCGTTGTTCCATGGCGGCCTGTTCGTCTGTCTCGATGCTTTCCAATAGCTGGTTCACCCGTTGGCTCAGCATGTTCCCGGCTATGCGCAGCTGGTTTATCCGTATTTCGAGGGTGCGTTGCTGTTCCTGCCGGTTTTGGTAGACTTTGTGCTGGATAGAGGTCAGTATGCTGGCTATGGTGTCTGCGGGGTTATAGGCTTCGTCGATGGTGTCGGTGTATTCTTCTTGTATGATGTTGTCTACTTGTGTGGAGTCGGGTTTCCCAGGTGCGAAGAGGTCGGCAAGCCGCCGGAAGAATTTCTTCGGCTTATGGTGTATCATGTATGAATTGTGGTGTGTGACCACGCGCCGGCGCACGTGGGTGCTGCTCAGTATGGAGTCTTGCTGGAGGATGAGGCTGTCCAGTTGTTGGCGGTAGAGTTCGTCGGTAGGGTTTTCCTTGATGGCTTCCAATACGCTCAGCATGTTCCGCTCCTTTTGTTTCAGCAGGGTGCGTACGGTGTCCAGCCGGGCTTGTTGCAGGGTGTCGGCGAGTTGTTGCTGGAGGGAGTCGATCAGGATTCCCGCTTCCCTCATCGCGCGTTTGTAGTTGGGGTATTCGTCGAGCCTTCCTGCATGCAGGGTCTGCCCGATGATTTCGGCATCGTAAAGCCGGGTGATAATCTGATGCGTGGTTTTCCGGCGCGAGCTGATGGTGCTTTCAGCATCGGAGGGGGCGGTCAGCAACGCCATTTGCCGGTAGATGTATCCGCCGGCTCCGAAAAGCAGGGCTATCAGCAGGATGTATCCGAACGCTATTTTGACAGGGGTGGAAAACATTTTGCAATTAATAATTAACAATTAATAATTAATAATTTTGAATATCCGCAAACATCCCATGTAGGGGCGTATCGCATACGCCCGAATGCGTCCACTTATCCACGCGGATGCTTTCAGGGCGTATGCGATACGCCCCTACAGTCAATTAGGTAAAATGCGGATATTCATTTAATAATTTGTTGCCCAGTGTCTTCACTTTGTACCGGAAGCGGAGGTAATACATGATTCCGGCACAGGTAAGCCCGAAGGGGAATGCCGTCCAGATGCCTGTAATGCCCCATCCGAGCGTGAATCCGAAGAGGTATCCCAAGGGCAGGGATATGACGAAATAGGCAATGAAGGCGAACAGCATCATCGGGCGCACGTCGGCTATCCCGCGGAGCGCGTTGGCGAAGTTGATTTGAAGCCCGTCGCCGAACTGGTAGAGCAGGAAGGGGATAATCACTTGCGCCACCATCAGGCTGACGGCTGCATCGTCGGTGAACCAGCCTCCGATGTCGTTCCGCAACAGATAGATGGGGATGGAGGTGCAGGCAATCATCACCAGGATGATGCGGAAGCCGGTGTTGGCTATCCGGCGGATATTGGCGAAATCGTGCAGGCCGAGGAAATTGCTGATGCGTACGGATACGGCGGCTCCCATGCCGTAGTACATCATGAAGCAGACTTGGGAAACGGCTATCATCACTTGGTAGCTGGCGAGTTCGGTGCTGCCCAGCCACCCTACCATGATGGCGCTAAGGCTGAACGAGGCGGTTTCCATCCCCATTTGGGCGGCAATGGGCCACCCCAGGCGGTTGAGCAGGGAAAAGTCTTCCTTGTTGGTCTTGCCGGCAAGGAATCCGACGCGGAAGGGCTTGTAGCGGGCGGTGAAGAAAAACAGGACCAGGTAGGCGGCGACCATCAGGATGCGGGATGCCAACGTCGCGATGCCGGCGCCCAGCAGGCCCAGTTCGGGGAATCCCAGCTTGCCGTAAATCAGGATATAGTTTCCGATGATGTTCAGGACATTGCCACCTAAGAGCATCCACATGGATACTTTGGTGTCGGTAATCCCGTCGGAGAATTGCTTGAAGGCGTTGAACCAAAGCACGAACGGAAGCGAAAGGAGCAATACAATGAAGTAGGGGCGCATGTAGGGCAGCAGTTCTTCGGGTTGTCCCAAGCGGTGGAGGTTCAGGTAGAGGGCGTACATGATGCCGCATACGATGAGCGCAAGCAGGGTGTTTGCCGAAAGGCTGTTCCGCAAGACTTCTCCGGTCTTTTCTTTGTTCCCCTCTCCGAACAGGCGGCCTACTACCGGTGTCAGCCCGTAGGCGAATCCGGTGCTGAAGATAATGGCGAGGTTGCACATGTTGTTTACGAAGCTGGCTGCGGCGAGTTCGGTGGAGCTGTGATGCCCTACCATAATCGTGTCGGCGAAGCCCAGGATGATGACGCCTATTTGCCCGATAACGATGGGAAGGCCCAGGGAGAGCAGTGCGCGGTAGTGTGATTGTTTCATTGGATGGCTTTATAATAAAGTATGTTGCAATTTTCGGGGACAAATGTCCGTTTTGCCGTTTCCTGTATTTGCCCGGGGGTGACGGAGCGGTATTTGTCCACTTCAGTGTTGATGTCTTCCGCCTTGCCTATCAGTTCGTAGAAGGCGAGGTTGGTGGCTACGTTCAGGTAATTGATGTTGTTGAATATCTGTTCGCTTTCGTACCGGTTTTTTACCTTTTCCAGTTCTTCGGCGGACACCGGGGATGTTTTCAGCTTGTCCAGCTCTTCCCAAATGGTTTGTTCCGCCTCTTCCAGCGATATGCCCGGCGCGGGCTTGCCCGTGATGTGCAGCAGGCCTTCGTCCAGGCTTCCGGAGATGTAGGCGTCGATGGAAGCGAACCGTTTCTTTTGCTGCACCAGCGTCTGGATAAAGCGTGAGGAACGGCCGTTGGAAAGCAGGTCGGTGATGACGTCGAATGTGTAATATTCCGGCGAAAAGCGGTTGCACATGTGGAATGCCATGTACAAGGCGTCTACCGGGACTTTCCGTTCTACGCTGAGCCGCCGGATGTGTGTCTGGGGCTTTTCGGCGGGCAGGTTGCGCGGAGGTATCTGGCGCGCCGGTATCGGTCCGAACCATTTCTCCGCCAGGCGGATGGTCTCTTCGAACGGGATATGCCCCGTTACGGAAAGTATGGCATTGTTGGGCGCGTAAAAGCGGTAGAAGAAGTCTTTCACTTCTTCCAGTGTGGCGTTGGCGATGTGGCTGATTTCTTTCCCGATGGTAGGCCAGCGGTACGGATGGTGCCGGTAAGCCATTTCGCGCAACAGGTGTGACGCGTCTCCGTAGGGCTGGTTCAGGTTGCGTTGCTTGAATTCTTCGATAACTACCTGGCGTTGCACTTCCAGGCTTTGCGGATTGAAGTCGAGGCTCAGCATGCGGTCGCTTTCCAGCCAGAACCCGGTCTCTACGTTTTGGTAGGGGAGGGTGATGTAATAATTGGTGATGTCATTATTGGTCCATGCGTTGTTTTCCCCTCCGGCGTTTTGGACAGGCGTGTCATAGTCGGGGATATTTACCGAACCGCTGAACATCAGGTGTTCGAACAAATGGGCAAAGCCTGTATGTTCGGGGGACTCGTCGCGCGCGCCTACGTCGTACAGGATGTTGAGCGCCACCATTTGGGTGGAATTATCCTCATTGTGCACAATGCGCAGCCCGTTGCCCAGTGTATAATGGTTTACCTTTATCATATAAATGAAGAATTAAGAATGAAGAATGAAGAATTTTCCATGCGGGCGAAGCGATTCTTCATTGGCTTACGCCGAACGTTGTTTCTTCATTCCTCATTCTTCATTAATTAATAATGCTTGCTTTCAGGATACGGATGTTCTGTACCGGGCGGTCTGCCTTGCCGGTCTTGGCTCCTTCGATTTGCGAAACTACATCCATGCCGTCTACTACCTCGCCGAATACGGTATAGCCTCCGTCCAGATGAGGCGCCCCGCCGATGGTGGTATAAGCCTGGACTTGTTGCGGCGTGAACCTCAAGGGGCCTTCTTGTTTGAGTTGCACTTTCGCCTGTGCTTCCAGTGTGTCTTGCAAGGCGAGAAGTCCGGCGGTATCGTCGGCTTTGCGCATTTTATAGATGTCTTTCATGTGCCGGCGCGCCAAGTTCTGGAAAATGGTGTCGAGGCGTGCCTGGTTGACATCGTTTTCGATGTTGATGAGTTGCGCTTCGCTGAACACGTTTCCTGTCACGATGTAGAACTGGCATCCCGACGAAGCCCGTTCGGGATTGACATTGTCCGGCTTGCGTGCCGCGGCGAGCGCTCCCCGCTTATGGTAGAGGGAGGGGACAAATTCGGCGGGGACGGTATAGCCCACATCGCCGCTTCCCAACATGGCGGTATCGCTGGCGGTCTTGCTTTCCGGGTCGCCTGCCTGAATCATGAAATGCTTGATGACGCGGTGGAACAGGGTGCTGTCATACGCGCCTTCTTTCACCAGCTTGATAAAGTTGTCCCGGTGCTTCGGGGTTTCGTCGTATAGCTTTACGGTAATGTCGCCCAAAGTCGTTTCCAGGCGGACCAAGGTTTCGTTTGTCATGGAGTACTTCTTTTTATGATTGCCCGTGCAGGCAAGGCAGCAGGCTATCAGGGTTAGTAAAATAATTGTTTTTCTCATGTCTGGGGATAATTTATCTTGCAAAGGTAAGAAAAGTGGCATGAACCGTCAAAAAAAATGTTGGGAAATACAGGGAATATCGTAACTTTGCTTTGTAAATCCTTAAATGAGAGAAAACTTATGAAGGCAACGGATTTGAAAAGGCTTTTGGATAAAGGGAAGCGTAACGTGCTTATTCCTTGTTTCTTATTGTGTTTTTTGTGGGCGGGCGCGTGCTTGTGCATGGCAGAGACGGAAGGCAATTTGTATCTGACCCCGCAACGGTTGTTCCATATCTCCCGGAGCATCAACCGTAACCTGGTGTGTTACGATGTGAACCTGGTCGGCGGGAAGCTGGATAAGGAAAAGCCTCTGTCCGTGTATTGGGTGAACCGGGAAGAGCGGATGGGAGAAAAGAACGGATTGAGCTTTTTCCAGCGCAAGATGGTGTATGGCTATAAGGTGGTGGAGGAAGGGGAGAATAGCTGTACGGTCACGCTGACCGCCTATTCGGGGAAGAAGTTCCTGATTTGCCGGCGGGGAGAGCGTTACGTATGCGAGACTACGATTGACGGCAAGAAGGCGGTTCTGAAATACTTGTATGTGAAGGTAAGCGAGCACAATCCGATGGGAGTGGACTATGTGGAGCTTCACGGAGAAGCCCTTTCTTCGAAGGAAGAGGTGGTGGAGCGGATAACGGACTGAGAAGCTGTTTTGAATTTCTTCAAAAAGTTTTTCTTGGCTTGATGTATCCTTTTTCGTGTGTGCTTTGGGCGATTTTTTGGTCCTTTCCGCTCCTGTTCTTCGTCAGATAGCCCGCTATCTTCCTCATCACAGAAGCGAAAATGCCTCAAAAGCTCATCCCAAATCATCGCACGATAAATTCAAAACAGCTTCTGAGGGCTATGCACGATGCTTGCGGTTTCGTGCTTGGTTTCTGCTGGTTGAAACTGGAGTTTTAGCGCATTAAAACTTTAGTTTCAGTGCATTGAAACTAAAGTTTCAGTATATCTAAACTTCTTTGAAACTACGTTGCGTTCTATTTTTCATTTGCCTTCTTTATGTAAAGGAGCTATAAAACAAGCCGGTATCACCTGATAGCATTCAGGAGAGATACCGGCTTGAATGAATATTAGTGTGGCTTGATTATTCGGCGAGACTCAAGATTTGAGCTTCCTGCTGAGGCACATAGTCGTTCTGGAAGAAGCGGCTTGCACGGAGCAGGTGGCGCCAGATGCTGACCAGTTCTTGCGTTTCCTGCAAGATGTTGAGGTAAACCATGGCGGCTTTCAGGCTTGTGTTGTCGGTCTCTTGCAGGCGGTTCATCTGTGCCTTGCGCAGGGCTGAAATCTTGTTCTTCAACGTATCGCCTTTCACCAGAATATCGTCGGCATCGGCATAGTTGTTGTTCTCGATGTCGGCACGTGTGTTTTCCATCAGCTTGCACAATTCCTCGCGGATGGGCAGGAAGTCGGCTATGCTTTCTTTCGAGATGGGGTTGAAGTTATTGTCCACGTGTTCTTTGCACGGTTCGCAGATACGTTTCAAGCAGTAGAGCATCTGTTCGCAGCTGTTGCTTCCAAGGTGGAACCACGTGTTCTTTTCGATGGCAAGGGCGATAGGAATGCGGCGCAGGCCGAGGATTTCCTTGCGGCGGCGTTTCTTCAGCATCTTGCGCTTTTCTTCCGCCGAGTTCAGCCCCTTCTTCAAGCTCTTCAGGTCTTCGTTGATAAAGCCGTCGGTCACCTGTACGTAGGTCTTTTCGGTATAGTCGATGTAGTCGGACAAGGTCTCACGCACGTGCTGGCGGAGCAGGGTGAGGATTTCGTTCTTGTCTTTGGATGCCATCATGCGCTTGAAGATATCGTCTTGCTTTTCCGCCTTTTGCTTTTCGCTATATTTAATGTTGCTTCTTACCAGCAGGAATACCGCAAGGCAGATAAAGATGAACATGCCTACGAAACTGGTATAATACATGATAATGGTGACGAGGGCGCAGACCGTAAATGCCACGAATGCGGTGATGAACCATCCGCCGATGACGGAGAACATGCCGGTGATGCGGTAAACGGCGCTTTCGCGTCCCCATGCACGGTCGGCAAGTGAAGAGCCCATGGCTACGATAAAGGTCACATACGTGGTAGAGAGGGGCAATTTCATCGTGGTACCGATGATGATGAGCAAGCCCGAAAGGACGAGGTTGACCGAAGCGCGCACCAAGTCGAATGCAGCTCCGTTTTCGAGTATCACATCGTCTTTATTGAAACGGTTATTTATCCAATTCCGTACGTTGGCAGGGATGACACGCACCAAAAACTCATTCGTTGCCGTAGCACGGCGCACGATGGTTCTTGCCAAGGCAGACGAACCGAACATCTCGTCGCCTTCTTCCTGGCGAGAGAGGTCGACCGAAGTCTTGATGACGTTTTGCGCCTTTTTAGAAGTAGCCAGCGCGTAGACCATGACCAGGCCCGAAAGGAAGAGGAATATCATGGGGGTCTTGGCGGATGACATCAGCGAGCTCATCATGAAGTCGTGGATGCCTGTCCCGTTGGCATTCGCCACATAGTCCATATACGAAGAATAGCCGGCGAGGGGCACACCGATGAAGTTCACCAAGTCGTTGCCCGCAAAAGCAAGCGCCAGCGAGAATGTTCCTAACAAGACAATGATGCGGAACACGTTCACCTTACACCAGTGCAATACTTGCATCAGCAGGGTGAAGAAGATGAAACAGCCCAAAATCAATAGCGAATTATGGTCGCTGATCCATGCCAGCGTGTCGGGAGATATATAAGGTGAGCTTTTCAGTCCTTGCAGCAGGATGAAGTAGGCGAGTGCCGTTGTAGAGAGGCCTCCGAAGATGCCGATGGTCCACGAGAGGTTTTTCTTGTAATTGAAGCTGAAGATGAGGCGGGAGATGTATTGCACGACCGTACCGGCTATGAACGCAATCGCTACGGAGAGGAAAATCGCCATGATGACCGAGAAGGCTTTTTCGGTGTTCATCATGTCGCCTAATGAATACATGCCTGTTTCATCGCCTAAGATTTTCAGTATTGCCAGGATAAATGTACCTCCCAGAAGTTCGAAGACCATGGATACCGTGGTAGAGGTAGGAAGCCCGAGGGTGTTGAACACATCGAGCAGCACCACGTCGGTGACCATTACCGCCAGCAAGATGCACATGATTTCGTAAAAACTGAAGTTGGACGGTTGGAAGATGCCGTGTCTGGCGATGTCCATCATGCCATTACTCATAATGGCTCCTAAGAAGACTCCTGCGGCTGCTACAATAATGATTGTGCGGAACTTGGCGACTTTTGCGCCTACAGCCGAATTCATAAAGTTCACGGCGTCGTTGCTGACACCCACCAGCAAGTCGAACACTGCCAGCATGAAAAGGAATATCACAATTCCTAAATAAACAGTTTCCATATTGTTGCTTTAATATTTCAGGCGCAAAAGTAGGGAAAAATCAATTAATACATATTACAAACGTGTTACAAAATAAAAGAAAGATAATTTCACGTCCGGTTAGTATGTTTATAAACAGATATTTTGTAACTTTGCGCCCAAGCATAATATTATTAACTTTTAAAGCCATATAGCTATGTCAGAAACGAAGAAAATAAAGACAGCATTGGTTTCCGTTTACCACAAAGACGGTTTGGATGAGATTATCCGTATGCTGGCGGAAGATGGAGTAGAGTTCTTGTCTACCGGCGGCACGCGTCATTTTATAGAAGATTTGGGTTATAAGTGCCATGCAGTAGAAGACTTGACCGGTTATCCTTCGATTTTGGGCGGCCGTGTGAAAACCCTTCACCCGAAAGTGTTCGGAGGCATCCTGTGCCGCCGTGCGCTGGAAGAAGACCAGAATCAGGTGAAGCAATATGAGATTCCGGAAATCGACTTGGTGATTGTCGACCTGTATCCGTTCGAAGACACGGTTGCTTCGGGTGCCGGCGAACAGGATATTATCGAAAAAATCGATATAGGCGGCATCTCTTTAATCCGTGCGGCTGCAAAGAATTTCAATGATGTCGTAATTGTGGCAAGCAAGGCTCAATACGGCACGTTGCTCGATATATTAAAGGAGAGAGGAGCAGCCACTACCCGCGAAGAACGCCGCCGGTTGGCGTGTGAAGCCTTTGGCGTATCTTCTTCTTACGATACGGCTATCCATAATTGGTTTGCGGGCAAATGATGCGTCAATTGTCAATGGTTAATTGTCAATTATTAATTTTGGAATCATGGGATTGTTTTCTTTTACACAAGAAATAGCGATGGACCTTGGTACGGCAAATACCATTATCCTGAGCAATGATAAGATTGTGGTGGATGAACCTTCGGTAGTTGCGTTAGACCGCCGTACGGATAAGATGATTGCTGTAGGCGAACGGGCTAAGATGATGTACGAAAAGGAAAATCCGAATATCCGTACCGTGCGGCCGTTGCGTGATGGGGTCATCGCGGACTTTAATGCTTGTGAACAGATGATGCGCGGATTGATTAAAAAGGTGAATCCGGGACGCCGTTTGTTTACGCCTTCGCTCCGTATGGTGATTGGCGTGCCTTCGGGCTCGACCGAGGTGGAATTGCGTGCGGTGCGTGATAGCGCCGAGCATGCCGGAGGGCGCGATGTGTATCTGATATTCGAGCCGATGGCGGCTGCTATCGGTATCGGGCTGGATGTGGAAGCTCCGGAAGGCAATATGATTGTAGATATAGGCGGAGGGTCGACTGAGATTGCCGTCATTTCATTGGGCGGCATTGTTTCGAACAATTCCATTCGTATCGCAGGCGATGACTTGACGGCTGATATTCAGGAGTATATGAGCCGCCAGCACAATGTGAAAGTGAGCGAGCGTATGGCGGAACGTATCAAGATTCATGTAGGCGCTGCTTTGACCGACTTGGGCGATGATGCGCCCGAAGACTATATCGTGCGTGGGCCGAACCGCATTACGGCATTGCCGATGGAAGTGCCTGTATGCTATCAGGAAATTGCGCATTGCCTGGAGAAGAGCATAGCCAAGATTGAGACAGCGGTGCTGAATGCATTGGAGAATACGCCTCCCGAACTGTATGCGGACATTGTGAGCAATGGCATTTATTTGGCTGGCGGGGGAGCATTGCTTCGCGGATTGGATAAACGGTTGACGGATAAAATCAACATCCCGTTCCA
Source organism: Phocaeicola salanitronis DSM 18170 (assembly GCF_000190575.1). Classification (NCBI taxonomy): domain Bacteria; kingdom Pseudomonadati; phylum Bacteroidota; class Bacteroidia; order Bacteroidales; family Bacteroidaceae; genus Phocaeicola; species Phocaeicola salanitronis. The sequence goes on along the minus strand of NC_015164.1, from coordinate 1,556,211 downwards.
TATAGCGGAAGATCCTCTGTTGAGTGTGGCGAAAGGCACGGGAATCGCGTTGAAGAATGTAGACCGTTTTTCGTTCCTGATGCGGTAAAGGATATGCGGAACCTGCTGAACTTTTTATTGAAATATGATTACTGGCTGCTTTTTATTTTCTTGGAAGCAGTCAGTTTCACTTTATTGTTCCGTTTCAATCATTATCAGGGAAGCGTATTCTTTACTTCTGCCAATCGTGTGGTCGGTTATGTGGACGAAATGGTTTATGAAGTGTCGTCCTATTTTGGCTTGCGCTCTGTAAATCGGAAGCTGGTAGACCGTAACGTTGCTTTAGAACTGGAAGTGAAGCGTTTGAAGGAAGCCCTGAAAGAGCGTGAAACAGATACGCTTCTTATCCGGCAAATGCAACGCGATGCATTGAGGGATTACCTTGTGGTTCCGGCGCAGGTCGTAAATAACAGCATCACGCGAAGCAATAATTTCATAACGATAGATAAAGGCATGTCCGACAGTATCCATGCGGAAATGGGTGTATTGAATGGCAATAGCATTGTAGGCATTGTTTATCAGGCATCGGCACATTATGCATTGGTGCTTCCCCTGCTGAATTCAAGAAGCAACATTAGTTGCAAGATACAGCGTACGGATTATTTTGGCGTATTGAAATGGGACGGAGGCTCTTCGCAATATGCCTGGTTGCAGGATATTCCCCGCCATTCTGAATTTACGTTGGGTGATACCATTGTAACGAGCGGGCATAGCGCCGTGTTTCCGGAAGGCATTCCGGTGGGTATCGTGGATGACCGGAAAGACAGTCAGGACGGGTTGTCTTATCTTTTGAAAGTACGTTTGCTGACGGATTTTGCGCGGTTGACCGATGTGAGTGTCATCCGCTACAACGGAAGGGCGGAGCAGGCCGCGCTGGAAGATAGTATTCATTAAAAATAATAAAGGGAAGCATCCTATGGTTCAGACTTTGCATCGTATTGTGTGGTTTGTGGTGTTAATCTTGGTTCAGACGGAGATTCTGAATCATGTGCATACCATGGGCTATGCTACTCCGGTTGTTTTTATCTATTATATTCTGGTTCTCAATTCGGAGACTCCCCGTAAGTCTTTATTGCTGCAAGCCTTTTTATTGGGGCTTTGTGTGGATGTTTTTGGCAATACGCCGGGCATGTATGCGGCGGCAAGCACCTTTTTGGCTTTTTCCCGGCGTCCTTTGTTACAGGCGCAGATGTTGCGTGAAACTACAGACGATTATGAGCCCGGCATTCAAAGCATGGGCTTCGGCTCTTTCTTGCGCTATGTGGCGAGTGCGGTGCTTGCATTTATGGTTGTGGTAAGGGTGATTGACGCTTTTAGTTTCTTTCACTGGGTAGAACTGTTGCTTCGGATTGTGACAGATACGTTTATGACGGTGGTTTGCATCATGGGGATAGACGTAATGAGGAGGAAGAGATAGTGGACCGGAATTATCAGTTGGTAAAAAGGAAGTATGTGATTGGCGGGGCAGTACTGGCGGTAGTCCTTCTTTTCATCATGCGTTTGTTTGCCTTGCAGATTCTAAGCGATGATTATAAAAAGAATGCCGACAGCAATGCGTTGTTGCGGAGGGTGCAATATCCCAGCCGTGGAGTCATGTACGACCGTACGGACAAGTTATTGGTTTATAACCAGCCCGCATACGATATTACGGTCATCATGAAAGAGATAACCCGCCTTGATACAGCCGATTTGTGCCGTACGTTAAAGCTTACGCCTGAGTTTGTAAGGCGCAGGTTCAAGGACTTGAAGAACAGGAAACTGAATCCCGGATACTCTCCTTATACCCATCAAGTATTCCTTACCCAGCTTTCGGCGGAGGATTGTGGCGTTTTTCAGGAAAAGATGTTCATGTTCCCCGGCTTTTACATCCAGCGCCGTACCATCCGGCAATATAGCTATCATGCGGGCGCGCATATCTTGGGAGATATTTCGGAGGTGTCTAAGGGCGATATAGAAAAGGATGAATATTATGAGCCGGGCGACTTTATCGGGAGCTTGGGCGTGGAGCGTTCATACGAAAAGCAATTGCGGGGCGAGAAAGGTGTGGAAATTTTGTTGCGTGATGCGCACGGACGCATTCAGGGGAATTATATGGACGGGAAGTTCGATAAGGCTCCCGTTCCGGGAAAGAACCTTACACTAAGCTTGGATATTGAACTTCAGATGCTGGGAGAACGGTTGCTGGAAGGGAAAATCGGAAGCATTGTGGCGATAGAACCTTCTACGGGAGAAGTGTTGTGCCTGGTATCTTCTCCTACGTACGACCCCAGTATGATGATTGGGCGAAACCGGGGGAAGAACCATCAGATGATGGCACGCGACCCTTGGAAACCCTTGCTCAACCGCGCGATAATGGGAACGTATCCGCCTGGTTCCACTTTTAAGACAACGCAGGCTCTGACTTATTTGCAAGAAGGGATTATTACGCCGAATACAATGTATTCTTGTGTGAAAGGGTTTTCTTTCCGTGGGCTTCATGTGGGATGCCATGCGCATCCGTCTCCTTTGCCGCTGATTCCGGCAATCGCAACCTCGTGTAACGGTTATTTTTGCTGGGGTTTATATCACATGATTGGGGCGCACCAAAAGTACGGGTCGGTACAGAAGGCCATGAATACATGGCGCGACTATATGGTGTCAATGGGATTTGGATATACATTGGGCATTGATTTGCCGGGAGAGAAGCGTGGGATGATACCGAATGCCCAGTTCTATGATAAAGCCTATCGGGGGTCGTGGAACGGATTGACTATTATCAGTATCGCCATAGGGCAGGGCGAGGTGACCGCTACGCCTTTGCAGATAGCTAATTTGGGCGCGACAATCGCTAACCGTGGGTATTTCATCACACCGCACGTCGTGAAAAAGATAGAAGGTGAGCAAATCGATTCGGTGTACCGTACCAAACGGTATACGAAGGTGGAGCCGGTGCATTACGAGGAGGTGGTGCAGGGGATGCGTGCGGCGGTATTGGGCGGGACATGCCGGATGGCGAACCTTCCTGACATAGAGGTCTGCGGGAAGACCGGAACGGCGCAGAACCATGGGAAAGACCATTCTGCTTTTATGGGATTTGCTCCCATGAACAATCCGAAAATAGCCATAGCCGTTTACGTGGAAAACGGAGGATGGGGAGCCACTTACGGAGTACCTATCGGGAGATTGATGATAGAGAAATACTTAACGGGAAAATTGACGGAAGCGGATGAAGCGTTGGCTTCCGATATTCAACACAGAAGAATTGATTATGGCTTACAAGAAAGATAGTGTATGGAAATCGGTGGACTGGTGGACCATTGCGCTTTATCTGGTGCTTGTGGTTTGCGGGTGGTTCAGCGTGTGCGGAGCAAGCTATGATTATGGCGACCCCGACTTCTTCGATTTAGGAACCCGTGCCGGAAAGCAATTGATGTGGATTGGATGTTCGCTGGTATTGGGGTTTGTCTTATTGATGTTGGAAGACCGGCTTTACGATACCTATGCTTATTTGATTTATGGCATTTTGCTCTTGTTGTTGTTCGGAACGATATTTAATCCGCATGAAATCAAGGGCTCTCGTTCATGGATTGTGTTGGGACCTGTCAGCTTGCAACCGGCTGAGTTCGCTAAGTTTGCTACGGCGCTCGCGCTCGCCAAGTTTATGGGAGAATATACTTATTCGATTGAACGCGGACGTGATATGCTGCTTTCTTTGGTTATTATCCTTGTGCCCATGATACTTATTATCTGCCAGAAAGAGACCGGTTCGGCATTGGTTTACCTTGCGTTTTTTCTGGTGCTGTATCGGGAGGGGATGACCGGTTCGATTCTTTTTGCAGGGGTGTGTTCGATTATTTATTTTATCGTAGGAATCCGGTTCGGAGATGATTTGATGTCGGACGGGTATACTTCGTGGGGCGAGTTTTCCGTATTGGGATTGATAGTGGCTTTTTCAGGCTTGTTGGTCAATTCTTATTGCAAGGAAAGCCGGAAACCGGTTACGTATATCCTTTCCATAGGATTGGGAGTCACATTCTTAAGTTTGCTTTTTTCGCTTTATGTCATTCCTTTTAATGTGGTATATGTGCAGGTCGGTTTATGCGTAGCGTTGTGCATTTACTTGATATTTCTTGCTTTGCACGAGCGTGTCCGTAACTATTTTTATATCTTCCTTTTTGCCATAGGGTCGATAGGTTTCTTCCTTTCAGCAGATTATGTATTCAATAATGTATTAGAGGCACACCAGCAAGTCCGGATTAAGGTTTTGCTGGGTATGGAAGACGACCCTACGGGAGCTGGGTATAATGTCAATCAAAGTAAGATTGCCATAGGGTCGGGAGGATTCTTGGGGAAAGGTTTCCTGAATGGTACGCAAACCAAGCTGAAATATGTGCCCGAACAGGATACCGATTTTATCTTTTGCACCGTAGGCGAGGAACAGGGATTTGTGGGGGCATCGACGGTCATTATCCTTTTTGCCGTGTTTATCTGGAGGCTGATTTATTTGGCTGAACGGCAATCCACACGTTTCGGGCGGGTGTACGGGTATAGTGTGCTGAGCATTTTCTTTTTTCATCTATTTGTCAATATCGGCATGGTGCTCGGCTTGACTCCGGTTATCGGCATTCCTTTGCCTTTCTTCAGTTATGGCGGCTCTTCGTTGTGGGGATTCACTATCTTGTTATTTGTCTTTTTGCGTATCGACGCTTCCCGTGAGCGATAGACGGATGCCCGCATCGGTAATGCCTTTCAGGCAAGGGGAAGCCATGAGGTGTACCAATTGCACCAACGTGTCGGCATGCGAAAGTGTAATTTTCCCGGCAGGGGCATGAAATTGGTACAAAGTGCTTGAGTTTCCTTCTCCATGCCATTTCCCCTTCCTGTCGGCAAGTTCCAGATGGAGGGTGTCACAAGCCGGGGGAACGGAATGAGGACGGATGATGGCTATCCATAAATCACGGTAGGCATAGTTTTCTGTATGCCGCAATCCGATTTCCAGTTGATAGCAATGCTCTGTGAAAGTTGAGTCGGGGAGGACGAACGAAAGGGTGTCTTCCCGTTCCCAGCCCTGAGGCGATACGGTGCGGTATTGGTGATAGACGGTTGCATCGTTTTCGCATCCGGCTAAGAAGAAGGGCATTGCCATGATGAAAAGGGGAGTGAAGCGTTTCATGATTTCGTCTTTGTTTGATAGAGCCACGTAATGTTATTCTAAATTCTTCGTTTCCAATCGGATTCCATTCAATGAAGTATGCATGCAAATGAAGATATACTTACTTTGCCATTTCAGTTATCTTCGTGTGCTATAGCAGTTAACTGAAATGGCTAATGAAGTATATCTTCGTTTTCAGCTTGATGAATTGGCTGGATGCGGACATTCATCAAGCTGAATTTTAATTGGCCTTTATATTTGTGGCCGATGAGGCGTCTCCTTCTTCATTTCCTTTCGGGCGCCGGTTATTCCGGTTTCGGTTGTTGTGCCGGTTTCCGTTGTTTTCCGCTTTGCCCGAAGGCGGGTTCGGCGTGCTTGCTTTTGCTACCATCGGGAGTTTTTTCGATGCCGGTTGTTTGGATACAGGTACCGGAAGCTTGGCATTGGCTTGCTTCTGAGCTTCGTTACCTTTGTGCTCTGTACGTTCACCTTTGTTCTTAGCCTTTTTGCTGGATTGGGCAGAAGCTTGAGGAGCCGTGGATGTAGCGTTCCCGTTTGCATTGGATTTGGGCTCGGCATTGTTTCTTGCCTGAGCTTCCGGGTTATTGTTGTTCCGGTTTTCTCCTCCTTTTTTCTTCTTTTTCTTGTTTTTGCTCTTATCGAAGCGGGTTACGCTTTCCTGCTCCAGCAAGTCTTTCGATTTCGTTGAATCGGTGCTTCCTTCATCAGAAAGTTTGGCAGGTTTTTCTCCTTGCTTGTTCTTGTTGATGATTTCGAAAGCACGCTTTGCCGGGATAGTCACTTCATTGGCAAGGAAATTCTTGTCGGTCGAGTAGGTGATGGTTCCTTCCAGAATGTCTGCTTTGAAATAATAATAGGTGGCATCTGCGGTTTCCAGTGTGATTTCCTTACTGGGCAGGCGCTTTTGGCATTCCACGTAGGCATCCACTTCATAGTTGAGGCAACATTTAAGTTTGGCGCATTGTCCTGCCAGCTTTTGCGGATTGAGCGAAATGTCCTGATAGCGTGCGGCACTGGTCGATACCGAAACGAAGTTGGTCATCCACGTGGCACAACATAATTCCCGTCCGCATGGACCGATCCCTCCGATACGTCCGGCTTCTTGGCGTGCCCCGATTTGTTTCATCTCGATACGCACGCGGAACGCTTCTGCCAGTACCTTAATCAGCTGGCGGAAGTCCACACGTTCATCGGCGATGTAATAGAAAATGGCCTTGTTCCCGTCTCCTTGGTATTCCACGTCACCGATTTTCATTTGCAAGCCCAATTGCAGGGCGATTTGGCGCGAGCGTATCATGGTATTGTGTTCGCGGCTTTTGGCTTCGTGGTATTTTTCCATATCAACGGCTTTGGCTTTCCGGTACACACGGCGTATTTCGGCATCGGGTTTGATGTTGGCTTTACGCATCTGGAGGGGTACCAGGCGTCCGGTTAACGTTACGGTTCCGATGTCGTGTCCCGGACTGGCTTCTACCGCTACGATGTCTCCTTTTTCCAATTTCAGGTGGTTGCTGTTCTTGTAATATCCTTTTCGGGTGTTTTTGAACTGCACTTCCACCATATCTTCCATTTCGGCATTGCCCGGCACATCTGCCAGCCAGTCGTAGGTGTTCAGCTTGTTATCTTGTTTTCCGCAGCCCTTGCAACTGAGCGAGCCGCTTCCGTTTTTCAATATAAATTTATTCTCCATATAAGTATTCTTTTGGACTCTTAAGTTCTGGTTGTGTTCCAATTGGCAAACTTAAAAGCCGATTTCTTATTTTTTTACTAACCATACAATAATCTTCAGTACGAAATCGAAGAAGACGAATTTCGGGTTCGCGTTTTGTTCGATATGCCGGATGGCTTCCTGCAATTCCGTGCTGATGCCTATTACATTCCGCTCGTTGATGAACGGGGCAAAACGTGTGGTGAATTGTTTTTCTTCACGTGCCATGTAGTTCATTTCCGGATGCCGGAAGTTAGAGATAAAACTTTCGCGTACCATGTGTTCGCAATAGTTCAGGAAATTTTTCTGGCGTTCGCGCCCCATGGCGGCAACCTGCTCGCTCCATCCTTTCAGCTCTTTCAGCTTCCGGGCGTATGCCAGGCGCATGAGCGAGGTGAACAGGTCGAAATACATCCGGTGTTCTTCGCCCAAATGGATATTCTCGATAGCCGTGATGACGCTCCCTTCTGAGAGGTGGGCTATTTCGCGGCTGTCCTCAGGCGTGAGCATATAACGCGAGGAGAGCATTGAGGCGATATCCGTTTCGTGCAGGGGCGGGAGGCGGAACCGTTGCATGCGGCTTGTCAGGGTAGGCATCAGCGTGTCGGGCGCTTCGCTTACCAGCATGAATACCGTCTGGGCAGGAGGCTCTTCCAAAAGCTTGAGCAGCTTGTTCCCGCATTCGGCGTTCATCTTTTCCGGAAGCCAGACTATCATGATTTTATATCCTCCGCGCGATGATTTCAGGGAAAGGGCACGCTGGATTTCATCGCTTTCGCTCACGAATATTTGGGCTTGCTGGTTCTCGGTGCCGATGCGTGCCAGCCATTGGTGGAACGTGAAGTAAGGCGTGTCCAGCAATTGTTGCCTCCACTCGTTCAGGAAATCCGCCGATACCGTGTCACGCCCGCTTTTGCGCTTGATGACCGGAAAGGCGAAATGCACGTCGGGATGAGCATATTTGTTCATCATTTGGCACGAAGGGCATTTTCCGCACGCATCCTCCTCGCCGGGATTTTCGCAGGTGAGGTATCTTGCCAGCGCTAATGCCAACGGAAGTTTCCCGCTTCCCGAAGGTCCGCAAAAAAGCATGGCGTGAGGGACGCGCCTTTCATGCGCCAACGTCAGGAGATGTTGTTTCGCTTCGTTCTGCCCTATGATGTCCTTGATGTACATAGTTAATAAATGGCTTTTGCTACACGGCTTACGCTCTGTGCCGCTCCTACGGTATAGAAATGGATGCTGGGTACGCCGTGTGCCATCAGTTCGCGGCATTGGCTGATGCACCATTCCACGCCTACTTCGGCGGCTTCGGCATCGGTCTTGCATTTCATCGCTTCCGATACCAGTTCCTGAGGCAGGTCGACCTTGAATGTCTTCGGAATCACCGAGAGTTGGGAAAGCTTGCCGAAAGGTTTGATGCCGGGGATGATGGGCACGTTGATGCCTTCTGCACGGAGCCTGTCCACGAAGGCGAAATATTTCTGGTTATCATAGAAAAGCTGGGTCACGGCATATTGCGCTCCCGTTTCTATCTTTTTCTTCAGCCAGTAAATGTCTTGTTCCATGTTCGGTGCTTCTTCGTGCTTCTCGGGGTAACATGCCACGCCGTATCCGAAGGGGTGTACGGGTTGTTTGATGGGCGATCCGTCGACGAAAATGCCTTGGTTGAAGTCGTTTATCTGTGCTTCCAGTTCGATGGCATGGCTGTATCCGCCTTCCTCGGGGGTAAATGCCGACTGGTGTTTCGCCTTGTCTCCGCGGAGGACCAGCAGGTCGGTGATGCCTAAGAATTGCAGGTCGAGCAGCATGTACTCGATGTCTTCGCGTGTGAACCCGCTGCACAATACGTGGGGTACTACGGGAATGCCGTATTTGTTTTGGATAGCGGCGGCTACGGCTACCGTACCCGGACGCCGGCGGATGCGTTTCCGTTCGAACAATCCGTTCCCCAGCTCGGTATAGACGTATTCGCTCCGGTGGGTGGTGATGTTGATGTATTTCGGATCAAATTCGCGGAGCAGGTCGATGGTTTCATACACTTTCTCGATGCCTGTTCCCTTTAAGGGGGGGAGGATCTCGAACGAGAAAGCGGTCTTCTCCGATGCTTTGATTAATTCAATTACTTTCATTTTTATTCCTGTTATCGTACGATGTGATTTCCAAAGGCAAATATAGTGGATTTTATTCGTTTCACAATGGATTTGGAGGTTCCCAATGTAAAAATCTGTTATAGCCGGGAGTTTTTGAGGTGAACGGTCCGTTTGTAAATGCATATAGCTCCGTGCGCGCACGGAGCTATATGCATCTGGTTATTCAATTGCTTGCGTCTGCCGGAGGTGTTAGCTTTCCGGTTTGATGGGCTTGTATTCAGGAACGAGTGCTTTCATGATAATCCATCCGATGAGGTATGCCACCGAGCAGATGCAGAAGATGATGAAATATCCTGCCGGCTTTCCCGTAAAGCCCATAAAGGCGAGCTGGGTGTTGGCGGCATAGTCGAACAGGACTCCCGAACCCATATTGATGAGCGAGGAGCCGATGCCTCCCGCCATGCCTCCGAAGCCGATGATAGTGGCGATGGCGTTTTGCGGGAACATGTCGCTTACGGTGCAATAGATGTTGGACGACCAGGCCTGGTGTGCCGCTCCGGCTATGCCTATGATGATAATCGGATACCAGTACGAGTAAGCTCCCAAAGGTTGCGCCAAAAGGGTAAGAATGGGGAAGAAGGCGAAGATGAGCATGGCGCGCATACGTCCCTTATAGGGGTTCATTCCTTTCTTTTCCACGAAATAGGTAGGAAGCCAGCCTCCGATGATGGAGAGCATCGTGATGGCATAGAGGACGAAGATGAGCAATTGTGCCATCGGGGCGTTAGAGGGCAGGTGGTAGACATCGCTCAGGTAGGCGGGGGTCCAGAACAGGAAGAACCACCAGATGCCATCGGTCAGGAATTTGCCCACGGCGAATGCCCATGCCTGTTTGTAGCGGATGCATTGCAGGAAAGACATCTTGGGCAGGTTTTCTCCCTCTGAGGAGGCTTGTGGCTCTTCTTCTTCTTCATTTTGTTCGATGTATGCCAGCTCGGCTTCGTTCACCCAACGGCTTTCGCGCGGGCGTTTGTAGAGGAATACCCAGAAGCCCATCCATACGAAGCCTAATGCACCGATGATGACGAATGCCATTTCCCAACCGTTTCCTACGCCTAAATCGCGGAAATAGCTTGCCAGGGTAGGGATGCTGACCGGGGCGACAAGTGCGCCGATTGCCGCTCCGCTATTGTAGATGCTGGTGGGGAAAGCACGGTCTTTCTTCGGGAAATACTCGGCGGCTACTTTTGCCGCTACGGGGAAATTGCCCGCCTCGCCAATGGCAAGGATACACCGTGCGGCGATGAAGAAATAGACGCTTATGGTAGCGATGCTTAATGCCAGGGCTGAGCCTGCTTCGGCTTGCTTTAACGCTTCTACGTTGTCCACGCCTACCCACCATTCGGTGGCGATGCCGCAAAGGGCATGGAGGCAGGCGCCTAATGACCAGATTCCGATTGTCCAGAGGTATCCTTTGCGTGTGCCCATCCAGTCGATGACCCGTCCGGCAAAAAGCATTCCGGCGGCATAGACGATGGCGAATACGCCGGCTATGAACCCGTAATCGGTATCGGTCCAGTGGAATTCGGGTGCGATGAAGTCTTTCCATGTGAGCGAGAGGACTTGCCGGTCCATGTAGTTGATGGTGGTTGCCATAAAAAGCATAAAACAGATGGTCCAGCGGAAGTTGGTCATCTTGATAGGTTGTGTTTTCATGATGGTCTGTGTTTTTTATTTAATATGCCGCGCGATACTTTCCTTCTTCTCTGTCTTCCAGAATATTAAGGTAGGATGCATAGCGTGATTCGCTGATGTAATGGTTCTCTACGGCTTCGCGTACGGCGCAGCCCGGTTCGTGCCGGTGGGTGCAGTTTCCGTACTTGCAATGCGCGGAGAATTCGAAAATCTCTTTGAAGTAATGGCTCACTTCTTCGTCTTTCATGTCGAAGGTGCCGAATCCTTTGATGCCCGGTGTGTCGATGATATATCCTTCGCCTTCTACGGGGAACATTTCAGAAAAAGTCGTGGTGTGCATGCCTTTGTTATGGGCTGTGGATATTTCTCCGGTTTTCAGGTGTGCTTCGGGCAGGATGGCATTGATAAGCGTTGATTTCCCTACGCCCGAATGCCCTGAAAAGAGGGTGATTTTCCCTTTCAGTTCTTCCTTTATTTCATTGATTCCTTCATTATTGAGGGCAGAAATGCGGAAGCAAGGATATCCGATATGGGTGTAAAGGTGAATAAGCCCTTCCAAATAGCGCAATTCGTCTTCTGAATAAAGGTCGGTCTTGTTGAATACCAGTGCTACCGGCACCCGATAGGCTTCGGCGGAAGCCAAGAAACGGTCGATAAAGATAGTGGAGGTTTCGGGATAATTGACGGTCACCACCAGCATGCACAGGTCGAGGTTGGCTGCAATGATATGCGATTGCTTGGAGAGGTTCGAAGCCCGGCGTATGATGTAGTTCTTGCGGTCTTCTATTTCGGTGATGAAGGCGGTCCCTTCGGGGTTCAAGGCGATTTGCACACGGTCGCCCACCGCAATAGGATTGGTGCTGCGTATTCCTTTCAGGCGGAAGTTCCCTTTTATCTTGCATTCAATCTGCTTCCCGTCTTCGGTCTTTACCACATACCAGCTTCCTGTGTTCTTGATGACTAATCCTTTTTCCAACGCTTTTTGTTTTAGTTGACAAGGTATGAGTTGACAAGTTGACAAGGTTTTAGGTGCTTTGGGGTATTCTAAGCCTTGTCAACCCGTCATCTCGTTTCCTTGTGTTATACAGTCATGATTTCTTTGTCTTTAGCGGCGAGCAAGTCATCGATTTGCTTGATATACTTGTCGTGCGTCTTTTGAAGCTTTGCTTCCGAATTCTTCTGCTCGTCTTCGGGCATACCGTCTTTTACGGCTTTCTTCAGGGCGTCGATGGCATCGCGCCGTGCGTTGCGTACGCTTACTTTAGCCGTTTCCCCTTCGCCTTTGCATTGTTTGGCGAGTTGTTTACGGCGCTCTTCTGTCAATGGAGGGATGCCGATGCGGATAATTTCGCCGTTGTTTTCGGGCATGATACCCAGGTCGGAGTCGATAATCGCTTTTTCGATGATGCGGAACATGCTCTTGTCCCACGGCTTGATGGCGATGCTCCGTGCGTCGGGGGTAGTGACCGCCGCTACATTATTAATAGGAACCATGCTTCCGTATGAATCTACACGGATGCCGTCAAGCAGACGTACATCGGCTTTTCCGGCGCGGATATGTGCCAAAGCATCTTCCAGATACATGATTGCCATATCCATTTTTTCTTCAGCGCTGCTGAGGATAGTTTTAGAATCTGCCATATTCTTGTTGCTTTTAAATATTTTGTCGATAAGTTTATGTGAACAAAAATAGGGGATTTTTTATTCTCTTGCAATAGTTTGTGAAGATTTTCGCTGGAAAGTGTGCAATCATCCGTCCTTTGACGCTTGTTTTCGGCTTCGCGGGCATGAACTTTGACGGATTATTCCAAAAAAAACGCCGAATATGTTTGTTTATGGAAAAATGTTACTATATTTGCGAACGACAAAACAATTATACATGAACCGGAACAATCTACATATCATTCTGATGTGTGCCACGGGGCGTATGTCCCTCTATACATCTGCCACTGGGATGACCCCTCGGGGTTGAGCGGTTGTATAATGGTGTTTCTACGTGATACACGCCTGTGGACGCAGGCATTTCTTCATTTTTATGATTCAATAATAAGTGTTTATAATTCATCGCACACAGATGAAACGGATTTTTTTAAGGGTTCATCGTGTGCCATCAATTAGTTTTATCGAACAATCGTATGAAAGTATTGAAATTCGGCGGAACGTCGGTAGGCTCCGTCAACAGCATGTTGAATGTAAAGAAAATAGTTGAGGCGATAGATGATAAGGTAATCGTAGTGGTTTCGGCGTTGGGAGGCATCACCGACAAGTTGATAAAGACTTCGAACATGGCGGCATCGGGCGATTCGGGATACGAGAAAGAGATGAAGGAAATCGTGAACCGCCACATCGAAATGGTTTATACGGTGATTCCTGCGGGCGAGAAACGGGAGTTGCTCCTCGATTGTGTGAATGAGCTGCTGAGCGAATTGAAGGATATCTTTCAAGGCATTTATCTGATACGCGACCTTTCGCCCAAGACCTCGTCGACCATCGTAAGCTATGGCGAGCGTTTGTCTTCCATCATCGTGGCTACGCTCATCGACGGGGCACAATGGTTCGACTCCCGCCTGTTCATCAAGACGGAAAAGAAGCACAACAAGCATATCCTCGACTCGGAACTGACCAACCGTCTGGTGCGCGAGACCTTCCGTGAGATTCCGCGCGTATCGTTGGTGCCGGGCTTTATCTCGTCGGATAAGGATACGGGCGAAGTGACTAATTTGGGCAGGGGCGGTTCTGATTATACCGCTTCTATCATCGCCGCGGCGCTGGATGCCGATGTGCTGGAGATATGGACGGATGTGGACGGGTTTATGACCGCTGACCCGAGGGTCATCAGCACCGCTTACCCCATCACCGAGCTGAGCTATGTGGAGGCGATGGAGCTTTGCAACTTCGGCGCGAAGGTGGTTTATCCGCCTACTATCTATCCGGTATGCCATAAGAATATACCTATATTAATAAAGAATACATTCAATCCCGACGCTCCGGGCACTATCGTGAAGCAGGAGGCAGACCATTCTTCGAAAGCCATCAAGGGCATTTCTTCTATCAACGACACGTGCCTCATTACGATGACCGGACTGGGTATGGTAGGCGTTATCGGCGTGAACTACCGCATCTTCAAGACCCTGGCGGAGAACGGCATCAGTGTGTTCCTCGTATCGCAGGCTTCTTCGGAAAACTCTACTTCTATCGGCGTGCGCAATGAAGATGCGGCACTTGCCTGCAAGGTGCTCGATGAAGAGTTCGCCAAGGAAATCGAAATGGGCGAAATCAGCCCGATGAAAGCCGAGGGAGGGCTTGCTACGGTAGCTATTGTGGGTGAAAACATGAAGCATACGCCGGGCATTGCCGGAAAGCTCTTCGGTACGCTGGGGCGGAACGGCATTAACGTGATAGCCTGTGCGCAAGGTGCGTCGGAAACCAATATCTCGTTTGTGGTAGAAGGCGGTTCGCTCCGCAAGACCTTGAATGTCATCCACGATTCGTTTTTTCTTTCCGAATATCAAGTGCTGAACCTTTTCATTTGCGGCATCGGTACGGTGGGGCATAGCCTGATAGACCAGATACACAGCCAGCAGGAACGCTTGAAGCAGGAACGGGGACTGAACCTGAAAATCGTGGGAATCGCCAACGGGCACAAGGCAATGTTCACCCGTGCGGGAATCGACCTTGCCCATTACCGCGAGGAACTGGAAGAAAAGGGCATGCCTTCATCGGTGCAGGTATTGCACGATGAGATTATCGGGATGAATATCTTCAACTCGGTGTTTGTGGATTGTACAGCCAGCCCCGAAATCGCTTCCTTGTATAAGGATTTCCTGGGGCATAACATCTCGGTGGTGGCGGCGAACAAGATTGCGGCTTCTTCGGATTATGAGATTTATGCCGAACTGAAGCGCATAGCCCGCCATCGGGGCGTGAAGTTCCTCTTCGAGACCAATGTGGGAGCAGGGCTTCCGGTCATCAATACCATCAATGACTTGATTAACAGTGGAGACAAGATATTGAAAATCGAAGCCGTGTTGAGCGGTACGCTGAATTACATTTTCAATGAAATCAGTGCCGACGTGCCTTTGAGCCAGACCATCCGGAACGCGAAGGAGCAGGGGTATTCCGAACCCGACCCGCGCATCGACCTGAGCGGGACCGATGTGGTGCGCAAGCTGGTCATCCTGGCACGCGAGGCGGGATATTGCCTGAATCAGGAAGATGTGGAGAAACACTTGTTCATTCCCGACAGCTTCTTCGAAGGGTCGCTGGATGACTTCTGGCGCAAGATACCTTCGCTGGATGCCGATTTCGAGGCACGCCGCAAGGTGTTGGAGCGTGAAGGCAAGCGCTGGCGGTTCGTGGCACGCTTCGAAGGCGGAAAGGGAGTGGTAGAACTGGTAGAGGTAGACCGCCATCATCCGTTCTACGAACTGGCGGGAAGCAATAATATCATCTTGCTTACCACCGAGCGCTATAACGAATATCCGATGCTTATCCAAGGCTATGGAGCCGGTGCGAGCGTGACCGCCGCCGGAGTGTTTGCGGATATTATGAGCATTGCGAATATATAGTTGATAAGGTATAAGGTGACGGGTCACCTGGTATCTTGTCGCCTTAAAAAGAAAAGCAACATGAAACATCTGATTATATTAGGAGACGGGATGGCGGATTGGGCTGTCCCCTCTCTGGGAAACAAGACTTTATTGCAATATGCCCATACGCCCTGCATGGATATGCTGGCACGCATGGGACGCACCGGAATGCTGAAGACCGTAGCCGACGGGTTTCATCCGGGAAGCGAGGTGGCGAACATGTCGGTAATGGGGTACGACTTGCCTACGGTGTACGAGGGACGCGGGGTGTTGGAAGCCGCCAGCATCGGAGTCGATTTGGAGCCGGATGACATGGCGATGCGCTGCAACCTGGTATGCATAGAGGGCGATATCCTGAAGAACCATTCGGCAGGGCACATCACCACCGAAGAAGCCGACGAGCTGATTCGTGCCTTGGAAGAACGCTTAGGCTCCGACCGTATCCATTTCTATACTGGCGTGCAATACCGGCATTTGCTGGTGGTGAAAGGCGGAAACAAACACGTGGCTTGCGTGCCTCCGCACGACATCCCGTTGCAGCCCTTCCGCCCGAATCTGGTGAAGGCGTTGGTTCCCGAAGCGCAAGAAACCGCCGATTTGCTGAACGGGCTGATTATGGCTTCGCAAGACTTGCTGGCTTCGCATCCGCTTAACCTGAAACGGATGAGCGAGGGCAAAGACCCGGCGAACAGCATCTGGCCCTGGAGTCCCGGTTATCGCCCGAAGATGGAGCCGTTGGCGAATAAATACCCCTCCATCCGCAAGGGCTCGGTGATTACGGCGGTCGACCTCATCCGGGGCATCGGACGCTATGCCGGACTCCGGTGCATCGATGTGGAAGGTGCTACGGGACTTTATACCACCAATTACGAAGGCAAGGCACAAGCCGCCATCGATGCCCTGAAGACCGATGATTTCGTTTACCTGCACATCGAAGCAAGCGATGAGGCAGGACATGAGGGCGATGTAGACTTGAAGTTGAAGACCATCGAATATCTGGACCAGCGTGCCGTTAAACCCATTTGGGAAGTGGTAAAAGACTGGGACGAACCGGTGGCGATAGCCGTGCTTCCCGACCATCCGACCCCGTGCGAATTGCGCACGCATACCGCCGAGCCGATACCTTTCTTGATTTATTATCCGGGCATTGAGCCGGATGCGGTGCAGGCATACGATGAGGTGTCGTGCCGGGAAGGCGGATACGGCATGTTGGAAAAAGACGAGTTTATGAATTTATTTATGAATAGCTGAAACTTTCACCACAGATTATGAAATATTACAGTACCAATAAGCAGGCTTCCGACGCTACACTGGAAGAAGCCGTAGTGCGCGGACTGGCAGGTGACAAAGGGCTTTACATGCCCCGCGAAATCAAGCCTTTGCCCGCATCGTTTTACGATGAGATAGAAAACCTTTCGTTTCAGGAAATCGCTTACCGCGTGGCGGACGCTTTCTTCGGAGAAGATGTGCCGGCGGATGTCTTGAAGCAGATTGTATATGACACCTTGAGCTTTGATGCGCCGGTGGTGAAGGTGAAAGACAATATCTATTCGCTGGAGCTCTTCCACGGGCCTACGCTGGCGTTCAAGGACGTGGGCGGACGCTTTATGGCACGCCTCTTGGGCTATTTCATCCGCAAGGAAGGAAAGAAGCAGGTCAATGTACTGGTAGCTACGTCGGGCGATACGGGAAGTGCCGTGGCAAACGGTTTCCTGGGTGTGGAAGGCATTCGTGTGTATGTGCTTTACCCGAAAGGGAAGGTGAGCGAGATACAGGAAAAGCAGTTCACCACGCTGGGGCAGAACATCACCGCCATTGAGGTGGACGGCACGTTCGACGATTGTCAGGCACTGGTGAAGAACGCGTTTATGGACGAAGAGCTGAAGGCGCACATGCAGCTGACCTCTGCCAATTCCATCAATGTGGCGCGCTTCTTGCCTCAAGCTTTCTATTATTTTTACGCTTATGCCCAGATGAAGAAGCAGGGCAAGGCGGACAATCTGGTCATCTGCGTGCCCAGCGGGAACTTCGGAAACATTACGGCAGGGCTTTTCGGCAAACGGATGGGGCTTCCGGTAAAACGCTTTATCGCCGCCAATAACCGCAATGATATTTTCTATCAATACTTGAAGACGGGTGTCTATACGCCGCGTCCTTCGGTAGCGACCATTGCCAATGCCATGGATGTGGGCGACCCCAGCAACTTCGCCCGTATCCTCGACTTATACGGAGGAAGCCACGAGGCTATTTCCGGCGAAATCAGTGGCGAGACTTATACCGATGAGCAGATTCGCGAAACCGTGCAGAAGGCTTACGAGGAAACCGGATACCTGCTCGACCCTCACGGGGCGTGCGGCTATCGTGCGCTGGCGGAAGGCTTGAAGCCGGGCGAAACGGGAGTGTTCCTCGAAACAGCCCATCCGGCAAAGTTCTTGCAGACGGTGGAAGCCATTATCGGAACCAAGGTGGATATCCCCGAAAAGCTTCAGGCGTTTATGCGCGGCACGAAGCAAAGCGTCCCGATGCCGAAAGACTTCGCTTCATTCAAGGCATACTTGATGAAACAGTAATGATACCTGTGCGGTATGGATTTTTATTACGTCGGATTACAAATCCGGCGTGACAAATATCATGTAGTAGAGACGTCACATTGTGGCGTCTCCGCCGTCCGCAGGGGATACACTGCATGTTTCCCTACTTTTAACGTGGATGCCGAGACGCCACGATGTGACGTCTCTACTAAAAACAGGCATAAACAAGAACTTAAAAACTAATATATGATTATTATCGGAATAGCCGGAGGGACGGGCTCCGGGAAGACTACAGTAGTGAAAAGTATCATCGACAGCCTTCCGGCGGACGAGGTGGCATTGCTTCCGCTCGATTCGTATTACAAAGACAGCAGCCATGTGCCGGTAGAGGAGCGTCAGAACATCAATTTTGACCATCCGAACGCTTTCGACTGGGACTTGCTCTCGCGTCAGGTGGAGATGCTCAGGCAAGGGAAAGCCATCGAACAGCCGGTGTATTCGTACCTGACGTGCACGCGCCAGCGCGAGACCGTACACATCGAGCCGCGTAAGGTGGTGATTATCGAAGGCATCCTTGCCCTGAGCGACAGGAAGCTGTGCAGCCAGATGGACTTGAAAGTGTTTGTCGACGCCGATTCGGACGAGCGGCTGATACGGGTTATCCAGCGCGACGTCATCGAGCGCGGACGTACCGCCGAGGCGGTGATGGAACGCTATATGAAGGTGCTGAAACCCATGCATCAGGAGTTTATCGAGCCTGCCAAGCAATATGCCGACATCATCATCCCGCAGGGCGGGCATAACCGGAAAGCGATAGAGATTCTGAAGATGTATATCGAAAAAATCATCGGACGATGAAGCCGCTCGCCCTCTTCTGTATAGCGTGTGCCGTGCTGCTGGTTTCCTCCTGCATGGGGAAACGGGGCACGGTGGGCGGAGAGGCGGACACCGACCTGCCCGATATCCGCGAGCGGGGAGAGCTGACGGTGCTTACCGTCAACGGCTCTACCTCGTATTTCAATTACCGGGGCGAACCGATGGGGTTCCAGTACGAGCTGGCGCAGCAGTTCGTCCGTTCGTTGGGCTTGAAAATGAAGCTGAAGGTGGTGAACAATACCGCCGAGATGGTGCGCTGCCTGATTCGGGGGGAGGGCGACCTGATTGCTTACAACCTCGACATAACGCCCGCGTGGAAGGATAGCCTGATTTATTGCGGCGAAGAGAACATCACGCATCAGGTGATTGTGCAACGCCGGAGCCGGGACGGGCTGAAAGACGTGACCCAGCTGATAGACAAGGACGTGTATGTGAGCCCGGGAAAATATTACGACCGTCTGGTGCACCTCAACGAGGAACTGGGCGGAGGCATCCGCATCCATACGGCAGACGCCGACAGTGTTTCGGCGGAGGACTTGATTACGTGGGTGGCAGAGGGGAAAATAGACTATACAGTGGCTACCGACGAGGTGGCTAAAATCAACCGCACGTATTATCCCAACCTGGACATCAGCCTGGTCATCAGTTTCGACCAGCGCTCTTCGTGGGCGGTAAGGAAGACATCGCCCTTGCTTGCAGAGGCGGCGGACAAATGGCACCGCGAGAACATCAATTCTCCCGAGTTTAAGGCGAGCGCACGGCGGTATTTCGAACTGAACAAGCAGCCTGCGCACGGCTCTATACTTTCGGTGAAAGACGGGAAAATCTCGCATTACGATGATTTGTTTCGCAAGTACGCCAAGGAAATCGGGTGGGACTGGCGCCTGCTGGCTTCGCTGGCTTATACCGAATCGAATTTCAATCCTAATGTCGTGTCGTGGGCAGGGGCGAAAGGACTGATGCAGCTGATGCCCGCCACGGCTCATGCCATGGGAATCCCCAAGGGGAAGGAGCAAGACCCCGAAGAAAGCATCAAGGGAGGCGTGAAATACATCGCCCAGCTTCAGAAACTGTTCCGCAAGGTGGCGGATAAGGACGAACAGGCAAAGTTCGTGCTGGCGGCATACAATGCTGGGGCGGGGCATATCACCGATGCCATGGCATTGGCGAAGAAGTATGGGAAGAACCCTTACCTGTGGGAGCACCACGTAGCCCACTACGTCTTGCTGAAGAGCAACGAGGAATATTACCAGGACCCTGTCTGCAAGAACGGCTATTTTCGGGGTACGGAGACCTATAATTTCGTGCGTGACGTCATCGGCCGTGCCGAGATGTATCAGGCGAAAATCAAGCGGTAATCCGCACGTTATGTAATCAGATTCACTTTTGCAAAGGTACAAAAAAGTTTTGGATTATGCAAGCGTCTTCGGGGGGCGCGGCGCAGCTATATGCTACTCGTCCAGCATATAGTTGGAATGGCTTGTGCATATATATTCGCTTTTCTTACGTGTGGTTCATGCGGTGTGACAATTGTGACAATTGTGACAACGTGACAATAACGTTTTTCGAAAATAAGCGTGACGTGTTAAAAAAAAGTATATCTATATATTATATATTATATATATTTATATATAATATATAAATTTTTAGTCACACATTTTCTTCGTGGGATGAAAAATCATTTTTAGTTATTGTCACATTGTCACAATTGTCACACTCCTCGCACTCTTCTGTTTGTGTATATCGTTGATTTACAATGCACAATTCAAAAAGCCTGTTTTGTTAACAGATTTTTACACCTTAGCGATACCTGGTTTTTGGTTGTCTGGACAGAATGCTGTAACTTTGCATTTGTAATCAGTTTTTCACACATCGGGGGCAGATACCTTTTATCTGAATTGCTCTATGACTTTGTTTAGTTCGGCTGCTCCCATGGCGCCGCTCTGCCTCCACAGCTGTTTTCCGTTTTTGAAAATCAGGAGGGTAGGGACGGACTGCACGACATAGTGGCGCGCGATTTGCGGGTTCTTGTCGATGTCGATTTTTACAATCCGTATGTTGTCTCCCTGCATCTCTTTCAGTTGTTTCAGAACAGGAGCCATCGACTTACAGGGGGCGCACCATTCGGCATAAACGTCTACCAGTACGGGGACGGGCGATGAAATCAAGTCTGCAAATGTTTCCATGATGATTCGTTTTAATGATTCGATATATAGTGGTAACGCCCGAAAGGGGGAAATTGTTCGCAGGCAGGAATATATATTTACGATTTGACTATTTGCGAAGTACGATTTTAGTTAATAAAATGTTTCTTGCGAAAGGTAGATGGAACACAGAGACACAAAGGCACAGAGCTTTATTTTTTTGAGGAATATAGTCCAAAGCAAAGTGCCGATTCTATGTACCTTGACTTTTCTATATTTATTCTCTGTGTCTCTGTGCCTCTGTGTTCTATTAAAGAAGCGTATTTCGTAAATACGGCGGCTTTCTTTTATTTCTTTTCCGGGTTGTAGCGGGCGTTCAGTCCTTCTACGATTTCATCGGTGATGTTGAAAGCCGGGTCGGCATACAGCAGGTTGTCGAATCCGGTATTGCTGATAATCAGGCTGTAGCCTTTGTCTTTGTTGTATATTTTCAGGAACGAGTTGATAGAGTCGCGCAGCTGCAGGCTGTTTTTCTGGTTTTCCATTTGCAGTTCGTTGGTCAGCTTTTCCTGCAACTGTTGCAAGTCGCGTTGTTTTTGGCTGATGCGCAGGTTTTCCTGTTCGGCGCGTTCACGGCTTGCGAAGCCGTTGTTTTCCAGTTTGCGTTGGAATTCGCGCATATCGTTGTCCAGGTCTTTGGCTTTTTCGTTCAGCGTAGTGCGGATGTTTTCCTCCTTCTGAATCATCAGTTCGTTCAGGTCGTTCCAGAAACGGTATTTGGTCAGCAGGGAATCGATTTCCACGTATGCGATTTTCATGCTTCCGGGTACGGTTGCCGTTACTTGTGAACTGTTGTTGTCGGCTGCTTTCTGGTCTGTACATTGAGCGAACATCAGCACGAAAGCCAATGCCATAAATCCATTCAGGATATGCTTCATCTTTTTCATAATGTTTTAAGTATCTTAATTATTAATTGTTTTCTTTTGCTTGCGTTTTTCCTGCTCTTTCCCGTTCGGCTATGGCATGCGGGTTAGGGCGCCTTGCCTCCCGGTCTTGCGACTGCACGCAACCGATGCCTTTTTCTCTTAACGCCTTGTTTCCGCTGACGTGCGTATTCGGAAACCGTCCGTTCTTTTTAAAGAGTAGCTTCACCGATAATAGTGCGATGCAGATAGCAACTATTAACACTGTAATCAGGATAGTCTTCAGCATTTCCATTAATTTTGTGGTGCAAAGATATACTTTTTGTTATCTAAACAGGACGTTTGCCCGGGAAAAAAGCGGGCAAACCCCTTGTTTGCTTGAGTTTTTAACTTATTTTTGCGGATGAATAGGAAATAAACATGATTATGGAGAAAAAAGATTTGAAACCTGCCGTTGTCTTCCGGTACTTCGAAGAGGTATGCGGGGTGCCCCGTCCTTCGAAGAAAGAAGAGAAAATCAGAGCGTATTTACTGGAGTTTGCCCGGAAGCATGACCTGTCTGTCAAGACGGACGAAGCCGGGAACGTATTGATAGCGAAACCTGCCACGCCGGGAATGGAAGGCCGGAAGGCGGTGATTCTGCAATCGCACATGGACATGGTGTGCGAAAAGAACAAAGACACGCAGCATGATTTCGACACCGACCCGATAGAGACTTACATAGACGGGGAATGGCTGCGGGCGAAGGGCACCACGCTGGGTGCCGATAACGGCATCGGGATTGCCGCTGAACTGGCGGTGCTGGCTTCGGACGATGTGGAGCACGGTCCCCTTCAGTGCTTGTTTACCGTGGACGAAGAGACGGGGCTGACCGGAGCTTTCGCCTTGAAGGAAGGGTTTATGGAGGGGGATATCCTCATCAACCTCGATTCGGAAGACGAAGGCGAGCTGTTTATCGGATGTGCGGGAGGCGCGGGCACTACGGCTGTGTTCCCTTGTACGATGACGGCTGCCCCCGAAGGGTATTTCTTCTTCCGTGTAGCCGTGAAAGGGCTGACCGGAGGGCATTCGGGAGACGATATCAACAAGGGCCGTGCGAACGCCAACAAATTGCTGAACCGTTATCTGGTGCAGCTGATGCGTAAATACGATTTGCGCCTGTGCGAGATAGACGGAGGAAACCTGCACAACGCCATTCCGCGCGAGGCGCATGCCGTATGTGCCGTGCCGATGGCATGCAAGGAAGCGGTACGGGTGGACCTGAACGTGTACCTGGCAGAGGTGGAAAACGAGTATGCCGTGACCGAGCCGAACCTGCAGATGGAACTGGAGTCGGAAGCTCCGCGTGCCGAGGTGATGGATGCCGGAGAGATGAAACGTTTCCTGCTTTCGCTTTATGCCGTCCACAACGGGGTGTATGCCATGAGCCAGGATATTCCGGGACTGGTGGAAACATCGTCGAACCTGGCTTCTGTAAAGCAGGCGGACGGATCCATCAAGGTGGTGACCAGCCAGCGCAGTTCCATCCTTTCTTCGCGCGTAGACATGTCGCAGATGGTGGGTGCCGCATTCGAGCTGGGCGGCGCTACGGTGGAGACGGGCGATGGTTATCCGGGCTGGAAGCCGAATCCGTCTTCGGAGATCTTGCAGGTTGCGGTGGAAAGCTACAAGCGTTTGTTCGGGACAGAGCCAAAGGTAAAAGCCATCCATGCGGGCTTGGAGTGCGGTTTGTTCCTCGAGAAGTATCCTTCGCTCGATATGGTTTCGTTCGGACCCACTTTGCGCGGCGTGCATTCGCCCGACGAGCGTATGCTGATACCTACGGTGGATAAGTTCTGGCGTCACCTGCTGGATGTGCTGGCGCATGTTCCGGTGAAGGCGTGACAAGGAAATCGAACGCAGAGCCGCAAAGACGCAGAGGGATATTTTAAAAAGCGTTTGTTACGCCGGATTGCAAATCCGGCGTGACAAGTATGACAAGGGACGTCTCTACTACATGCCGTATTTTCGCACACCTTTCAATTTTGTCCTGCTATAATTTTATTCAATCTGCGTAAATCTGCGTTTATTTATATGGAACGTATTTATAAGCTAATGAACAATGAGTCCTGCCTTAACTAAAATCGGTGTCTTTCTGTGCTTGTCCGTATGGTCTGTGTGCTGTTTTGCGCAGGCGCCTTTCCGGGTGATGCATTACAACGTGGAGAACCTGTTCGATTGCCGGGACGATTCCCTCAAGCAAGACGAAGAGTTCCTTCCGCGGGCGGTCCGTGCCTGGACGTGGAAGAAATATCACGAGAAGGTGACGAAGATAGCGAAGGTCATCCTGGCGGCTTCGGGAGAGCAGGTGCCCGACCTGGTAGGGCTGTGTGAGGTGGAGAACGCGTATTGCCTGGACGGGTTGACGAAATATTCTCCCTTGCGTGATGCCGCCTACCGCTATGTGATGACCGATTCGCCCGACGAGCGGGGCATCGATGTGGCATTGCTTTACCAGCCCGCAACGTTCCGGCTAATCGGTACGGAATGCATCCGTGTTCCTTCCGGACAAATCGGGCGCAAGCCTACGCGCGACATCTTGCACGTGAGCGGGCGTGTGGTTTCGGGCGATACGCTCGATGTGTTTGTCTGCCATTTCCCTTCCCGTTCGGGCGGGGCGCGTCAGAGTGCGCCTCACCGCTTGCTGGCGGCAAGTGTCTTGCGCCAGGCGGCGGATTCTGTATCGGCTGTCCGCCGGAATCCTTACCTTATTATAATGGGGGACTTCAACGATTATCCTTCCAGCCCTTCGGTTTCCGAAGCGTTGGGCGCGAAAGAAGTGCCTCGTACGGATGTTTCCTCTTCTGTGCTCTATAACCTGATGGCAGGGAAAGCAGGCGGCACGTACCGGTATCGGGGCGAGTGGGGGATGCTCGACCAGTTTATCGTGAACGGCACGATGCTTTCTCCTTCGTCCGCCCTCTGTACCGGAGCGGATAGGGCCCGTCCGCTGGCATTCCCTTTCCTTCTTGAAGAGGACAGGCAATACGGGGGCGACACGCCTTTCCGCACGTATAAGGGCTTGCGCTATTACGGCGGATATAGCGATCATCTTCCCATTTGCCTGGATATTACGGTCAGATACTGAGCCCCATGATGTAATCGTTCATGTAGAAGCCGTTTCCGATGTGTGTGTCTTCTTCGCGCACTTTTTCCATGCCCATGTGCCGGTAGAAGCCTAATGCCGGGTTCTCGCGGTTTACGTTCAGTTCCATGCGGCACGGTCCGGGGTGCAGTTCCTTGATGCCTCGGACGGCTTGCCCGAACAGGAGTTTTCCCAAATGGTGTTTCTGGTATTGCGGGAGCACGTAAATCTTTTGCAGGTGGAAGAGGCCTTCTCCTTCGGGCTGGATAGAGACGTATCCCGCTCCCTCGTTTTCTCTGAAAGCTATGTAGTAAATGTGCCCTTCTTCTGTCATTTGCTTATGCAGGTTTTCGGGCGAGTACATCCAGTCCATCATGTAGACGATTTGTTCCGGCGTCAGGATGTCCTTGTAGGTGGCGGGAAAGGCTTCCCATGCCAGCTTGTTAATCAAGGGGATGTCTTCTAAGGTGGCTTTTCTGATGGTAAACATAGTGTTTTCGTTTTTTCTCTGCAAAGTTATTCCTTTTTCGTTATTGATGTGCTTTTGAAATGGAAAAAAGAACACAGAGACGCAAAGACACAGAGAAAAATATGTTGCGGATAAAGCTCTGTGTCTTTGTGTCTCTGTGTTCAAAGAATAGTTTCTTGTGTTAATATGGATTAAATAATAGTACCTTGTGATACAAGGTATCTATATAATACATATATTTGTGCCATACAAAGAAATAAGGAGGAATGACTCATGAATGTAGACAATGTAAAATCTCAAATGCGGAAAGGGATGCTGGAGTATTGCATCCTGTTGCTGCTTCATCGGGAGCCTTCGTATGCATCGGATATCATCCAGAACCTGAAAGAAGCGAAACTGATTGTGGTGGAAGGGACGCTCTATCCGTTGCTTACGCGCCTGAAGAACGATGACTTGCTGGCGTACGAATGGGTGGAATCGACACAAGGGCCGCCCCGCAAGTATTATACCCTGACTCAGAAGGGAGAAGAATTCTTGGTCGGACTGGAAACGGCTTGGGATGAACTCTCCGCTACGGTAAACCATTTACGAACCAAACTTATAACCTATAACCAAAATGAAAAAGACACTGACCGTTAATTTAGGCGGAACCGTTTATCACATAGACGAGGACGCATACGTTTTGCTTGATAATTACTTGAACAATCTCCGCTATCATTTCCGCAAGGAAGCGGGAGCCGACGAGATTGTGCGCGATATGGAAACCCGTATTTCCGAGTTGTTCAACGAATACATCCGTGAGGGGGTGCAGGTCATCACCATCGAACAGGTGGAAGCGGTGATTGCCCGGATGGGAAAGCCGGAGGAACTGAACGCGGAAGGCGAGGATGAACAGGCGGAAAAGAAAGCCGAAGCGCCTGCTCAAGGACCGGCGAAACGCTTGTTCCGCAATCCGGACGACCGTATATTGGGCGGTGTGGT
Source organism: Phocaeicola salanitronis DSM 18170 (assembly GCF_000190575.1). Classification (NCBI taxonomy): domain Bacteria; kingdom Pseudomonadati; phylum Bacteroidota; class Bacteroidia; order Bacteroidales; family Bacteroidaceae; genus Phocaeicola; species Phocaeicola salanitronis. Next base: position 1,529,887 of record NC_015164.1, on the reverse strand, counting down.
TTCGGGCTTGGGAGCTTATTTCGGGTGCGATCCTACGCCTTTGCGCATCCTCTTGCTGGTGGCAGGCTTTATCTTGCTAAGCTTTGGGGGCTTCTTCCCCCTGATGCTGGCATACATCATCCTGTGGATTATCATTCCGCAGGCACGTACAGCCACCGAGAAGCTTCAGATGCGGGGGGAGCCGATTAATGTGGAGAATATAGGCAAGACGGTGACCGACGGCTTCGAGCGGGAAAGCGAGAAAGAACGTTCCGCCGGACCTCGCTCGGGACTTGCCCGTTTCTTCGACGGGCTGGTGCAGGTGGCGGGGTTCATCATCAAGTTCGTGCTGGTGCTTCTTGCCATCTGTTGCATACCGGCATTGGTCGTAGGCTTGATTGTAGCCTTTGCTTTGCTCATGGCGGCTACGGGCATTCTGGCAAGCGCGCCCGCTATCTTGTATTATGCCTTGCCCGAAATCGACTGGAGTTTGCTCAGTACGGCTCCCGTATCGGTCATCGGCCTGTCGGTATGTGCCTTGCTGGTGGTAGGCATTCCCATTTGGGGCTTCCTCCAGCTGCTTCTTCAAAGCTTTAAGGTGTGGCGTCCCATGTCTACGGGCGTGAAAATCACCTTGATTCTTTTGTGGATACTGGCGGTGGCGGTAGGCACATTCTTCCTCTTCCAGTTGCCTTTCCTCATCGATTCGATGTACTGGGCTTGATTGTAATTTACGATTTGACGATTTGCTATTAAATTAATCGACATCTCACCACAGAGGAAACAGAGGCACACGGAGTTTTTAAATTTTTTCTCTGTGATACTCTGCGCCCTCTGTGGTGAATTTTATCATATCAAAATCGTAAATAGCAAATCGTCAAATCGTAAATTAAAAGCCTCGTCTTTCACTCCGGCATATCGGGTATGACGCTTTCGATGCGGTTTTCGATGGAGTCGGGCAGTTTTGAAAAGAAATCCAGCCCGGTCTCTTCTTCCAGCTTGTCTATGCTCACCAGATAGTTCTTCAGGTTTTGGTGATGGGCTTTGTTTTCGAAAAGGAATCCCATGGCTATCGGATTCTTTCCTTTATAGATAAGCACGGCTTTGAAGAAACGTTCGGGTACGGCTACCTTGTGTTTCCCAATCCGTTTGGGCGATTTCGAGTCGTAAATAGGCCCGCAGGCGATGTAGGCTTTCCCGTATTTTTCTGCCCACGAGCGGCATTTCTCTTCCAGGTCTCCCCAGTCGTCCCGGTTCAGTTTCCGGTTCTGAGGGCAAATGTTGCTCATATAGAACGATTCTTCCATTGCCTTTTCGCTCCATTTCATATCGGCGGCAGGCGCCATGTGTCCCCGGTCGTAACCCGAACGGGTATAGTCGGAATGCTCGGCGCGCGGTTCGGGCAGGTCGGGGTCTGGCTCGAACTTGCTTTTCCGGCTTTCGGAACCTTGCGTTTCCGCGCGTGTCAGTTCCCATGCCACCCAGTTCGGGGTTTTATACGCATTGTTATACGAGAGGGTGAAGGCAGTGCGGCGCAAGACGATTTCCTCCCGTTTCCGGATGCTTACAGGTATTTCCAGCTTGCCGGGGGAGGGATTTACGTTGGCGGACGTGTTGGCGTTTGTGACCGCACTCTTTGCCTTTTCCGTCAGTTCGTGCAGCTTTCCGTCTACGGTCACGTTTCCGTTCCGGTTCTGATAGAGGAACAAGGCGATGACAATCAGTGTTATCAGGAGGATGAACCCGCGTAAAGAGCCGGTAGATTTTTGTTTCTTTCCCATTCTTCGTGAATTATGATAAGACAAAATTGTGGTTTGCGAAAAAAGGATTGGAACACAGAGACACAAAGGCACAGAGTTTTCAATAAAAAAGAGTCACACTGATTTCGCAATCCATTTCTGATTAAATATAAGGAGGTTAAGAAGCTGTTTTGAATTTATCGTGCGCTGATTTGGGATGAGTTTTTGAGGCATTTTCGCTTCTGTGATGAGGAAGATAGCGGGCTATCTGACGAAGAACAGGAGCGAAAAGGACCAAAAAATCGCCCAAAGCACACACGAAAACGAATACATCAAGCCAAGAAAAACTTTTTGGAGAAATTCAAAACAGCTTCTAAACCAGTTTGAAGCGCATCCGGAAGATTCCGTCCTTATAATCGGAGCTGATGATTTTGAAGGTGCCGATTTCCGATGTGTTGGCTACATGAAGCCCGATGCAGAGGCATTCGTCGTAATCTCCCACTTTCACAATCCGTACGGTATCCGACGCTCCTTCGGGCAGGCGCTTGAGGTCGAACCGTCCCAGCGCCTCTTGCTGGGTAATGAATTCGGTTGTAACGGGCAGATGCCGGGCGATGGTCTCGTTCACCTGAGCCTCGATGCGGGCAATGTCTTCGGGGCTGGGGGCTTGGGGCAAGGCAAAGTCCAGCTTGCTTTTCTTTCGTTCGATGTGTGCCGATACGGCGCGTCCGCACCCGAACAGGTTTACCATGGTCCGGTTTACGATATGTTCGCACGTGTGCATGGGCGGATATTCAGTCTTGTTGTGTTCGTTCAGTTGAGGTGTTTCCATAAAATCATGTGATGTTGTTTATAATAGAATAAAATTGGTTTGCGAAAATACTGCATGCAGTAGAGACGTCACATTGTGGCGTCTCTACTAAAAACAGATTAAAAGTATTATCACAGAGGAAAATTTAAAGACTCTGTGTGCCTCTGTACCCTCTGTGGTGAATAGCAATTCATTCGAAGTCGGCAGGGTAAGCGAGCAATTGGTAAGCCAAGGCTTTCGCCATGCGGTAATGCCCGTTTGCGTTCGGATGCAGGCGGTCGGTGTCCGCATCGTGGAAGTACGGGGCATGTTCGTCGAACATCGGGTAAAGCCCGCAGATGCTGTTCAGGTCGATGACGGGGACCGCCCATACGTTGGCGGCTTCTTTTATTACTTTTACGTATTCGTCTACATACAGCCCGAGCTTGTTCGGGAAGGCTTCTTCCGGCTGCACGTTGGTGTCGCTGAACCGCGCTTGTGCCCGGTGGATAGGGGTCAGCAGGATAATCTGCTTGTCGGGGAAGTTATGTTTCAAGTAGGTCAGGGCTTCGTTGATTCTTCCCCGGAAGGTATGCGGGTTCAGGTCGGCTTCCCGTTTCTTCCTCACTTCTTTGCCTCCGCCTCTTACGGTCGTTTCTTCGTAGGTGTAGGTGTACCATTCCCCTAAGGGGATACCGGCGTTATAATCGTTCGTCCCGCAAAAGATGAGGATAGCGTCCGTATCGTCTCCGGCTTCCGCTTTCAGCTTTTGCGCCTGTTTCAGGATGCCGTTCCATTGGTTTCCGTTGATGCCGTATACCAAGGGTTCTATATGGAGCATTTCGGCAAGGTATTGCCAGTAGTTTTTGGTGGTGCCTACGTGCTTTTTGTCGGTGATGGAGTCTCCCAAAAAGGCGACCTTTTTCCCGTTCCATTGGCTTTGTTGGATATGGACCGTGTTTTGCGGTTCGTCTGTACCTGCAAGGGCGGCCGCCGGGCAGGGGAGGACTTGTGCCGAGAGCAATAAAGCCGAAAGCGCATAAGCCGTACATCTTACATTTTTCATTTTCTATTCGTTTTTGGTTCAATAGGCACAAAGGTAATGTTTTTTTCGGGAATAGTGAAATGCTGTTTTCCGATGTGTGACTTTTATATTTTACTTATCTTCTTTTTACGGTTTCCATATCGAGAACGTATGGTTTTAATATGGAAACCGTACGTTCTCCAATTGGAAACCGTACGGTTTTGACATGGAGAACGTAAAAGAAAGCTATTTGGAAAAAAGATATAGCCCTTGTGCGGAAGCAAATGCAGCTTGTCTTTTTCGCTATGTCACGCCGGTACAGGGAAAGTGTTATACATTTTTTGTTACAAATGTTAATTTGCCGGATAGAATGCATGTTATGCCGATTGGATTAATAAAAGTCAAGGGATTGCGTTTCTTTTATCAAGCCGAAGGTGTGTTTTGTGTAATAAATTAATATTTATGCAATGTGTTAACTGCTAAAAGATTTAACATAATGCGGTTAAATGTGCGATAAAACCTGTCTTGAAAGTTTGGGGGGGTAAACAAAAATTTATATATTTGTTTCTAAATCTTTAATAACACAAAAACATAAGAAGAAACGTATGAAAAGTCAGTTGAAACATTTCTTTCTGTTTGCCGTGCTTACGATTTGTTGTACAGCGACGGCGGTAGCTCAGGCTACCTTAAAAGGTACAGTTGTGGATGCGGTCACGAATGAACCCTTAATCGGGGCGACCATTGCGGTACAAGGTACCACTCAAGGTGCGATAACCGATGTAAACGGCGGGTTCGTCTTGAAAATTTCCAAGCCGGGAGAGACGATAGTCTTCTCTTATATCGGCTATAAAGAGAAGCGCATGGAGATAACCCAAAAGGGCGAAGTGGATTTGGGCATCGTGAGCATGGACCACGATACGCAGATGCTGCAGGATGTAGTAGTCACTTCTTCGGTAGCTATCGCCCGCAAGACGCCGGTAGCCGTTTCCAGCGTAAGCATGGACTTTATTGAAGAAAAGCTCGGTACGCAGGAGTTTCCCGAAATCCTGAAGTCGACTCCGGGTGTGCATGCCAACAAGGAAGGCGGAGGTTATGGTGACTCTGAAATCTATATGCGTGGGTTCGGCAACGAGAATATCGCCGTGATGGTGAACGGTGTGCCGATGAACGATATGGAGTGGGGAGGCATCTATTGGTCGAACTGGGCAGGACTGACCGATGTGACACGCACCATGCAGACCCAGCGCGGTTTGGGTGCTTCGAAGGTATCGGCTCCTTCGGTAGGTGGTACCATTAATATCGTAACTCGCGGACTGGATAGCGAAAAAGGCGGAACCCTTGCTTATTCGATGGGGAACGACGGCATGAACAAGATTTTGTTCAGCGTTTCTACCGGTGTGTCGAAAAGCGGCTGGGCAATGACGTTGCTCGGTGCCCGTACGTGGGGTAACGGTTATGTGCAAGGCACTGACTTCGAAGGATACAATTATTTCCTGAACATCTCGAAACGCATCAATGATGCGCACCAGTTGTCGTTGACGGCTTTCGGTGCTCCGCAAAAGCACTACCAGCGTGACGGTGCCCTGACCATTGCCGGCTGGCAACGTATGGAGAAGGTGTATGGCGTGAAGAATTACAAATACAACTCTACGTACGGATTCGATAACAACGGCGAGCGTCAGAGTGCGGAATACAACGTATACCACAAGCCGCAAATCAGCTTGAACCACCAGTGGCAGATTGATGAGAAATCATCGCTGAGTACGGTGGCATACGTATCAATCGGACGCGGTTATGGAAATTCCGGACAAGGAAATGAAGACTATGGATATTCGTACCGCGACTGGAACGGTGCTTATTACGGTGAATTGCAGACCAAATTCCGGAAAGCCGACGGTACGTTCGATTATGGAGCCATCGAAGACATCAATGCCGCAAGCGAGTATGGTTCGATGTTGGTAATGAGCCAGTCGAAGAACTATCACAACTGGTACGGCTTGCTCTCTACCTATACGACCAAGTTCGGCGAATACTTCGATTTCTACGGAGGTATCGATTTCCGTTATTATAAAGGTACGCATACGAACGAGATTTCGGACCTGTTCGGCGGCCAGTATTTCATGGATTCTACCCGTGGCGATGTACAGGTGGAAAACAATGCCAATGCTGCCAATCCGGCATGGAGATACCAGAAACTGGGTGTAGGCGATGTGGTGTACCGTGACTATGACGGACACGTATTGCAAGAGGGAGCTTTCTTCCAGACCGAGTTCAACAAGGATAAGCTCTCGGCTTTCGTGGCAGGTTCGTTATCGAATACCACGTATTGGCGTTACGACCGTTTCTATTACGACGAGGCTCATGCCAAATCGGATAAAATCAGTTTCTTGGGCTTTACGGCAAAGGGTGGTGCCAACTACAACATCACCGACAATCACAATGTATTCTTTAACTTAGGATATATCAGCCGTGCGCCGAAGTTCTCTTACGGTGCTTTCATGCAAGCTACTACGAGCCATGCTATCAACAAGGATGCCAAGAACGAGAAAGTCTTGTCGTTCGAGTTGGGATACGGTTTCCGCAACGAGTGGCTGAGTGCGAACGTGAATGCTTATTATACCAAATGGCTGGACAAGACCATGACCAAGAGCGGTACGATGGATAACCAGACGGAGTATTACATGAACATGACCGGTGTGAACGCCTTGCACAAAGGTATCGAGCTGGATGTGAAAATCACTCCGTTGAACTGGCTGGAGCTGACGGGTATGTTCTCGTTGGGTGACTGGAAATGGGACAGCAACGCTACGGGATATGCTTACGATGCGTATGGAAACGCTTTGACCGCAGAGGGTACAACTACTACGGTAGGTGCTGCTGACCATGCCAATGCCAAGATTAACCTGAAAGGCGTGCGTGTAGGAGGTTCGGCACAGACCACGGCGGCTATCGGCGCTACCTTCAAGATTGGCAAGTCCATCCGTGTAGGTGCCGACTGGACGTATTACGGACGCAACTATGCGTACTATTCATTGTCGGGAAGCAACCTGTCGTTGGGCAGGGAGGTGTCTGTGCTCGACCCGTGGAAGATTCCGGCAGCCAGCCAGTTTGACCTGAATGCTTCTTACCGCTTCAAGATCGGCAAGCTGAATGCTATCCTTTCCGGAAACGTGAACAACTTGCTGGATTACCAGTATATCTCGAAGGCATACAATCCGAATACGCTTTCTTCTTCAACCCTGCAGGAAGCTACAGCCGATAACATTTATTGCTACTATGCGTTCGGCCGTACGTATAGCTTGAGACTGAAAGTAAACTTCTAATCCTAAAAAAGAAACGCAGTATATGAAAAAGATAATACTCATGTCGACCGTATTGCTGGCAGGATTGTCGGCGTGCGAAGATTATAACGACCAGTTTAATATTGATTCTTCCCTGACCGATGTGAAGACGGGCGTTACCATCCAGCTGGCTTCTTCCGATTACGGAACCATAGCGGGAATGGAAGCGAACAAGGAACTTGCCTTGTCGAAAGACCCGGAAGGGCAGACCTATGTGGCGGCTTTGGAAGCCATCGGCGAAAACAAGTATTTTGCCGATGCCACGGAAGCCGAATGGTATTTGCCTGCCTTTATCGATTACAAATATCCGAATGCCGATACCGGCTCGCGCATCTCGGTGCAATATAATATGTACAGAGGCCAGTCGGGTTATCTGGCCGATTTCAAGAAGATTTCGGATTACACACTGACCAATAACGATTACCGTAGCGTATGGAACGGGACTTCTACCGCTACTTATCTGTCTCCCTCTACGCTGAGACAAATCCCGTCGGTACTGGAATCCAGAATGGAAAATCCGCAAGAAGGAGATATGGTAGCCGTGAACTATGCTTACTCGGAGTTCGAGCCCGGTGCGGGAGGCGGTGTCATTCCGGTAGTGTATCAGCAGGTTAATACCTTCGACGGAGAAGCGGGCAATTACGTTATTGCGGCTAAAGCTAATGACGGCAATTATTATCCGTTCGGCAAGCTGGATGATCCGAGCAAGAATTACGGATATATCTATCCCGATGCGATTACCGTGACCGATGGCATTATTTCTTCGGATAACGGTTCAGAGCAGGTTGTTACGATCGAAGAAGGTTCCGAAGGATATACTTTGCTGAACACCAATATGCAGTATATCTATATGAGTGGTACGTATGATAGCTTCAATTTCTCGGCATCCGTTCCTACGGAAGGCGGCGAATGGTCGATTGAAGCGAACGGAGACGGTACATTCAAACTAAAGAATATCGAAAAAGACAAGACCGTAAAACTGACTCTTTATAACGATTCGTATAGCTACGGAAGCTATGCAGCTTCGCGCTACACGTATGTGGAGGATGCGATGAAGGAAGAAAGCAAATTGTTTGCTGTTAAAAACATTACTGTTCCTGAAGATCTGTCTGCTGTATGGTCTCATGATGCCTCATACGGTTATTATAAAGCGACAGGATATGATGATGCAAATAAGAAAAACTTGGCAGCCGAAAGCTGGTTTGTGTCTTCCGAAATCGACTTGTCGGAAGCGCAGAATCCGGTACTGAACTTTGATTTTGCTTTCAATTTCTTGAATGGGAACAATGCGGCTGATTTCATGCAACTGAAAGTCTCTACTGATTATACCGGTGATGTACAGGCAGCTACGTGGACAGATTTAGCTTATGATGGTTCTCGATTTAACCGTTGGGATTTCATCGCTCAAAGCGTAGACCTGGCGCAGTTTGCAGGGAAAAAGATTACCTTGGCATTCGCTTACAAGAGCACTGACCAGTGTGCGCCTACCGCCGAAATCAAGAATCTGGCGATTGTAAACGGACAATACTGGGATGTATGCCTTTTCAAGGAAGTACCTGAATCGGAAGTAGCAGCCCAGATGTTGAAGATGAGCCGTGCATCGGGCGCATACGCCAATACCGCTGCTCTTTACGTATATCGTGAAGGTGCATGGAGCGAATATACGAATGAAGACGCGAATGTTGTGGTTGCCGCCCCGGCTATGTATGCCGAATTGGGTGCCGACTATGTATCGCGGCCTGCCAATGTATTCCCCATCTATCTGGTTCAGAAGTTCCCGTTTGCCGCGAAAGGTGATAAGGCTGTCGTGGTTTACCGTGCAGATGCCGACGGAACAATGGCTGTAACGGAATATACGTACGATGCCGGCTGGAGTGCATCGCAGATTTATTCTTCCCGTACCACTACTTTCGAAAAAACCGGCGAGGGATATGTGGCTATGGCAGGCACGTATCTCAATGAAAGTTTGGTTGGGGATGAAGGCGGATTTACCATTCAAGATATATCTTTGCAGGGCGTGAACTTTGTATGGACCAATGATGATACGTATGGTTGGAAAGCCTCGGCTTATACCAACAGTACGAACTATCCGGCAGAAAGCTGGCTGGTATCTCCGGTGATAGATTTGTCGGAAGCCATGGCTCCGCAGGTGGCATTTGAGGAAGCGCACCGTTATCTGAATGGTGAAGCATTGACCGACCATTTCAAGATTAAGATTTCTACCGATTATGTAGACAATGTAGAGTCTTGCACATGGGAAGACTTGATATTCGATGAATCGCAATGGTCTGACGGGCAGACGTGGGATTTCTATCCGGTAGGTCCGTACGATTTGAGTACATACGCAGGACAAACCATCCGGATTGCCTTTGTTTACATCAGCAATTCTACGGCTGCTCCTACGTGGGAATTCAAGAATATCGTGGTGAATGAGGCTGAATAAGTTATAAAATGAAATGATTATATAAAGAAACGCAGATATTCGCGGATTCGTGCAGACTGGAATTATAATCTGCGTGAATCTGCGGATATCTGCGTTTTAATTATTAACCGGTTACTGAATATATGAAATCTGTTTTAAGAATATGCATGCTGCTTTTCGGCTTCATAGTAGTCGGGTGTAGCGACAATGATACGATAACCATTGAGAATGAGACCACGCAAGAAGGAGCGTTCACATTGGTATTGAAAGGGTACGAAAGCGCTTCTGAGGGGTTCTCTGTATGCCAGCCCGAAGGATTCACCTATCCGTTCTACATTCAAGACAAGACTTTTCATGGGGATGTCTACTGGTTTTCAAAAAGCGATGCCGGACGTCTGGACGCCATGCCGGAAGTACCTGTACAAGAAGCCGGTTGGCAACAATCGGTTGACATCGAGGAAGATGCCGCTTATTGGGCTTGGTGTATGGGTGCCGACCGTTACCGCTATCTGAAGTTCCGGGTAATAGACATCGAAGGAAACAATGTAACGATTGAATATGTGGAAGAAGATGCTCCGGCTGGAAACTGGAATGCGAATGCCGGTAATGATTACGTGACGGAATACGAAATGCCTTGCCTGAACGATTCGAATGTGTATGTGGCACATGACATTGAGGTAAACGGTAATCGGGTATTGAATTATGCACTGGAGTGGAATGCGGCTAAGCGGCACGCCAATTGGGTGGCTTTCAGTTTCGATAAAACGACTTCGGCTGATGAAGTATCACGTACCGATGCATGGGCGGTAGACGAAGAGTTGCCGGAAGAGATGCGTACGGAAGAAGCAGACCATAAGAGTGACGGTTTCGATAAAGGCCATTTATGCGCTTCGGAAGACCGGGTGTATACGAAAGAAGCCAACGAGCAGACCTTCTATTATAGCAACATGTCGCCACAATTGAATGACTTTAACGGAGGTTTTTGGCGTGGATTGGAAGAACAAGTGCAGACGTGGGGACGCTCTACAGCATCAGGAACCTACGATAAGGTATATGTGGCAAAAGGAGGAACCCTCAATGAATTATTGGTGAACTTTAACGGTACACACGTTTCGGGAGGAACTCCTACGACCGATGAAAATGGTTTTACCATACACGGATTGGCATGTCCTGCGTCCTATTTTATGGCTGTATTGAGTGAAAAGGGAAATGATTTTCATGCCATTGCGTTTTTGATACCTCATCAGGAAGGATTGATTCGTAATCCGAAAGCGGAAGATTTGCAAAAATATGTGATTCCGGTGGATGAGCTGGAACGGAAGACAGGCATTGATTTCTTCTGCAATCTGGATGATGCGGTAGAGAATCAGGTAGAAGCAGAAGCGGTGATAAGTGACTGGAGTTGGTGATAAAATTGAAGGAATATGTATAAAAGAATCGGATTGACACTCTTTCTGTTCCTGCTGGTTGTAGCAGGTAATGCACAGAATAAGAAAGGGAAACTCTACGGAGTGGCGTTTTATAACTTGGAAAACCTGTTTGATACCGTTCACGATGAAGGGAAGAACGATTATGAATATTTGCCGGACGGACGGAATAAATGGGATGATAAGAAATATCAGTCGAAATTGGAGCACATGTCGACTGTATTGAGCCTGTTGGCTACGGATAAAGTGCCCCAAGGAGCCGCGGTGATAGGCATGGCAGAGGTAGAAAACCGCCGTGTGCTGGAAGACTTGTTAGCCCAGCCTGCGTTGAAGGAACGGGGGTATCAGATTATCCATTACGAAGGACCGGACGAACGGGGCATCGATTGTGCCATGTTCTATAATCCGGAACTTTATCAGGTGAAATCTACAAGGTTGGTGCCTTATCAGCTTGCGGAGCCGTCCGACAGGCCTACACGTGGCTTCTTGATAGCGGACGGAGAATTGGCAGGCGAACGGGTAGCTTTTATTGTCAATCATTGGCCTTCGCGTGGAGCCAAGTCTCCGGCTCGTGAGCGTGCCGGTGTGCAGGTGCGTGCCTTGAAAGACTCTTTGCAACGTCTGGACTCGAAAATCAAGATTGTCATTATGGGGGATATGAACGACGACCCGATGGACAAGAGCATGGCAGAATCGCTCGGAGCCAAACGTAATGCCAAGGATGTGAAAAAGAAAGAACTGTATAATCCGTGGTGGAATACGCTGGAAGGAGGTGACGGGACATTGAAGTACCGGGGGAAATGGAACCTTTTCGACCAGATAGTCTTTACCGGCAATTTCCTGAACCGCCGGCACCGGAAGCTGACGTACGAAAGCCATCAGATATTCAAACGCGACTATCTGTTCCAGACCGAAGGAAAATATGCCGGTTATCCCAACCGTACGCAAGCGGGCGGACGTTGGCTGAACGGCTATAGTGACCATTTGCCCACCGTGGTTTATTTCATCAAGCGGTAAGACATAAAAATACCCGGCTTCTGAAATGAAGTCGGGTATTTTTATAAATAATAAAAGAATGTTATGCTTCAGCAGGAGCTTCTGCGGCAGTTTCAGCCGGAGTTTCTTCTGCAGGAGCAGCTGCAGCTTCAGCTTCTGCCTTAGCAGCGGCTTCGGCAGCTTTCTTTTCAGCTACTTTCTTAGCGATTTCTTCGTTTACTTTCTTTTCTGCTTCCAGACGTTCTTTAGCAGCAGCTTTTTTAGCTTCTTCTTCTTTCTTTCTCAGTGCGTCTAAGCCAGCTTGTTTGTTTTCTTTCCAAGCATTGAAACGGGCTTCGGCTGTAGCTTCATCGAATGCGCCTTTTGCAACACCGCCTTGCAAGTGTTTCATCATGTAAACGCCTTCGCGCGACAGGATGTTACGTACGGTGTCTGTAGGCTGTGCACCTACTTTTACCCAATACAATGCACGGTCGAAATTCAAATCTACTGTGGCAGGATTGGTATTGGGGTTGTATGTACCAACTTTTTCAATAAATCTACCATCACGTGGTGCTCTTGAGTCTGCAATAACGATTGAATAGAACGCGTATCCTTTGCGTCCGTGTCTTTGCAATCTGATTTTTGTTGCCATTTAATTTGTTTTTATTTAATGATTAATGATTTGAATTATGCTAATATCCCGTATTAGCGGCTGCAAAGGTAATGCTTTTTCTTTGATTAGCAAAGAAGAAAAGAGAAAATGCAGGGCAAATGTATCTAAATTAGGCTAATGTTTTTTGAAATGATGATAGTAAATAGTGGATTTGCATTGAATTATTTGTCTGTATTTTAGCTAAAAATGGATAGATAGTTTCGTTTTTTGACCGTATAGTACATATATTGGACAGCTTGGTAATATTTGCGAACGACGTTATTTGTTTAGTCTTTATATAGTCAGTATCTTCACGTAGTTAATAATATTAAATTTTTAGGTTATGTCACAAGATAAAACGGTAATCCCGGGATTAGGAGAAGGTTTTTCATCAAATGAGAAAAAAAGTGAAAGTCGTCATAATATGTATTCCCGTTCGTCTACGTATGTGAATATAGATTATGATAAGCAAGGAACAATTGTTCCAGGAATGGAACGTCGTGCTCCGGGTGTGGATGAAGCAGTAGTAAACAGTAGTAGAAGAGCGGATCCTGTTGTGGGCTTTTTATATTCGATATCTCGTCAGGGTATAGGGGAATTTTGGCCTGTTTACGTAGGGAGAAATACTATTGGGCGTTCAGAAAAATGTGATATTTGTTTAAGGGAACATACAGTATCGGATCTGCATGCTGTATTGAATGTGAAGCAAATGAAAACCACTCATAAGGTTTTGGCCTCAATTAAAGACGAGGGTTCGAAGAATGGCATTTTTGTCAATGAAGAAGAGCTTGATTACAGTGCTCATGAATGTTTTAATAATGATATTTTGACAATAGGGTTAAATTATAGGCTGTTATTAATTTTAGTGGATGCTGAATCGTTAGGACTTTCCGTTTCAAAAGATTTTATCCCGACAGACGTTGCAGAAGAGGATGATTATGACGAGAGTTTTAAGCAGCAAGTGCTTCGTGGCGGACAGAATTTCAATCCTTATGACCACAATAAGCGTAGGCAGAATGATGGCACTGTGCCCTTGGATGGAGGTAATATGACTGAACCGGGTGGAACTCAGTTTATGTAATGTAAAGAAAATAGGATTATGTCTGTAATGATAATACAAGGTGCTGCTGAACGCTTGGCAAAAATTCATTATGAAATAGATACGGAAGAAAAACCGTTGGGCGTAGGCGGTATGGGACAAGTTTTCAAAGGAATACGTGTGGACGAAAAGACAGGCGTACGGATTCCTGTAGCTATTAAATTTTTGTTTGATGACCTTCCGGTAAATGTAATAGAACGTGCCAGAAGAGAAGCTTCTATTCAGATTCATAACGAGAATTTAGTAGAGATGTATGGGTTTATTCAAATCGATGAAGAAATTGCTCCCGGGAAGGTACACGAACGTTATCATGTTGTGAGTGAGTTGCTTCATGGAGTGATGCTATATGATTTGCTGAAAGGAAAAGTTACGGATAATGAAGGAAGCTTGATACCTTTTGCTGAAGAATTATATCGTATGTATCAGAATGAACGTCGTGAATTTGCTGTATTTATCATAAAAAATGTGTTATCTGGTATTATGGCATTGCATGACAAAGGGTATGTGCATCGGGATATTGATCCAAGTAATATCATGATTACTTCAGATAGGAAAGTGAAAATCATTGATTTTGGCATTGCTAAGCAAATGTCTACGTTGAATACGCAGGACCAACTTCTTACAACAGCAGGTATGTTTATGGGAAAAGCCGCTTATGCTGCGCCGGAATTGGTATTGGGGGATGTTTCTCATCAGAATGAGACAACGGACATTTATGCGATAGGTATTATGTTCTTTCAATTGGTGACGGGGAATTTGCCTTTCGAAGGGGCTACTCATGAAATTTTGGAGATGCAGCAGCATAAGAAGATGCCTTTGCAGCTAATAGAAGACAAAGCCTTACGGAAAATTATTGGAAAGGCTACAGAAAAAGAGCAAAGTAAACGATACCAGTCTGCGGCAGAATTTAGGGTGGCTGTAGAGCAGTTGAAAAGTTTGGAGAAAGAATCAACCTCGCATATTAAAATCGAAGAGTTTGTTAAAGGGCATCAGAAACAAATGGTAATTGTAGCTGCGGTAATGGCTGTGATTATTGTCGGTTGTATTGGAGTCATGATATCGGGTGATGACGGTAAATCAGAAGAAGATTTATTGGCTATTCAACAGCGTAGAGCAGAATTACAAGATGTTGTGATTGACGATACGAAAGCTTATTATGAGATAGATAGCTTGTCTGGATGTACCATAAAAACATCTGCATTAATAACTCAAGAAGCTTTGTCTTATTTACAGAGTCCAACGGAAGCGTTGAAAGGATTGGATTTGTTGGATAAAGTTATATCCAAGAAATATATCAGTTCTGCTGAAGCTGCTTATCTGAAAGGACGTTTGTACGCAGAAAGTCATGATTCGTTAAGTCTGTATTTGAAAATGCGGGAAAATCTGAAAGGTAAAATTTCGGTTGATAACCAAAAGTCGCATAAGCTGAACTTGCTTTCTGTGCAATTGGACAGTACTTCTTATAAGGCTCTGTATGAATTGGGATGTGATTATTATGCGGGTGAAACACGTATAGGAGTAGCTGACAGTAGAGACATATCTTTGGCGTTAAGTTATTTTGAAAAAGGATTGAAATATGCAGAGTCGGCAGGAGATGAAGAGTTTGTCAATAAATGTGCAAAGCGTATCGAAGAATTGTCCGGATTATAAAGGAGTTTGCGGATGAATGCGAAAAATGTTATTTATAGAGGGAATGAAGTCGACCTGAAAATCGGAGACGAATGGTTCGGTTATGATTTAGGAGCCTCTCCTTTGGGTGAAGGAGCAATGGGAACAGTTTATTTGGGCCAGTCGTTTTTAACCGGTCAGAAGGTTGCTATAAAGCGTGTACACGATAAATATGCCAATATTCCGAGTATTCGGAAACGGGCAAAATTGGAGGCTTCTTTGGAATTCCGTCATCCCAATTTGGTTGAAATGATTGGATATTGTGAAGAACAGCCGAATAGGGGTCCTATATTTATTGTAAGCCGTTTAGTGCATGGGGTTACTTTAGAACAATATGTAAAGGTCAGTTTGAATTCTTGTTCCAAAGAAATTCGTGTACAGAAAATTTGTGAGTTTATTTATCGAGTATTAGACGCGTTGGATTTTATCCATTCCAGAAATGTGATTCATATGGATATAAAGCCTTCTAATATTATGTTGGAGAATGGAAGCAATGTGCGTTTGATGGATTTAGGTATTGCTTTTGCGGGAGATGATATGGATATTACTTCGGCAGGTTTGGTCGGTACGCCCAAGTATGCCGCTCCGGAGCAAGTATTGGAAGCAGGGCAAAAAATGTTTCATGTAGACAAAACCGCTGATTTTTATGAGTTGGGGGTAACGTTATATGAATTGTTGACAGGTACGAATCCTTTCGATGCTCCGACAATGGAAGAGACTTTGGAATTGCAACGGACAAAGTTGTTGCCTGAGTCTCCGGAAATACCTAAAGCCTTAATGGATGTTTTGTTGCGTGCTACAGATAAGTATCCTCAGAATCGTTTTCAGTCAGCTTTGGATTTTAAGAAGGCAATTCAGCAATCTTTTATGGTTAAGGAAAAGAAAAACAACTGGCTTCTTCCTATTTGTATAGGTGGTATTGCCGGAGTAATTTTAATACTAATTCTTATGCTATTATTATGATTCAGATAAATACATCAATGCCTTTTGTCGGTTTTATAGATTCTCGGCAGGGCGGACGAAAAGAGAATCAGGATTCATGTGGTTATGTTGATACAGCATTGGGACTATTGATCGTTGTATGTGACGGGATGGGAGGAGGACCAGGTGGAAAACTGGCTTCTTCTTTAGCGGTGGAAGCTATTATTCAGTCAATTCAGGTATGCGACCCTTCTGTCTCACGGATAGAGGCTGTACAACAAGCTGTACAACAAGCCAACCGATTACTTTATATTAAAGTAAAAGAAAATCCGCATCTCAAGGGAATGGGTACTACGGCTGTGCTTTTGTTGATAAATGAATATTCGGCTGTGGTGGCTCATGTAGGTGACAGCCGATGTTATTTATTTCGGGGAGGAAGAAAGGTTTTCCGTTCTTTTGACCATTCGTTGGTTTTTGAAATGGTCAAGAATAAAACGTTGACCGAAGAACAAGCTCGTTTGTCTTCTCAGTCAAATGTCATTACTCGAGCATTAGGCATTCAGCCGGAAGTAGAGGCGGAAGTGGCAGAACTGGCTTATGAAAAGGGAGACCGTTTTATGTTGTGTACGGATGGTATATGGGGAGTATTTCCAGAGAAGATGATTGTTCAGATTGCTTCTCAAACGAAATCTCCTGCAGGTGCTGTAGAAAGTTTGGTTATAAAGGTGGATGAGCAGGGATTTGCGTCAGGAGGTACCCATGATAATTTGACTGTAACTTTAATAGAAACAACATCTAATTCAATAAAAAAAGAAAAAATGAGTACGAAAACGAGAAATATTCTGATAGGATTATCGGCTTTGTGCTGTATCAGTTTGGCAGGAAATGTTATTCAATTGATTCAAGTTCCACAAGAAAAAACGGTGGTAGATGAGAGTAAGGTGGATCAAGAATATATGGATTCTGTGCTTGATAGGAGGATGAAAGATGCTTTAGGCAAGATGGAAGCGGATTTTCGTGAAAAGCTGGATATTATTAATAAGAAAGTAGAAGAAAAGAATTTTGAGGAGTTGGAAAAATATGTAGATGAGTCTAAGCATAAAATGGAAATAATAGACCAGTTGGATAAGATTATCGCTCAGCTTGAGGAGTTGAAAAAAATGAAAGAAGGAACTGAGAAGAATAAGAAATTGTCACAAACAAAGGAAGAATTTGAAGTTTTGGCTCCGAGTCTGAAAGAATATGGAATAACTGAAAACGAAAAGGTAACAGGTGTTGTCAGTTGGCTGAGTAATTCGATAGCTCAAAAAGACACGGATAAATCTCAAGGGCATTATATTGCAATTATAAAAAAAATAGATGAATATAAAGACAAAATAAGGAAATCAGAATAACCGTAAAATGGAATGATATGAAAGTAATATCAATAGGAAGAGGCGAAGATTGCAACATAGTTTTGCCGGAAAATGTAATCAGCCGTCGGCATGCGATTTTGAAAATCCATGCAACGGGTAAAATGGAACTTATCGATATGGGACAAAACGGCACCTTTGTAAATGGAATTAAGTTGACTCCGAATATCCCTTATCCTGTGACACGTAAAGATGTCGTGTCTTTTGCGCATGTAAGGCAATTAGATTGGTCATTGGTTCCTAATACGATGCGAATTTATCGGTATATCGCATTGGGAGCTGTTTTGGCAGTTGCCATTGTCGTTGCGATTGTGTTCTTTTTTAAAGAAAAAGAGCCCGATATACCTCAATTGCCTGTAAATCCAGTTCATAAGGAGGCTGTAAATGATTCGGTTCGGCAAGAAAGTCCGAAAGAAGGAGAACGTGGGGAAGGAACGTTGGCGATACCTAAAAGTTTGGATGAGCCAAGCGGCGCTGACCTTTTGCCTAAACCCAAGAAAAAGCCTGCAGCGAAGGAGAAACCAGACACTGTAGCTAAAGAAAAAACACCAGAGAAGAATCCGATTATTATGTAACTATAAAAAATAAGCGATATGAGACTATTAAAAATAGGTAGGTCAGCTACCAATAATATTGTGTTGAATAGTGAAAGAGTAAGTACTTTGCATGCCGAATTGATTTTGTTGGATAGCGGAGAAATGTTGTTGGTAGACAAAAGCAGTACAAACGGTACATTTGTCAATAACAAACGAATTACTCCGGATGTGGAAGTCCCTGTAAAAAAAGGTGATTTAATTCGCTTTGCTGATGAAGAATTAAATTGGCATAAAGTTCCTCCTTGCGATGATGTCAGCAAATATAAAAGGGTGGTTAATATCGGTAAAAGTTTTCACAACGATCTTGTTATCGATAGTCAGTTTGTGAGCCGTTTTCATGCTTCGCTTGTGATTACTAAAGATAACAAAGCCTTCATTAAGGATTCTTCTTCAGTAAACGGAACAAAAGTGAACGGAGTAAAGATACAGCCGGGCAAGGAAGTACGTGTACGAAGAGGAGATGTTGTTATTTGTGGGGATCTTGATGTGACAGAACAGTTGAAACCGTTTATGCCGAATCCGATTGATATTTGGAAGAAAATAGCAATTGGTGTAGGGTCTGCAGCAGCTTTGGCTGGGATTATATATTTGGTAATGTTGTTTATTCATAAAGACATTGACATTAATGAGGTGCGTAAGGCGGTTGTTTATGTAGATGCACAGTATTCATTAAATATCAAATTTGAAGATTCTCCTATTCAGGATGATATATGGCTTAGTGTGATGGCATCAGCGGGGCGTCCGGATGTTAAAAGTGGAGAATTTCCATGGGAAATATATACTTATAGCGCTACGGCTTTTTTTGTAGATCGTGAAGGGCGTATGGCAACTAATCGTCATGTAGCTACACCGTGGGTGGAAGACGAAGGTAGTGATGAGGAGAAAAATGCTCGTACTGCTATGGCTGAATTCTTGGAAATGGAGATTCCCGTAGAGATTCCTTATAATGATGAGGTGGCGAATGCACTCATAAATAAATATGATGAATCGGGAAATCTATTTTGGAAGATGATAAAAATGCAAGCTGTAAAGAATGGTCGTTATAATATATTGACTATAAATACGTTAATTCGTCAGCTTAAGAATTGTAAAACTAGTTTTTCAGGTAAAATGAATTATATTTCTGTAGGATATCCGGGTAGAAACTACACTCATATAGATGAATATGAAAGATGTGATGTATTAATAGCTTCGGATACACAAGACAAAGATATAGCTTTGTTGCAATTGAATACGAAAAAGACTCCGGAGGATATTAAATTTGTATTTGATTTGAGTAAAGTGAAATCTGAAAAGCTGATACCGTTGAAGGATAAATTGGTGTGGATTGGTTATCCAAGAGGAAATGCTTGGAATTTGGATAGTCAGACTCATTCATTGGAGCCGGTAATTCGGGAAACAATGTGTAGCAGAATCCCTGGTAAATATTCGTTTGATTTTCAGGGAGAATCACAAGGAGGAGCCAGCGGTTCGCCAATATTTAATCCGAAAACAGGAGAATTAGTTGGTGTTTTATGGGGAAGAAGAGCTGCAGGTGCTACTTATGGTCGTGCATGCCAAGCCAAATATTTGCAGGAAATGTATAACGAGGAGGTCGGATTATGATTCGTAAATTGAGTGGTTGGTTATGGCTGGTATGTGGCTTGTGTTTTGCTTTGCAAGCTAAGTCGCAGACTGCCAAATGGATAATAAAGCCTTATTATGACTCTGTAGTCCGTTATGCGGAAGGCGTGTATAAGGTAAGTTCAGGCAATAAGGTCGGGGTTGTCAATGCTGAAGGAGAAGTTGTTGTATCTGTATCAGCCGATTCGATTACTGCTATGAGCGAAGGTTGTGCCTTGGTCTTGAATCGGACAGAGGATGGAGATTATCAACTGACAAATATCTTGTATCGGGACGGAAGTGTAACTTCGATTATGGGAGAATATTATGTAAAAGCTTATCCGTTCTTTTCAGAAGGCAGATTGCCAGTATATAATAAGCGGAAAAGATATGGATATATGGATACCAGTGGTAAATTGGTTGTTAATTGTAGTTATTCTTCGGCTTATCCTTTTTCAGAAGGTTGGGCTGCTGTTGGTAAAGGAAAAGGTATTCTCGGAATCGGAGTCGATTTAATAAAGACCGGTAAAGAAAAAATATCGTATATTGATAAGGACGGGAAAACCATGCCTTTACAAGCAGATTTGGAAGATATCACGATGGGGACTTCTTTTAAAAATGGAGAGGCATTGGTTGTAACCAAGGAAGGAAAATATTGTTTTATAAATACTTCCGGCAAGGTAATACGGACAGACAATAATGTTGCTTTGTCTTTTGACAAGAAACATGCTTTAGGGTCAGAAGATGATTTCGATGTGTTTGACGCTATGCCGGATATAACGTATGATGGTCCTTCTACTTTTGTAAAAGAAGGGTTGTATGGCTATAAATCGGGGGCGGCTATTATTTTGCCTTGCCAGTTTGACGAAGCGATGCCTTTTAGTAAAGGATATGCTATTGCTTCAAAGAACAAGAAGTTTGGTGTTTTGAAGTTGATACGTTCAGCCTTTAGTTGTCGGGCTTCAAAAGGAACATTGGCTGCATCGGGTTCGGATATGGAATCTGTTGATTATATAGTAACAGTTCCTGATGAATGGAGAAAAACGTCTCTTGAATTGTCTTGTATAGGGAAAGAAACACAGAAATGTGTCCGTCCGGGAGATTCTTCTTCAAGTCGTGTTTTTTCTTTTATGCGTGCTAAAGGCAGTTATACCTTGCAATTGGAAGGAGAAGATTTGATTGTATGGAATGATGCTATGGGGAATGCCTCATCGACAGTTTCTGCTTCTGGAGGTCAGGTGGACATTTCTATTTCCCCTTCTGTTGCAAAAGCAAATGTGAAAGACAATGCTTCGGTTAAGGTTACATTTACTAATAACACCTCTGAAGTAAAAACATTTAGTGTCAATATTTCGGGCAGTCGTTTAGCGCCGGTTTCTAAGGAACTGAAGCTGAGTCCCGGACAAAGCCAGACAATATATGCAACTTTTACAAAAGTGCTTAAAAAAGAGTATAGGGCTATCACTGTTTCTACTTCTTTAACTTCGAAGAAGACAAGTAAACGGATTCAGTTGTTACCTTTCTTTACAGAGTATTAAAAGACAGAACGATATGAAAACAAATAGAATTTATTTGAGCTTTATTTTAATTTGTTGTGTCACTTTGCTTCATGCATATCCTGTTGAGACGGTTGTCTTACAGGATGGTTCGGTGCTTGAAGGATATATGTCCGTTCAACGTCCGGGTAAGGATATTGTCTTTGTGGCACAAAAAGCGACTATTTACGTGCCTTCGGATAAAGTTGTTTCCATTGTTAGGCATGAAACAGAAGTGGATAAGCTCTCAGAGCAATGGAAAGAATGGGTGAAGGATAATCCTAATGCCGTAGAAACGCTTCAAGGGAAAAAATACTTGACCTTAAGTGATATAGTATTGGAAAAGACGGATGCAAACAAAGATTCGGTAGCCATGGAACATCCTCGGAAGATAGGAGCCAATGGAACTGTTTGGAATGTAACGCCACGTAAAGTCCGTATTGTGGAGAAAGGGGCTATAGTCAAATATCTTGATTTTGCTCCTAATACTTATTATTTAAGTTGGAAAGACATTCGTTCAATTAAGCGTCCAGTGCGTGGAAAAACAGAGTTGAGCGGTACTGTTGATAAAATAGAATTGCATTCGGATGAAATTCTTTCCGGGCAGATTATTGAACAGGTTCCTGGTAAATTTATCCGGTTATTAAAAGATGACGGAATGGTAGAAGTCATCAGTTCGGATAAAATTGTGACTCAAAAAAAAGTAAAATTGAATAAAACGCAACGTTTGATTGAGCAAGTTCCTTATATTGAAATTCTTTATGCCAAACCTGGAAAAGTAGTAAGGGGAGTGCTGATAGAACAGAATTATGGGACGAAGCAGACAGAAGGTTATGTCTTGTTCCAACAGGAGAATGACGAGATATTAAAATGTTATAGTGGTGATATTACAGAAATCCGCAAAGAAAAGAATGAAGCTTATGCTCCATTGGATGATATTATTGTCAGGCAGGATGAATTTTTTGTTAATCGACAAAAAGTTAATATGATGGATGTTGACGAACGGGATTCATTCTTGATGTTGGATGTAGAAGGAAAGCCTGTTGTCTTAAAACAGGATTCAATAGGCGGTAAGTTAATCTTAGAAACCTATGATGATATGTCTAATCGGGAGTGTATTCTTTTGAAGTTGGTGCAGATGAAAGTAAAAGGGAAAATGCGTTATGTTTTTACTTATGAAGATTTAGTTCAACGTAGTGTCCGTCCGTCTGGTGTTTCGGTAAGTGCCAATCACACATTAAAATTGGAATATCCTGTGTCAACAGGAGAGTATGTAATTTATAAACCGCAAGGAAAGAAAGTCATTTGGTGTAAAATTGAATGATATTGTTTTCCGTAATTGATGCAAGAGCCATACAGAATATTTTGAAGTGAAATTTCTGTATGGCTCTGTCGTTTTTTTACTTATTTATGCGAATCAGGAGTTATACTTTGCGTGTTTTAGAATTGTGCATTTCCACATCGCCGTAAGCATTCGATAAACTACAGTCATTAAATATCTATATAATGATAGCGACTGTTACTATTGGATTCATAGTGACAGTCGCTATAGTTTTGTTGAACCTGTATGTTGACGTTGTGGTTAGTTGGCGGATTCTACAGTTTGTTTGGTCAACAGGCTCTCCGGATGTTGCAGTTTCCATTTGTGCGGAAGAAGGTTAAGCAGTTCCTCATCAGCGGACTTCTTATGATACGGCATTTGGGCAATGATATCCTTCAGGTAATCCCTTGGGTTCACATCGTGTGCCTTGCAGGTGGCCAGCAGGGAACAGATTACAGACATGTTAACGGCAGCCTCGTGATTACCGCAGAAGAGATAGTTCTTGCGCCCCAAAGCAATTGGCCGGATGGCATTTTCCGCCAGGTTGTTGTCCAAAAGCAGGCGTCCGTCCTCCAGGCATCTCATCATGTTGTCCCATCGGGTATAGGCATACGAGACAGCTTTGCCGATTAGCGATTGGGGACTGTATTTGATGCCTTCCGTTTCCATCCACGTCTTCATGGCCTCCATGATTGGGCGTGTCAGTTCCCGGCGTTTCGCTTTGCGTCCGTCGAACGACAAGCCCGCCTTATCGCAGCAGTGCTCAATCCTGTACATGTACTGTATCTGGGCCAGCCCATATTCGGCTTCCTTTTTGTTTTCACCCAAGGCATGCTCAAAATCACGGCGGATATGCGCCATGCAATTGACCAGCCGCACGTCGGGGTTGGTCTTGAAGGCTGTCTCATAGCCTGCAAAACCGTCGCATTGAAGGTATCCTTTGAAGCGGTATTGGCTTGCCAGTGATTCGATGACTGATCCGGCCCGGGATCCCATGTCATAATGGAAGATGACCAGTTTTTCCATGACAGACCTGACCATCCAGAGGTATTCCTTTTCCGCCTTGTGCTTTCCTCTGTTGATGACCGGGATGGTGGTCTCGTCCGCCTGCACATAGTCGCAAGAGAAGACCTCTTTCTTAAGCGACTCATACAGGGGCTTCAGCAGTTCTACCGTCTTCTTGAACCATCCGTCCAGCGTGCTTTCCGTAAGGCCTTTCAGCCCGAGATGCCTGTATTGCCGTATCTGACGGTAGAACGGGACGTGGTATTCATACTTCTGAAGCAGTATCTCGGCAAGCAGGCTGGTATCAGCGATGCACTTGTCAACAGGCATCAGCGGCATGGGGGCAATCTCCACTCCTTTCTGTCCAGCCGGAGGAAGCATGGTGCTGTCCTTGAGTGCATATTTGGGACGGATGATTTCCTTGACGTAAAGCATGCCCGGCTTGTGTTTGACGACTTTTGTTATCTCTTCGCCTATTCTACGGTATAAAGACAGGTCAACACCTGTCGGTTCTATTGTCTCGGTCTCCAGTACGGGTAAGTCCTCTATCATTTTTCGGTTCTGACGATTCTGCTTCCGTACTTCCGCCGATTCCTTTTCAATCTTCCCAACGGCTTCGTCGCGCTTTTCTTCCGCCTGATGTTGGAGTCCGGCAAACTCGTCTGCAAAAAGATCGGGGATATTAGGGTCATATGCGCGAAGCTTCTCCGATTTACGCCCAAAGAGCTGACGGTTCAGCCATGCGACCTGAGCCGTCAGCTCCTTGATGCGCGCCTGCAGTTTTTCATTCTGCTCAGCCTGTTTTTTATTAGTGGCAGACAATGAAGCAATAGAGGCATTCAGCCCTTCTATCGTCTTGAGTAATATAGCTTTTTCATCCATTGCCTGTCTCTTTTTTACTGATGTAAAGATACTAATTATTAATGGATTATACAATAATACCAGCACTTTTTTCAATAAAAGACATGTCATACATGGTACTCCTTACGCTCTGCCCTGAGCCGCCGGAGCCTCTGCCCCGGGCTTTCCTGAATGCCCTCGACCATCATTACCAGGTCACGCCATTCCATGGGATAACTGTCTGATTCCGGGTCGTATTCCGGCAGTTTGAAGCGTCCGGCCTCCAGCCGTTTGACGTACATCACCATGCCGCCGTCTTCCGCATGAAGCAGCTTCATAAGCCTGCGGTTGGAGCCGATGAAGATGAAGACATCGCCGTTCTTCACCTCACTTTTCATCTTTTCATGCACCACCCCGCACAGCGAACTGATGCCCTTGCGCATGTCCGTCCTGCCGGGACACAGGAAGTAGCGCATCGTGTCGTTCAAGTTAAACATGGCCCTCCTGCAGACTTTGGTTCAACACTTCCATCAACAGCTTCTCTGAGCCGCTTCCAAAGTGGGCACGGAGCCCGTTGGGAAACAACAAGGACACGCCGTAAGGAGCCTGTTCATCCAAGGACAATTCTGCTGTTGGCCGTTTGATATTGATCGGAGCCAGCTCTTGTTTGATACTGTCTTTCTCGGCAGAGTATTTCTTTTGCCAATAGTGATAGGTGGAATAACTCACTCCTATCTGTCGTAGGTACGACTTCAATGACAGGCCGCTTTGTTGCACCTGCATTTCTAATTCTTCAAATCCAGTTCTGTTCATTGCTATTCGGTTTGATTGTTATGTGGGGCAAAATTACAATCAAACTATAGGGCATGCAATGTGTATTTCTTAGAATGCTTACACATCGCCTGCACGGACAACCTCTTAGAGGTTGTCGAGTATGCGAGGCAAGAAAGAGCCGTTCAATCTTTTCGAAGATGTCAGCAAATGCGGGGACTGGCGATGTAGAAATGCACAAATCTGTACTGCGCAAAGCATAAACGTAGTTATGTTTCACAGGAGTTAAAGACCAATAGTTTTGCTTCTGAAAGCGGTGCAAAAGGTATTGGCATCTAAGAAGCTGTTTTGAATTTCTCCAAAAAGTTTTTCTTGGCTTGATGTATCCTTTTTCGTGTGTGCTTTGGGCGATTTTTTGGTCCTTTTCGCTCCTGTTCTTCGTCAGATAGCCCGCTATCTTCCTCATCACAGAAGCGAAAATGCCTCAAAAACTCATCCCAAATCATCGCACGATAAATTCAAAACAGCTTCTAACTCCCAGCCCGCACTGGCGGGCGATAACTACCTATAACTCCCTTTTAACTCCTGATTGTCATTTATTTATTTCTCTCAACCATTTCTCCAGCTCACCGGTCCATTGGCGTTTGTAAGGGAAGCTGTCGCGGAATCCCCAGCCGTGTCCGCCGACGGGATAGGTGTGCAGGCTTGCCGAGACACCGTTTTTCACCAGTGCCGTATAATAGTTCACGCTGTTGGCTACGGGTACGGCACCGTCATCGCTGCTGTGCATGATGAATGCCTGGGGAGTTTCGGGTGTGACTTGCAGTTCGTTCGAATACTTTTGTTCGAGTTCTTTTGAAGGATTCTTTCCTAACAGGTTGTCGTGCGAACCCATGTGGGTGTAAGCAGGATCCATCGTAATGACCGGATAGAACAGAATCTGGAAGTCGGGACGTGTCTCTGCGTCTGTAAAATGGGTTGCGGCGGTGCTTGCCAGATGTCCGCCTGCCGAAGCGCCCATGATGCCCAGCTTTTGGATGTTCCATTCTTTTGCATGCTGGCGCATGATGCGGAGTGCCTGTTGGGCATCGCTCAGGGGGACTTCATTGTTTCCGTTAGGCATACGGTAGGTCAGTACGGCGTATGTAATGCCTTGGCTGTTGAACCAGTTTGCCATATCATGCCCTTCGTGGTTCATGGCGAGATGGCTGTATCCACCTCCCGGGCACATCACGATGGCAAGTCCGTTGCTTTCTTTAGCGGGATAGACTTCGATGGTCGGTTCTGCTACATAGAGCGGACCTTTTTCCACTTGGCTGGTCATGCCGTTGTCATTGGGCGCGCCGTTTTGCCATAACTTGATTTTGACAGGTTCCTGCGCCGCGAGCAGCGTAGAAACAAAGAGTAAACTCATTAATGCTAACTTTTTCATGGTGTTTTATTTTTTGTTAGGTACCAGGTGACCAAGGATGAGGTACTAGGCCTTAGATAGCATAAGTAAAACTATTCAAAACCTAGTCACCTCGTACCTCGTCAACTAGTCAACTTTATTTATTTTCATACTTGCTTTTACTAAATATATAATAAGGAGTGCGTATGCAATGAGCGATACCACTTGGCTCATCGGGTTTTCCAGCCACGCTTTGTTCACTAGATTAATGCCTCCGAAACGCATCGCGGCACTTATCACACCCATCAGTGCACCGCCGGCAATGAAGCCCGAAGCCAGCAAAGTGCCCTTTTCTCCACGTGCCGCATTGACCGCTTCGTCCTTGCTACGGGTGGTGACGTACCAGTTGATGGCACCGCCTACAATAAGCGGCAGGTTCAGTTCCAAGGGGATAAACATACCTAAGGCAAAGGCAAGTGCCGGGACTTTGAAATAAGTCAGCACCAATGCCAGTGCGGCACCGATGCCATAAAGCAGCCACGGAGCCGACACACCGTTCATCAGCGGGTCGATGACGGCAGCCATGGCATTGGCTTGCGGTGCGGCAAGTGCGCCCGAAGAGAAGCCGTAGGTCTTGTTCAGTATCATGATAACGCCGCCTACGGTAGCAGCCGATACCAGTGTGCCCAGGAATTTCCACGTCTGTTGCTTGGCGGGCGTGCTTCCCAGCCAATAGCCGATTTTCAGGTCGGTAATGAAGCCGCCTGCCATCGAGAGGGCGGTACATACCACGCCTCCCATAACCAATGCCGCAACCATGCCCGTAGCACCTTTCAGCCCTACGGCAACCATCACCACCGATGCCAGAATCAGCGTCATCAGTGTCATGCCCGATACGGGATTGGTACCCACGATGGCAATGGCATTGGCGGCTACCGTGGTGAACAGGAACGAGATGCCTGCCACAAGGATTATCGCTACAACGGTGTGCAGCAAATTGCCTTGCATCACATCGAAATAGAAGAACAGCGCCACAAGGATAATGGTGACAATCGACCCGATGGCGATGATTTTCATCGACAAGTCTTTCTGTGTGCGCACCACGCCGGCGTCTGCCTTCTTGCCTTTCATCTCTTTGGCGGCAAGCCCTACGGCACTCTTGATGATGCTCCACGAGCGCACGATGCCGATAATGCCCGCCATGGCGATGCCTCCGATGCCGATACTCTTGGCATATTCGGCGAAGATGGTTTCGGGCGACATCGAGCCTACGGTCTGCGTGATAGCCGGATTCCAGGCGTTCAATACCTGGTCGCCCCACAGCATTGCGATGCCCGGCACGATGATAATCCATACGGCAAGCGAGCCGGCGCAGATAATGGCGGCATATTTCAACCCTACGATATACCCCAGCCCCAAGACCGCTGCTCCGGTATTGATTTTAAGCACCAGCTTCGCCTTGTCGGCAATCGTTTCGCCCCAACCACACACGCGGGTAGTGAAGTTCTCGTTCCACCATCCGAAGGTAGCTACGATAAAGTCGTACAGACCGCCGATGAGTCCGGCAAAGAGCAACGGTTTCGCCTGGCTTCCTCCCTTTTCGCCCGAAATCAGCACCTGCGTGCTGGCGGTGGCTTCGGGAAAAGGATATTCGCCGTGCTTCTCGCTTACGAAATACTTGCGGAAAGGAATGAGAAACAGGATACCAAGGATACCTCCCAGCAAAGAGCTGATGAACATCTGGAAGAAGTCGACCGTCATTTCCGGATACTTGTCCTGAAGGATGTAAAGTGCCGGAAGGGTGAAGATGGCTCCGGCTACGATAACGCCCGAACATGCTCCGATGGACTGGATAATGACGTTTTCGCCCAGTGCGCTTTTACGCTTGGCGGCTCCAGACACTCCCACGGCAATGATGGCGATGGGGATGGCGGCTTCGAATACCTGTCCCACTTTCAACCCCAAGTATGCCGCTGCTGCCGAGAAGAGTATTGCCATGGCAATGCCCCACGTCACCGACCAGGCATTTACTTCGGGATAATTCTTGTCGGGCGACATCAGGGGGTGGTATTGTTCGCCCGGTTTCAGTGGACGGAACGCGTTTTCGGGCAGTCCCGTCGGTTTTTCATCTGTTTCTTTCATCTTTGTGCTATTATTTTTAGTTTCAATTTATCTTTTCGTGTCAGACAAAGCCTTATGTACCGTTCCCGGTGTAATGTAAACTGTCAGCTATTAATTATTAATTGTTAATTATTAATTATAACCTATCTTGCTATGTACTTCTCCATCCCTTCGGTGTAGTAGATGTCCGTCTTTCCGTCGTCCTTGCTATAGATAAAGTATGCGTCCAGCTCGGGATGGGCATGGCAGACGGCTTTGGCAGAATCCAGTCCCAATACCATGAAGGCGGTGGCGTAAGCATCTGCCTTGGCACAGTTGTCGGCGATGACCGTAGCCGAGAGGATGTTGTGCTGTATCGGGTAGCCTGTACGCGGGTCAATGGTATGGGCGTATTTCTTGCCGTCCTTGTAATAGAAGTTGCGGTAGTTGCCCGAAGTGGCAAGCCCTACGCCGCTCACCTGCAATACGGTCTGCAGCTCCTGGTTCACTGCCAGCGAATCGTCTATGGGCTTGTTGATGCCGATGCGCCAGGGTTTCATCTGCGCGTTTTCGCCTTTCATCACCAGTTCTCCCCCGATGTCTACCATATAGTTGCGTATCCCTTTCCGGTCCAGCAGGCGTGCCACACAGTCTACACCGAAGCCTTTGGCAATGGCACTGCAGTCCAGCATCGTGCGCGGGTCGCTCTTGACAATCCTTCCGTTTTCCAGCTTCACCTTATCGTATCCGACGAATTGGCGCAAGCTGTCGATGGTAGCCGAATCTACTTGCGACGCATTCTTGAACCCGAATCCCCAGGCATTCACCAGCGGAGCAACGGTAATGTCGAACGCGCCGTGTGTCTCTTCCGATACCTGCCGGGCAAGGCGGTACACGTAGTCGAACAGGGAGTCGGTCTGCATATCCGTATTGTCGTTGATGCGCGTAATGACCGATGCCTTGTTGAAAGGCGAAAGCGAACGGTCTACCCGTTGCAGCTCGGCTTCTATCTCGGCTTTCAGGTTCTCTTTCGACTGGTAGGTGATTTTATACATCGTGCCGAACACCAGCCCCTGGTCGGTCTGGTAAGGTGCCTGCTTGCGCAATATCCATACGGTGCCCACGACGAGCAGCAGCAGGAAAGGGATTTGCCATTTCAGTCCGTTTTTTTTCTTCATATCGTTGTGATTAGTTTATGAATGTGTCAGCTTAAAACGCAGATTTACGCAGATTTCGCAGATTATTTTTAATCTTGGTTAAATCTGCGCGAATCTGCGAAAATCTGCGTTTCCTTATATCGTTTAATTTTGTATACATTATCATTCTCCATTTTCTAACCGAGCAAGTGTTCGCAAAGTATCTTTACGCCGATACCTATCAATACCAGCCCGCCGAACAATTCCATCCGCAAGTTGAAGCGTTTCCCGAAAAAGATGCCGATAAGGCTTCCTGCCAGCGAGAGGATGAACGAGGCAAGCCCGATGGCAACGAGCGGAAGAAGCAGGCTCTGTAGCTCCCTGAATCCGGTGAAGGCAAACGAGATGCCCACCGCCAGTGCATCGATGCTGGTAGCGATGGCAAGGGTGATGATGACCTTCAGGCGGGTAGGGTCGAAGCTGTGTTCTTCGCTGTCCTTGAAATGCTCGCGTATCATGCGGATGCCTAAAAAAGCGAGCAGCCCGAAGGCTACCCAATGGTCGTAAGCCTCGATGAGGTGGCTGAAATGGCTTGCCCCAAGCCAGCCCAGCAAAGGCATCAAAGCCTGGAAGAAGCCGAAAAAGAACGCCATCGTCAGAAACGTATTCCACCGGATGCGCCGTAATATGATGCCGCTGGTGACGGACACCGTGAAGCAATCGATGGCGAGGCTCACGGCAAGCAAAAGAATTGCGAATATACCCATTTGTGTCAGTTCGTTATTAGTTGGTTTATATACGGTTTCACCACAGAGGACACAGAGGCGCACAGAGGAAATAAATTAATACTCTGTGAGACTCTGTGTCCTCTGTGGTGAAATCATCTGTCATATTAAAACGGAAGATTATAAATCAAGTTATACGTCAGGTTGAAGCTGCTGCTGGCGTTCTTGCCAAAGCCGGGCACGTACCAGGGGACCGAGTTCTCGTGATTGTCGATGCTCATGCGCATCTTGTAGCGCACCGCCCATCCCATGTGGAAACCTTTGTAAATCCTTACCTTGATGCCTACCACACCTTCCAGCCAGCTTGCCTTGCTTTTCATGCCCGAATACGAAAAAGGCACCGTAGTCCCTCCATAATTGGGGTCAGTCATGTCTGGTCCGCTCACGTCGTAGGTGAACGAACTCATGCCGTAACGCAGGCCCACATACAGATAACCGGGCAGGTAAGGCTTCAGGTAGAACACGTTATAGTCCATGCCTATCCGGAAATAAGGCGCCGATGTCTTGTAGTGCATGTCGGTGGCATCGTTGACGGCATCGGTTTTCCCGTAGCCTATTTCGAGGGTAGGCAAAAAACGGTTCTTCAGGTTGCTTTGCAATAAAATTTCGCTGCTCATGATGTCTCCTCCCAGCAGGTAGCCGCCTATGCCGGCTATTTCCACGCCGATAGAGCTTCCCTGATAGAACGGGGAAGCCTTGTAGTCGGCCTTTAGCTGCTCCTTGTCTTTCTTTTGTGCCCATGCCGGGGCGGGGAACAGAAAGAGAAGGCTACTGCTCAACACCAGAAACAGTGAAATAGATGCGGATATTTTCTTTCTCATTGTTGTCGATATTCGGGTTAGTGATGGTGATAGAGTCGAGCCTGTGGTGGGTGTGCGCCGTGCCGGTGATTTCGTAGAACATCATGCTTCCGCAATCCAGGTTGGTGAAATACGGGATGTTCCGGTGGTCAATCCGGATGGTGTCGCTCGCCACGTAGCCGAAGTCCAGCGCGTGATAGATAAACACAAAACGGGTGTAGGCATCGTAGCTCAAAGGAAGGCTGAAGCTGCTTGCCCCCGCTTCCTGATTAATAAGCGTGTCGGATACAAGCGTATCAGAAGAAGTGGTCTGCCCCACGATGGTGATGGTGTCCGATGTGCTGAGCGTCCGTCCGTTTTGGTCTACCAGCGAAAAATGCAGGTACGACAAGGCGTTGGGCGGGCAGTTTTCCACTTCACAGCTTGGAACCAACAGTCCTGCTAACGCCAATATGCAGAATATGACCGGTAGTCTTTTCATCGTTACAGTTCTTTTTCGATTTGATACTTGTTTCGTTCGGGAGCGTTGCGGGCTATCAGTTCGCCGATGAATCCGGCAAGGAACAATTGTGTGCCGATAACCATCGTGGTCAGCGCCAGGTAGAAGTACGGGCTTTCGGTCACCAGCCGGTACGGATTTCCGCAATACATGTCGTGCAGTTTGTTGAATCCGATAACAGCCACCGATATGAATCCCAACAAAAACATAATAGAACCCAGAAAGCCGAAGATGTGCATCGGCTTCACCCCGAAAGTGGAAAGAAACCATAACGTAAGCAGGTCGAGGTAACCGTTTACGAAGCGGTTCAGCCCGAATTTGGTCTTTCCGTACTTGCGTGCCTGATGATGCACCACCTTTTCGCCTATTTTCTTGAATCCGGCATTTTTTGCCAGATACGGGATATACCGGTGCATTTCGCCATACACTTCGATGTTCTTCACCACTTCGCGCCGGTATGCCTTCAGCCCGCAGTTGAAATCGTGCAGGTTGTGTATGCCCGACACCGCCCGTGCCGTTGCATTGAAAAGCTTGGTGGGTATGGTTTTCGAGAGCGGGTCATAGCGTTTCTGTTTCCAGCCCGAAACCAGGTCATACCCGTCCTCCGTAATCATCCGATACAGTTCCGGAATTTCGTCGGGACTGTCTTGCAGGTCGGCATCCATGGTAATGACCACATCGCCTTCTGCCCGCTCGAACCCACAGTACAGGGCGGGCGATTTCCCGTAATTACGGCGGAACTTGATGCCTTTCACCTCCGGATTGCTTTTGCCCAGTTCCTCGATGATGTCCCACGAGCGGTCGGTGCTTCCGTCATTGACGAAGATGATTTCGTACGAGAAGCGGTTGGCGTCCATCACCCGTTTTATCCATGCATGCAGTTCGGGCAACGACTCGGCTTCATTATATAAAGGGATTACTACTGATATGTCCATACCTTATATTTATTGTCTTTATTTCTTATATCTCATTGTTAACAGAGCGGTAGGCAACGAAAGCACGATGCCGTAAAACACGTTTTGCGAAATAAGCTGGAACGTAAGTTGGATAGGCGTAAGTGCTGCCACCGTGTCGAATGCAATCATTATCTGCTCCATTGAATTGGCAAGGTCGCCCTGCACCATTTGCATCGTTTCGTTCAGTTGCTGGCGGTACATGTCCATCAGGAACCCCTGGTCGATGAACTGGAAGTATATATAATGGGCTACAGCCGTCAGCATCGCCGCAAAAATGTACATGCATACCGTAAAAAGAAAGGCGCGTGAAAAAGAAACCGTTCCTCCACAACAGGTGTTTCTGAACTTCCGTGTGTACAAATACCCTAAAACCGGAACGAAGAGGGTGCAGAGGACGAAGCATAGTTGCAGCAAAGGAAAACTGAACCCTAATGGGAGGAAGATGAATTTGATAATCCAAAAAACGCCCATGTAGGTGCCGAACCTCATCGCTTGCTCTTGAATGGAGACTGGTCTATCTGTTGTCATTTTCTTTTTCTTATAAAATGGATTCGTGCACAAAAGTACGTTTTTTGTCTCTATTTTCTCTATGAAAAGCCGGAAAAATGATGTTTCTTTCAAATTTTCTTCATTTTTTTATCGGAATGTATTGCATATTCGGAAAAAACACCTACCTTTGCACCCGCAATCGAGAAATATCGCGCCGATGATAGTTCAGGGATTGCAAGATTTTTGAAATACGGGTAAGTCCCATACGGCCAGCTCCCTTCGAATCCTCCAGGGCTTGATCGCAGCAAAGGTAGTTGGTTGTAGCGGCGCGATATGGTAAGCTTACCCACCTGCCTCTTTAGCTCAGTTGGCCAGAGCACGTGATTTGTAATCTCGGGGTCGTTGGTTCGAATCCGACAAGAGGCTCATCCGATAAGCCATTCCTTTATGTGAGGAGTGGCTTTTTTGTATGTTCATATTCTGACAAAACCAAGTGGAATGTGCGGGAAACCTAACTGCGTCGCCTGCACGATTACTAATCGTCAGCCTGTACGATTACTAATCGTTAAGCTGTACGATTAGTAATCGTACAAGCGATGCAGTTATATTGCCTGCATTTTACGGATAAGTCTTTGTGGGTTATCAGCTTGTTGCAGCCGGGTTCGCAGGTCGCTTTGCGGTTGGTGCTTATTGTGTATTTTCATTTCCTTTTCATACTTCGTATCACGTCTTTTGTGGCGGCATCTACCCGGTACGACTCTACGATTTTCTGTAATGCCTTGTTGTAAGTGAAGTCGTCCAACGAATTTTGTTGCAGGTATGCCATCGTCTGTTGGGGGAATTTCACGAAGCAGACCGATATTGCCCATGCCACTCCCATCCGTACGTAATAGCCTTCGTGGCGGATGGCATTATATAAGGAGAGAAGTTCGCCGATGTGCTCCTCGTCGATGAAGAGTTGCATCGCCATCACCACTCCGAAACGGATTTCATACTCGCCCTCGGCTTGCATCCAAGTCTTCAGGTACTCCCACAGCCGTTCTTTGTTCGTTTCGACGAACCGCTTTCCTCCTCCGAACTTGAACGTGTCGCACACCGACCAGCTGTTGATGTTCCATACAAAACGGGTCACTCGGTGCAGGTACACCTCGATGTCGGCATCGGGACGGATGCAGCCCAATACCATTCCATGCAACATCCGCTCTTCCATATAATAGGTGTCGGCGGTATCGAGGTAAGTTTCCCAATCGGCTTTGGCGATGCGTGCCGCCAGCTGGCGCAAGTGGGGCACACGGATGCCCAACACATGTTCCACGCCCGGATTCAGGCTTTCGGTAAACTTTTTGTTTCCCTGCTCTGCCAACCGGAGCAGATGCTCTTTGATGGTCAAGCCTTCGAGTCTGTATTCTTCCATATCTTTTGCTTTGTTGTCATATTTCCTGCAAAAATACGCATTGCTATCCCCATAAGTAGGTATTTAACATCTTTTTTTACCTAAAAGTAGGTATTGCCGCTATAAAGCAAGCTCCATACCTTTGCGGTAGTTAAAAATCAACAAAAGATAAAGAGAAATGAAAACAACGAAACTCCTATTCTCACTCTGTTTAGCGATGCTTGCCCCGCACGCTTTCGCTACAGGTGAAGCAGAGCAGGCAAGTAAAGGCAATGCGGACATAACCGCAGAGAGCGCATCGGAAACGGTCAAGACAGAAAAGAAGAAATCACGCTTTACTATCGGCGGTTATGGTGAGGCGGTGTATAGCCGGAACTTTTATAGCGACAATTATTTGAGGTACAGCAATCCGAACCGATACAAGGATGACAGCCACGGGCGTTTTGATTTGCCCCATGTCGTGCTGATGTTAGGTTATGACTTTGGCAAAGGTTGGTCGATGGGAATGGAAATCGAATTTGAACACGGGGGTACAGAAAGTGCCGTTGAAATAGAAGAGGAAGAAGGCGGTGAATACGAAACCGAAGTGGAACGTGGCGGTGAGGTCGCTTTGGAACAATTCTGGCTTCAAAAGAGTTTTTGCCCGGAGTTTAACATCAAGTTAGGGCATATCATTGTTCCCGTAGGTGCCACCAATGCCCATCACCTTCCTACCGAGTTCTTCGGAGTTTACCGTCCCGAAGGCGAGAACACGATTATGCCCTGCACATGGCATCAAACCGGAATCAGCCTTTGGGGACAAGCGGGCGACTGGCGTTATGAGGCTTTATTGGTTGCGGGCCTTAACTCTGAATTGTTCGGCAGGAAAACATGGATACACGATGGGGCGGCATCCCCTTACGAATTCAAGATAGCCAATTCCATGGCAGGAGCTTTCCGGGTAGATAACTTTTCTGTACCCGGTTTGCGCCTTTCATTGAGCGGTTATGTGGGCAATTCGTTCCGCAACACGTTAAAAGTGCCTTCCGGAAGTTCTTATGATGGCATAAACGGTACCGTGATGATTGGTGCTTTCGATTTCCTCTTCGACCGTTGGAACTGGATAGCACGGGGAAACTTCGACTATGGATATTTGAGCGATTCGGATGAAATCACTATTTATAACCAAAGCTATTCGGATACCGCTCCTTCTCCTATGCAATCTGTTGCTTCCGAAGCCATAGCAGCAGGGGTGGAAGTAGGATACAACATTTTCTCGCAAATCAACAAGTTGGACCAAGACGGACAGAAATTGTACTTGTTTGGGCGTTATGACTATTACGATTCAATGTTCAATACCATAGGTTCCATTGTCGATTTCGAGTACTGCGGACGCCATCGGGTAGCTGTAGGTTTGAACTATTACCCTATCAAGAATATCGTGTTGAAAGGCGAATATTCGATAGGGTTACTGAAGAGCCAATATAATAACGAACCCGCCATATCATTAGGGGTAGCTTACTCGGGGCTTTTCAATCTGTAAATGCAAGGTGAATATTAATCAAAAATAACACATTATGAAAAAGTATTTTAAACTTCCGCTTTATGCGGTTATGACTGCCTTTTTGGCAATGGGAACGGTAGCTTGCGATGATGAAGAGAATACAGGAGGAACTGATTCTGGTGAACTCTCTCCTCGTGAAGCTGCCCTCAAGGAAATAGTTAACGACTATACCACGAAAACGGTCATCCCTACTTACGAAGCCTTGGCAGATGCTTCCGTAGAATTGCATACGGCTTGTATGGCTATGTATAATGCAGGAGTAGGAAATGTAACGACCGACCAAGTAAGAACGGCTGGCGAAGCATGGAAAAAAGCTCGTGAATATTGGGAACGCAGTGAAGCGTGGCTGTATGGACCTGCAGGTGACTATAATGTAGACCCGCACATTGACTCATGGCCACTCGACCAAATCGCACTTGACGCTTTGCTTGCCAATGAAACTGAAATGGC
Source organism: Phocaeicola salanitronis DSM 18170 (assembly GCF_000190575.1). Taxonomy (NCBI): domain Bacteria; kingdom Pseudomonadati; phylum Bacteroidota; class Bacteroidia; order Bacteroidales; family Bacteroidaceae; genus Phocaeicola; species Phocaeicola salanitronis. The sequence goes on along the minus strand of NC_015164.1, from coordinate 1,493,224 downwards.
AAAGATGGATGTAAACGGTGTGTATATTTCTTCGCAGGACTATGGTTTGCTGGGCTTCCATGCGTTGGAATACATGTTGTTCGCTATCGAAGGAAGTGGCATGAGCCAGACCTCAGTACCTCATTCAACTGATTATACGGCACAGGAACTGAGTTATATTGCCGGTGTGGCAGGAGACTTGCGCAACCATTGTATCTTCTTGGAAGCAGCTTGGGTAGGCGAAGATAATATTAGCAGTGCGAAACAACAGGCCTTGGCAGATGTACGCAATGAGGCTCAGTTTGCCGCAAACAATGTGTCTATCCAACGTGTGTTGCAAGACCTTGCCAACGGGCTTTGTTATGCTGACGAGATGAATAATCCTGCAGAAGGAGGTGGAAACGACTTTGTAAACTACTTGCAAGCTGTTCAATCATTGGCAGGAGAAGACGGCATACAAAACATCGCCAATGAAGTAGGGAACATCAAGATTGGTAATCCTACCGGTATGGGAGCAGGCGATGAATACGAATACGACCCTGACTATATCGAATCGCCTTATAGCTTGAATTCCATCAATGACTTTTTGGGCAATATTATTTCAATAGAGAATGCTTACAGAGGAATACAAACTTCGAAGAGCTACAACAGCGGTGTAACCTATGCCCAACCGGTAGAACATTCGTTGAGCAGCTATGTGGCTTCGCTTGATGCCGATTTAGACACAAGGGTCATAGCCGCCATCGACAATGCTTATAATGCCATCGACCAAATGGAAGAACCGTTTGTTGTCACTTGTGCGCAAGGAGGTGCGTACACGGAGATTAACCGTAATGCCATTACCGCTTGCCGGGAACTGAATGACATTTTTGATGAAGTGCTCGCCCTTATTCGTGAACAACGATAAACAGACAGGATCTTTTTATGTTAAGCGGGTATTTGTAAAACAGGTATCCGCTTGTATAGCTATTTTAGAAAATTAATTGAATATCCGCAAACATCCCATGTAGGGGCGTATCGCATACGCCCGAATGCATCAACTAATCCGTGGATATTTTCAGGGCGTATGCGATACGCCCCTACATGGCAATTAGGTGAAATGCGATATTCAATAAAAAATATATGACTAACAGATAATAATAAAGTAAAGTTATGAAAAAACATTTCGTTTATATAGCAGCACTCTTGGCAAGCCTTTCTTGCTTCACGGCTTGCCAGGATGATGAAGTAAACACTGGCCAGCAAGGCGGAGAAGGAACCGAATCTGAACTGCCCGATTGGTACTATACCGGAGGTGAACTGGGAACAACATTCGTTACCACCCAAACTGCTTTCGAACAACCTACTCCTGCCGTGGATGCCAGTGTGACATTCACTTCCGCATTTAACCGTGGGGAACAATTATTCGAAAAGCCGTTTAATTCAAATTATAGTGGGACGCGCCATGGTCTCGGACCGGTCTATATCCGCACCTCTTGCCAGCATTGCCATCCGGGATACGGGCACGGGCAGAGCCAGCCCGAAGGCTCGTTCCGCACGAACGACATTGGGAACGGATACTTGCTGGTTGTCTACAACCCTGCAACCAATGCCTACGTTTCTTGGCTTGCAGGTATGCCGCAGACCCATGCCGTAGCCCCTTTCAAGGCTCCGCTGGACGAAAGCCAGATTATGCTGACCTGGCATGAATATATCGACCAGAACGGGAACAAGTTCCCCGACGGTGAGACCTATTCGTTGCGCTATCCGGAAATAACGATTCCCAAGAGTGCCATTTATGTAGCCAACAAAGGATATGATGTGGGCACATACGAAGTCCGCCTCGAATCCACCATCGGCATTTACGGTACGGGCTTGCTGGATGCCATTTCGGATGAAGACCTGAAGGCGCAATACGTGCAGGAAGAAAAAGACGGTTATCTGAAGAACGGGCTGAACCCCAACATCTTTGCCAACGGAGACTGGACGGGGCAATATGCCAACACGGCACAGGGAGGTGACGGGACGAAATATCCTTACCGGTATACGTATGCTCTGAGCCGCGGCCCGTTGCAGGATGCAGCCGGAGCCAACGCTTTCTGGAACATCACCAACGCTACACGTAGCGACCGCCGCTTCCATTACCTGGATGCGGCAGGTACGTATGCCCAGTATTCTTCGGAAGACCCTGAAGTGCAGGCAGGCTTCCGTGACTACATCGAGCAGGCAGACCCCGACAAGAACCATCCCGACTGGCACATCCAGAACGAGGACGGCACGTACGACGAGCAGCAGAACATCTACAATTACCTGACTTCGAAGGAACTGGACGTGGAAGTGTCTGACCAAGACTACATCGACCTCATGGTATGGCACCGCGGACTTGCCGTGCCCGCCGCACGCAACGTAGACGATGAAGAAGTATTGAAAGGCAAGGAACTCTTCGAACAAATCGGGTGTACGTATTGCCATAAGCCCAGCTGGACAACGGGTGATGACGAGATACGCGACCCGGCACGTTTCTTCGTAGGAGACAAGGCAGACCAGTTGCCCCGCTATCCGAACCAGAAGATATGGCCTTATACGGATATGGTACAGCACAAGCTGCACATGCAGAACGATATCCGCACGGGCTGGTGCCGCACCACTCCGCTTTGGGGACGCGGCCTGCACCAGCGTTGCACCGGAGCCGAATATGCCGACCGCCTGCACGATTGCCGCGCACGCACCACGCTGGAAGCCATCATGTGGCACGGCACCAGCACCGAGAGCGACGCTTACGAGACTGTGGAACAATTCCGCCAGCTCTCGAAAGAAGACCGTGACGCCATCGTGAAATTCATCGATTCTATTTAAATTTTTATCACCACGGATTACACAGATTTTATCAATTAATAATTAACAGTTAACAATTAATAATTGGCAACGGAGCATCCGCCGTTATTCATTTTTATAGTAAAACAAAATTGGTTTGCGAAAAATGGATTGGAACACAGAGACACAAAGGCACAGAGTTTTATTTCTTTGAGAGAACAGAGTTCACGGTGCAAAGTGCTGGCTTTATGATCTTTGCTTTTTTATATAATTATTTCTCCGTGTCTCTGCGTCTCTGTGTTCGATAAAGAATCACACTGATTTTTCGCAATCCATTTCCGATTAACTATAATTAAATCCGTGTAATCTGTGGTGTATGTTCACCACAAAACAAATGAAACTGATAAAACGCATTGCTTTCGGGAGCGCAGGACTGCTCGTCTTGCTGATGATGACCGCCACCGTTGTAGAAAAGCTGCAAGGAACCGGTACGGCTTGGACGGCTATCTATGGCTCTCCGTTCTTTACCATGCTGTGGGGAATCCTGGCGGTATGCGCTTTGGTTTACCTGATAAGCCGGAAACTGCAACGGGATTTTTTTACGTTCCTGCTGCACATAGCGTTTCTGGTTATCCTGGCAGGAGCGCTCACCACGCGCCTTTGCGGAAAGCAAGGAAGCATCCATTTGCGGATGAACGATACGCCTGTTTCGGCTTTTGTCACTTCGGAAACGGAGGAAGAGCCGCTTCCTTTCGATGTGCGGCTGCACGATTTCCGCATCGACTATTACAAAGGAAGCTTTGCGCCCATGGACTTTACCAGCCGCATCCGAATTGAGGATAACGGAATGCAGGCAGAAGGAGAAGTGTCGATGAACCGGATATTCACTTATCACCATTACCGTTTCTACCAGTCGGCATACGACAAGGACGGGCAAGGAACTACCCTTGCGGTGTCTTACGACCCATGGGGCATCGGCATTACCTATACCGGATATGCTTTATTGCTGCTCTCTGTCTTGGGCTTCTTTTTTCAGAAAGACAGCATGTTCCGCCGGCTTCTCCGTCATCCCGCGTTGCGTAATAAAACGGTTCTGTTAGGTATCGCACTGCTTTCATCCGTCGCTGGCATGGCTTCGGAGCAGCCCAAGCACTTATCCCGTGAGGCTGCATCCGCGGTAGGCAACCTCTACATCTATTACCACGACCGCATCTGTCCCTTGCAGACCTTGGCGAAAGACTTTACCGTAAAGCTTTACGGCAAAACGACCTACAAAGGACTGACTGCCGAACAGGTGTTTACGGGTTGGTTCTTTTATTACGATGACTGGAAAGCCGAGCCTGTCATCCGCATTAAAAGCAAGGAAGTGCAACGCCGGCTGGGTATCGGAGGGGATTATGCTTGCCTGAACGATTTTTTCGGAACGGAAGGGTATAAGCTGAAAGAGAATGGAACGGGCAGTTCCCAATACAAACGTGAATGGAACGAGGCGAACGAGAAGTTCAACCTGATTAGCATGACCGCTACGGGCAGCATCCTGAAAATCTATCCGTGCCGGACGGAGCATAACCGGACAGGCTGGTTCGCTCCCGTAGACGACTTGCCTCAAGACTTGCCCGACGAGCAATGGCTGTTCGTCCGCAAGAGCCTGGGATTGCTGAGCGAGCAGGTGATGAAGAAAAACGATGCTGCCATACTCGAACTTACGGGGAAGATACGGAAATACCAACAAAAGACTGCGGGTGAAGTGCTTCCTTCCGATGCCTGTTTCCGGGCGGAAAGGCTATACAATTGTTTGGACTATACCCGGCCTTTGGCGATGGCTTGCCTTACCGTCGGCATTCTTTCCTTTATTTTCTATTGCCGGCGGATGAGCCGTCCGGTATGCGGCAAGACCCGTGTGAATGTCTTTTTGCTTGCCGCATTGGGTATCATTGCGGTTTATCTCTTGTCGCTTATCGGTCTGAGGGGATTCGTCAGCGGACACCTCCCGCTGTCGAACGGCTACGAGACGATGCAGTTTCTGGCATTGTGCGCCACCTTGCTCACTTTTATTTTCTACCGCAAGTCCGAAGCCGTCATTGCTTTCGGCTATATGCTGTGCGGGCTGGCATTGCTGGTGGCGATGCTGGGCGAGGCAAATCCGCCTATTACCCAACTGATGCCGGTATTGGCATCGCCCTTGCTTAGCCTTCATGTGGTGACCATTATGATTGCCTATTCGCTTACCGCATTTATCATGCTGAACGGCATTATGGCAATTGTGTTGCGCTATACTCATAAGGATTATCAGGATGCCGTTGTCCGGCTGCAAGTCATGAGCCGGCTTATTCTTTATCCGGCGGTGTTCTGCCTGGCGCTCGGCATTTTCATCGGTGCCGTATGGGCGAATGTTTCATGGGGGCGTTATTGGGGATGGGACCCGAAAGAGACTTGGGCGCTTATCACCTTATTTATATATGCGGCAGCCTTGCATGCTTCGTCGCTCCCCGCATTTCGTCGGCCTATGTTCTTTCACTGGTTTGCCGTTGTCGCGTTTTTGAGCGTACTGATTACTTATTTTGGCGTCAATTTCATCTTAGGCGGCATACATAGCTATGCTTAAAAAAGAAAGCATCATTTGTTTTTACTTGTCATTCTGTTGAGAATGAAAACAGAGGCTGATGCGCGAGCACCGGCCTCTGTTGCTATAAAAGATTGTCTTGTATGATGGGGATTCAATATCAATATACTTCCACCTTGGCAGCCAGCGACTTGCACTTTTCGCGCAAGGCATCGAGGTCGCCGTCCGGTTTGTCGTAGCAAACCACTACGCCCATACGGCGGTTCAGCTTCGTAAACGGTTTGCCGAAGATGCGTAAGTACGTATCGGGTTGTGAGCAGACCAGTTCTTCACCCCGATAACGCGGAGCTTCCTTGCTGGCTATGGGTGAAAGAATCACGGCACTGGCACCGATATGCTCTTGTGTAATGCCTGGGATAGGCAATCCCAGCACAGCGTATAAATGCAATTCAAATTCGTTCAGGTTCTGGGTATTTGCCAAAGTTACCATACCCGTATCGTGCGGACGTGGAGAAAGTTCGGAGAAGTACACGCCGTTTTCGTGGCTCAAGAAGAACTCTACGCCCCAAATGCCATAGCCGGTCAATGCTTCGGTTACTTTTGCTGCCATGCGTTGCGCTTCGGCAAGATGTTCGGGAGCGATGTGTGCAGGCTGGAAGCTCTCGCGGTAGTCTCCGCCTTTCTGTACATGTCCGATAGGCGGGCAGAACAGGGTAGGGCCGTTCTTCTGCGTCACCGTAAGCAAGGTGATTTCACTGTCAAACTGGATGAACTCTTCGATTATCAGTTCCTTGATATCGCCCCGGCTTCCTTCGCAACCGTAATGCCATGCGTGTTCCAGGTCTTCCGGACCTTTCGCTACCGACTGGCCTTTGCCCGATGAGGACATCAAGGGTTTGATGACACAGGGGAAACCGATTTTTTCTGCCGCTTCCTTCAATTCGTCGAATGATTTGGCATAGAAATATTTCGCGGTCTTTAATCCTAATTCTTTTGCGGCAAGGTCGCGTATCGCCTTGCGGTTCATCGTAAAGTTTACGGCACGCGCACTGGGCACAACCTGAATGCCTTCTTTCTCCAAATGGTACAACCGTTCGGTACGGATGGCTTCAATCTCAGGCACAATAATGTCCGGATGATATTTTTCAACTACACGATCGAGCGCATCGCCATCCAGCATATTGAATACTTCACAAGCATCTGCCACCTGCATGGCAGGAGCTCCTGCATACGAATCACACGCAATGATGTACTGTCCCAAACGTTGGGCAGCAATCACAAACTCTTTTCCTAATTCGCCGGAACCCAGCAACAATATTTTCTTCGTCATACGGTTTACGTTTTTTCTTTATTGTCTATGCGCACAAAGATAGCACATTTTTGCTTTCCATGTACGGAATGCCTGTGTTTTTTATCAGTCTTCACCTTACGGAAGCGCCGGCAACTGTCTGCGCAGACGCACGAAGCTATATGTACCGGATGATGCATGTATCTGCGTGCATGGATGCAATGTCGCGGAAAATGTAAGTTGGTTGCGAAGGGAGGGAGGTGTTGGAATATTGAAGTTGCAAAATGATAATATATAACGGGGAATACTGTAAAATTGATACTGATACCTTTGTTTTTGGTTTTAGTTTGAAAGTGTAGTGACTTTAAAATAAGAATTTGTCTTAGTTTTGCGCCGTTCTGGTTGATAAATGCTACTTTTGCAGTGAAAACAAAAACAAAAAGATTTTGTATATGTGTGTTTTGTTTCAGAATGCATATTATATTAGAGGAAAGATAAACTAACAACTAAATTTGAGGTATTATGTCAACATTACGATTTAGGGTAGTAGAAAAAGCGTTTCAGGCGAAACCTTTCGAAGTTCCGGCTCCGGCGGAACGCCCGAGTGAGTATTTCGGAAAGTATGTATTCAATCGCGAAAAGATGTTTAAGTATCTGCCCAGTAAAGTGTTTGAAAAGCTGGTTGATGCGATGGATAACGGCGCAACGCTCGACCGGGGCATTGCCGATGCTGTGGCAGAAGGAATGAAGCGCTGGGCAAGCGAATTGGGGGCGACTCATTATACCCACTGGTTCCAGCCACTGACCGAAGGCACGGCAGAGAAGCACGATGCATTCGTGGAGCATGACGGCAAGGGAGGTATGATGGAAGAGTTTTCGGGAAAGTTGCTGGTACAGCAGGAACCGGATGCTTCTTCGTTCCCGAACGGCGGTATCCGCAATACGTTCGAGGCAAGGGGCTATAGCGCATGGGATCCTTCATCGCCGGTGTTTGTGGTAGATGACACGTTGTGTATTCCTACTGTCTTTATTGCTTATACGGGAGAATCGTTAGACTATAAAGCTCCGTTGCTGAAGGCTTTGCGTGCGGTGAATAAGGCGGCGGTAGACGTTTGCCATTATTTCGACCCGAATGTGAAGAAAGTGTCGGCATATTTGGGGTGGGAACAGGAATATTTCCTGGTAGATGAAGGCTTGTATGCCGCCCGTCCGGACTTGTTGCTTACGGGACGTACGCTGATGGGGCATGAGGCTTCGAAGAACCAGCAGTTGGAAGACCATTATTTCGGAGCGATTCCCACGCGAGTGGCAGCTTTCATGAAAGACTTGGAGATTCAGGCGTTGGAATTGGGCATACCGGTAAAGACCCGTCATAATGAAGTGGCGCCGAACCAATTTGAGCTGGCTCCCATTTTTGAGGAATGCAACCTTGCCGTCGACCATAACATGTTGATAATGTCGCTCATGCGTAAAGTAGCACGCACGCATGGTTTCCGTGTCTTGTTGCATGAAAAACCGTTTAAGGGAGTGAACGGATCGGGCAAGCATAACAACTGGTCGTTGGGAACTGATACAGGGGTGTTGTTGATGGCACCGGGAAAGACGCCCGAAGAGAACCTGCGTTTCATCACGTTTATTGTCAATACCCTGATGGCGGTTTATCGGCATAACGGATTGCTGAAAGCTTCGATTATGAGTGCGACCAACGCGCATCGTTTGGGAGCGAACGAAGCGCCTCCTGCCATTATTTCTTCGTTCTTGGGCACGCAATTGAGTAAGGTGCTCGACCACATGGAGGAAAGTTCGACCGATGATTTGATTTCCTTGGGCGGAAAGCATGGGATGAAGTTGGATATCCCGCAAATTCCGGAATTGCTGATAGACAATACCGACCGTAACCGTACTTCGCCTTTCGCCTTTACCGGAAACCGTTTCGAGTTCCGTGCCGTAGGGTCGGAAGCCAACTGTGCGAGCGGCATGATTGCGTTGAATACGGCTGTAGCTGAACAGTTGGTTGAGTTCAAGCAGAAAGTAGACGGTTTGATAGAGCAAGGCGAGCCGAAGGTGTCTGCATTGATTCAGGTAATCCGTGAATATATCAAGGCTTCCAAGCCCATTCGCTTTGACGGGAACGGATATAGCGAAGAGTGGAAGGAAGAGGCTGCACGCCGTGGACTGGATTGTGAAACCAGTTGTCCGGTTATTTTCGACCAGTATCTGACTCCGGAGACCGTAAAGATGTTCGAGTCGCAAGGGGTGATGACCCAGAAAGAACTGGAGGCGCGCAACGAAGTGAAATGGGAAACTTATACGAAGAAGATTCAGATTGAGGCGCGCGTATTGGGCGACCTGGTGATGAACCATATCGTTCCGGTCGCTATCGAATACCAAAGCAAGCTGATTGATAATGTCTATAAGATGAAGGGGTTGTTCCCTGCGGAAGAGGCGGAAAAGCTTTCGGCGGAGAACCTTGCCATTATCAAGAAGATTTCCGTGCATACATCGTATATTAAAGAACACGTAGATGCGATGGTAGAAGCCCGTAAGGTTGCCAATAAGATTGCGGACGAACGTGAAAAAGCCGTGGCATATCACGATACAATCGCCCCTATGCTGGAGCAAATCCGTTACCACATTGATAAGTTGGAATTGATTGTAGACGACCAGATGTGGACGTTGCCAAAATACAGAGAGCTGTTATTCATCAGATAAATATCATTAGATTACCTCTATTTTTCTTATTGGTTGTTTGATGAAAAATGGGCCGGAATCTCCGTGAGGAAGTTCCGGCTCGTGCTCGTTTTTATTCTTTCCATTTTTCCGCCCGATGCTTTGTACAGGTTGGCTATGGTGATTTGCTTGTCCTGTCACGGCGGACCTGTCACGGCGGATCTGTCACGGCGGATTTGTAATCATGAGTGGTCGGAAGATCTAAGACGTTAAGCCATTTGCTTCCAGACGCTTGTGTTTCCCTTTTTGGCTTCCGTGCGGTGTCCCGCGATTTCCGGCAGCCATCTCCGAGGCAAGTCCCATCGCATAGTCTTCCATTTCCAAATCGAGAGTGAAGACGGCCATGGAATACCCCAGCTTGTTCTCACGCTTGTATATCATGACAAGCATGGCCGTTATGAGCGTCATGTAAAGGATGACCTGCAGGCCGTTCTCGTTGACCGACAGGAAATGGCTGAAGGAGAGTTCCTGCTTGAGGAAACGGAAAAACACCTCGATGTCCCAACGGCGGCGGTAAATTTCGGCAATCTCCTTGGCCGGCAGTTCCATGTCGTTGGTGATGAAGCATATGCGGTTTTCCACGCGTTTGGCTTTCCCTTTGTTTTGGGGGCGTGTGGTGTCACGCGGCTCCTTGAAATGGGCCGTGATGACGCGGTACTCCTCCGTGCCGAATTTGCGGCTCCCCCCTTCACGCAGGTGTACGACCTTGTCCTCATCCAGCACCAGCTTTTCCGGAGCGCACTTGTCGGCCTCCGGGATTTCCAGCACGCGCACCGTCTCCATGCTGCGGTTGGTCTTGATGCGGCCCACGAACCTGGCGTGCTGTCCCGTCATCGAATCGTATGCGCGCAACGATGACAGCCCGCGGTCAAAGACGTAGAGGTTGCTGTGTTCGGGGTCCTTCTTTATCATCCCGTCTATCGCCTTGGGCAGGGCGACGTCCTCGCTCAGATAAGCCGGCTCGTCCAGCACCTCGGCCAGCTTCGCGGCGAAGCCTTCGTACCCCATCGTGTATTTCACCTGCCGCCGTTGCCTGCAGGCATCCTTTCCAACCGGACGCTTGCCTACGGTGAAGCCCTTCTTGAGCTTGTTGCAGGTTTCGGCCACGAGGGTGCTGTCCACCCTTACCAGCAGCTTGCGCTCTATCTCACGCGGAGTGTAGAGGCTGTGCAGCTTGTCGTAGAACACTTCGTATGCCTTGCGGAAAAACTCCACATTCACTTTCGAGAGGCGTTCCGAGATGGAACTGTGCGAAACCCTTTCCCCAAGCGAGTAGTCGAACAGGGTGCAGAAGGCGCGGCTCTCGAACACCTTCTCCAGTTTGCGCTGGCTCAACCGCTTGCAGCGGATCAGCCCATAAAGCAGCAGGTTGAAAAGGCGCTCCCCCTGCAGTTCCTTGGCGTAGCGGTCCATTTCCGTGGATTTCGCGAGCCGTGCCAGCATCTGTCTGGGGAGAAGGCGGACGAGGTCGGTCGCATGGCATTTCAATTCATCAAGATGCATAATGTTTCTGTGTTTGTTTGATTCCGCAAATATAAATATTTTATTTACAGCTTGTTTCACTTTTATATCTTCCGACCACTCATGATTTGCAATCCGGCGTAATGAATGAATCGGATTTGTAATCCGAAACCATTGGCGGATGATGCGGATTACAAATCCGCAGCTATGGTTACGCCGGATTGTAAATCCGGCGTGACAAAAAATCCGGCGTGACAAAACAAGCCCGACCGCACGGGATTCTTCATTCTTAATTCTTCATTCTTCATTCAAAAAGAGTTTACCACTCTACAAACTTGCCTCTCTCCCGGCGCTCTTTCAGCAATTCGGCAAGCCGCTTGTTCTTTGAAGAAGCGATGTATTTACGTCCGAAGATATTCGGGATGGCTACTCCTACCGATATACACAGGATAATCAGTCCCGAATTGACTCCGCTCTCGATGGCTTTCATCAAGGGCGTCACGCCGTCGGGGTTCTGCACGTTCATGTTGATGATGCCGAACAGCATCCGGTACATCAACACTCCCGGAATCATCGGAATGACCGAAGGAATGGTAAGCACATGGTTGGGCACATGGAACCAGTGGACTGCCTTCACCGCTATCAGACTCACCAGCAACGCCCCTGAGAACGAACCTACCACCAAGCCCATATCCAGCCCGATGTTGTTCGTGCTCGGGCCTAAATTCACAAAATTGCGGGTACATACCGCCAAGATGCCACCTATCGCCACAACCCATAACAAGCGGCGCTGGATATTGAATATCATCGAGAATCCCATAGCCGAAATGGCGGCGGCAAGCGCATATTCCCAATAAGAATGATGAGGAATCATGCTGATAGTAGGGAAAAAGTTCTCGATGGCGCATAATTTCACGGCAAAAGCAATGCCAAACGCCATGGCTCCCATCATAATCATCGTATTCGCCGCCCGCACAATACCTACCTGGATGTAATTGTCGAGCATATCGTCCACAAAATTTATCAACGGAACGCCGGGCACAATGAACAAGGCACATGCCAGCAAGGGATGCCAGGGGGTATCCGTCCACGAAGCCGGAAGGAACGTAGTAGCCCATGCGACCATTGTAGCCACAAACGCCGAAATGGCAATGCCCATATATCCGTTCAGCCCCGACTCATTGCACTTCTGGCGGAGCCGCATGCCGATGATAGCCGCAATCGAGGCATACAAGAACGCCATCCAATCGCATCCGAACTGCACACAGAATCCGCCGCACGCGAATCCGGCACCGACAGCCGTCTGCAACGGCGTATAATTCCGCTTCTTCGCACGGATTTTCTCAAGCTCCTCCTCATATTGGTCGAGCGTATAGTCGTTTTCTATCGCCCGCCATGAAAGCTTGCTTATCTCGGATATGGCACTCATGTTTACGCCATGCCCGTTGATGCGCTGGAACTTCGTGAACGAGAAGTTCTCATCGCTCACATTCACCATCAGCATGGTAAAGCTGATGTTGATATGGAGCTTTTCCTCAGGGATGCCCAAATAAGCGGCTGTCCGCTTCATGTTCCGCATAATGCGGTTGGTATCTGCCAAACTTTCCACCAAGACCTTACCCGTACGGAGCAAAAGGTCAACCCGACGATGCAACATCTGATCGTGGGCTTTTACAGTTGTCTCTAAATGTTGCTCTAATTCCATTTTGCCTAAATTTAGTTTCAGGGTGCAAAGGTACAAAAATATCTGCACCTGCCGGGAAACAATTGTGGATAAAATCCACGGCATGCGCTAAAAATTCCTCAATTCATAAAACATAAGAAAGGATTTAGGCTTCTGATTCTCAATATTAAAAAAATTATTGTACCTTTGGCACAAGTATTGCTTGCATCTTTACGGCATCTAAACTCATAAATTATTAATTGTATGAAACGCTTTTTGACCAAAAAAGATTTGAAACTAAAGAAGAGACAGACCATTTATACCGTCATCGGCATCGCCGTCATCCTTGCGGTCTACTGGTTTGTGACACGGGAAAAAGAAACTGAACCTGAAGCGCCAATCGTAAGTGTAACCCCTGCACAGCAACAGGATGTGGAAATTTACGGCGAATACGTAGGACGTATCCGCGCGCAACAATTCGTAGAGGTACGCGCACGCGTGGAAGGCTTTCTGGAACAAATGCTGTTCGCGGAAGGCACCTACGTCAAACGGAACCAGGTGCTTTTCGTCATCAACCAAGACCAATACCGCGCAAAAGTAGATAAAGTAAGCGCCCAATTAAAGAAAGACGAGGCACAGGCCCGAAAAGCGGAACGCGACCTGGAGCGTATCCGCCCGCTTTACGAACAGAACGCAGCCAGCCAGCTCGACCTTGACAACGCCATCGCCGCATACGAGACTGCCGTGGCAAGCGTAGGCATGAGCCAGGCGGACTTAGACCAGGCCGAGCAGGAACTGGGATATACCATTGTGCGTTCGCCCATTTCAGGGCAGATAAGCGAACGGCACGTCGACCTGGGCACGCTGGTGGGCACTTCGGGAAAATCCCTGCTTGCCACGATTGTGAAGAGCGATACCGTATTGATTGACTTCAGCATGACCGCCCTTGATTACCTGAAGAGCAAAGAGCGCAACATCATTATCGGGCAAAAAGACTCTACCCGCTCTTGGCAACCCACGGTGACCATTACCCTTCCGGACAACAGCGTTTATCCCTACAAAGGGCTGGTGGACTTTGCCGAACCGCAAGTAGACCCGAAAACCGGAACGTTCTCGGTGCGTGCGGAAATGAACAACCCCGAACATGTATTGCTTCCGGGACAATTCACCAAAGTGAAGCTCTTGCTTGACGTGCGGGAAAACGCTACGGTCATCCCCCAGAAGGCACTGATTATCGAAAAAGGAGGAGCCTACATCTTCGTCATGCGGAAAGACTCTACCGCCGAGAAGCGTTTCATCGAACTGGGTCCGGAATTCGGGAACAATGTCGTCGTGGAACGCGGCCTGATTCCGGGCGAAATCATCGTAGACGAAGGCTATCACAAGCTGACTCCCGGCATCAAGATGCGTGTGGGAGAAGCTCCGAAAGAAGAAGAAAATAAAAAAGAGGAAGAATAAACCGATAAATTTCTAAACAAGACATCCATGAAAGTGACTTTCTTTATCGATCGGCCTGTATTCTCGATCGTTATATCCATATTGATAGTCATCATCGGGCTTATCGGGCTTACGATGCTGCCTATCGACCAGTATCCGCAAATCACTCCACCGGTGGTGAAAATCAGCGCCTCTTATCCGGGAGCCAGCGCGCTTACGGTGTCGCAAGCCGTGGCTACCCCGATTGAACAAGAACTGAACGGTACGCCGGGGATGCTGTACATGGAGTCGAACAGCTCCAATTCCGGAGGATTCTCGGCTACGGTCACCTTTGACATTTCGACCAATGCCGACCTGGCGGCTGTAGAGATACAGAACCGCATCAAGCTGGCAGAATCACGCCTGCCTGCCGAAGTGGTGCAGAACGGCATCGAAATCGAGAAACAAGCCGCCAGCCAGCTGATGACCATCTGCCTGACTTCCAACGACCCGAAATTCGACGAAATATACCTGAGCAACTTCGCCACCCTGAATGTGCTCGACTTGCTCCGCCGCATTCCGGGCGTGGGACGTGTGTCCAACATCGGAAGCCGGTATTATGCCATGCAAATCTGGGTAGACCCAGCCAAGCTGGCAAATTTCGGACTGACCGTGCAAGACGTGCAAAACGCGCTGAAAGACCAAAACAGGGAATCGGCAGCCGGCGTATTGGGACAACAGCCTGTAACGGGACTTGACGTAACCATTCCGATTACAGCCCAAGGACGTTTGTCAAGCGCATCCCAATTCGAAGAAATCGTCTTACGCGCCAATCCGGACGGTTCGCTTATCCGCATGCGGGACGTCGCCCGCGTATCGCTCGAAGCGCAATCCTATAACACCGAAAGCGGAATCAACGGAGGCAACGCTGCCGTATTGGGCGTATACATGCTTCCGGGAGCCAATGCCATGGAAGTGGCAGAACGGGTAAAAGCGACCATGGACGAAATCAGCCGGAACTTCCCCGACGGAATGAAATACGAGATACCGTTCGACATGACCACGTATATCTCCGAATCCATCCATGAAGTATATAAAACCCTGTTCGAAGCCTTGTTCCTGGTGATTGTAGTGGTGTTCCTTTCCCTGCAAAGCTGGCGCGCCACGCTAATCCCGACCATTGCCGTACCGATTTCCTTAATCGGCACATTCGGCTTCATGCTGATTTTCGGTTTCTCGCTGAACATCCTTACCCTGCTGGGACTGGTGCTTGCCATCGGACTGGTGGTAGATGACGCCATCGTCGTGGTAGAGAATGTGGAACGCATCATGGAAGAAGAACACCTGAGCCCATACGAAGCGACCAAGAAGGCAATGAACGGGCTGACGGGCGCCTTGATAGCCACTTCAATGGTGCTTGCCGCTGTATTCGTCCCCGTAAGTTTCCTGTCGGGCATCACCGGACAACTGTACCGCCAGTTCAGTATCACCATTGCCGTATCGGTATTGCTTTCGACCGTAGTGGCATTGACCCTCAGCCCGGTGATGTGTTCATTGATTTTGCGTCCGCAAGACCCCAACAAGCCCAAGAACCGCGTATTCCGTACCATCAACAAATGGCTGGAAAAGGGCAATCACAGCTATGTGGCTGGCATCATCAAAATCACGAAGCACTCCAAGCGCACCCTTGTCGCGTTCAGCATGGTCATCGTTTTCATATTCTTGCTCTACCGGCTGATTCCTACCAGCTTCCTTCCCACAGAAGACCAGGGGTACTTTACCGTTGAGCTGGAAATGCCGGAAGGAACCACCCTGGAGCGCACACGCATCGTGACCAACCGGGCCATCGATTACCTGATGAAGAATCCGTCGGTAGAATATGTGCAAAGCGTAGCGGGTACCAGCCCGCGTGTAGGCACAAGCCAGGCACGAAGCTCGCTCACCGTTATCCTGAAGGGATGGAAGGAACGCGACAATACGACCATCGAAGAAATCATGGCAGACGTACAGGAGGAATTCAAGAAATATCCGGAATGCAAAGTATACCTCTCTACGCCGCCCGTCATCCCGGGACTGGGTACATCGGGAGGTTTTGAAATGCAACTGGAGGCACGCGGAGACGCGACCTACGACAACCTGATTCAAGCCGCCGACACCCTGATGTATTATGCCTCACAACGGAAAGAGCTGGCAGGGCTTTCCTCTTCGCTGCAAGCCGAAATTCCGCAGCTCTATTTCGATGTAGACCGCGACAAAGTGAAATTCTCAGGAGTGCCTATGGCGGATGTATTCGCCACCATGAAAGCATATACGGGGTCGGTTTACGTAAACGACTTTAACATGTTCAACCGCATTTACCGTGTATATATCCAGGCAGAAGCACCGTACCGTGAACACCGTGACAACATCAACCTCTTCTTCGTGAGGGGAAATGACGGAAGCATGATTCCGCTGACCGCGCTGGGCACGACCGAATATACCACCGGCCCCGGAAGCATCAAACGCTTTAACATGTTCAACACAGCCATTATCCGAGGCACGGCAGCACATGGATACAGTTCGGGACAAGCCATGGAACTGATTGAACAATTGGCACGCGAGCATCTTCCAGACAACATCGGCGTAGAATGGAGCGGACTTTCCTATCAGGAGAAACAAGCAGGAGGGCAGACAGGCATGATTCTGGCACTGGTATTCTTATTCGTCTTCCTGTTTCTGGCAGCATTATACGAAAGCTGGAGCGTGCCTATCGCCGTATTGCTGTCTTTGCCTGTTGCCGCATTGGGGGCATACTTGGGCGTAGCGGTATGCGGACTGGAGAACGACACGTATTTCCAAATCGGGCTTGTGATGCTGGTGGGGCTTGCCGCAAAGAACGCCATCCTCATCGTGGAATTCGCCAAAGACGAAGTGGAATCGGGAAAGAGTGTGATTCAGGCAGCGCTCCATGCAGCCCACTTGCGTTTCCGCCCCATCCTGATGACCTCGCTTGCCTTCATCCTGGGTATGGTCCCGCTGGTTCTTGCATCCGGTCCGGGCTCGGCAAGCAGGCAGGCTATCGGTACGGGAGTGTTCTTTGGCATGATTGTAGCCGTAACGGTGGGAATCTTCCTCGTCCCGTTCTTCTTTGTCATGATTTATACAACAACGAATAAACTGAAAAAAACAAAAGTCAGGAAAGTATGAAACAAATCTATAAACCCCTTTGCCTGTTCTTGTGGAGCATCCTCGTAATAAGCACGGCAGGATGCCAGATAGGCAAGCACTATACCCGCCCCGAACTGAACCTGCCTGAGACACTGGACAGCCTCAGCGTAGACTCTGTCTCTATCGGCGACTATGCATGGGAAACCTTATATACAGACACTACACTCCAGGCACTTATCAGAAAAACCTTGACTTATAACAAAGACATGATGATTGCCGCCGCAAGAGTCCGGGAAATGGCAGCAAGGAAACGCATTGACATCGGCAACATGCTGCCCCAAATCGGGCTGCGCGTCTACGCCGAACGTGAACGGACAAACTACGGCGGCGACAGTTATTCGCAAGATGACGAATTCGACCTGAAAGGAACGATGAGCTGGGAAATAGACCTGTGGGGAAAACTCCGCTGGGCAAGAGACAAGAGCGTAGCCGATTTCTTAGGTTCCGTAGAGAACCAGCGCGCCATGAAAATGAGCCTGATTGCGGAAGTCGCACAAACCTACTTCGAACTGGTCGCACTTGACAACGAACTGGCGATTGTCCGCCAGACCGTAGAAGCCCGGCGCGAAAGCCTTCACTTGGCACGCATCCGCTACGAAGGAGGACTGACATCGGAAACCGCTTTCCGGCAGGCACAAGTGGAATTGGCACGAACCGCAACATTGGTCCCCGACCTGGAACGGCAGATTACGCTGAAAGAAAACGATATCGCCTTCCTTACCGGTGATTATCCGCATCACATCAAACGGACGGTATTGCCGGAAGACGTATTGCTCCCCGTAAGCCTTCCGGTAGGACTGCCCTCCAGCTTATTGGAACGCCGTCCGGATGTACGCCAGGCAGAACAAGCCCTGATAGCTGCCAATGCCGAAGTGGGGATTGCGTTTACCAGCCTCTTCCCCAGCCTGACGCTGAACGCCAGCTACGGCGGAGAAAGTGACGTGCTCGATGAATTGCTGAAATCCCCGTGGCACCTGCTCAGCGCCAACCTTTTGCAGCCCGTATTCAGCTGGGGGAAAAACCGTGCCCGCCTGAAAGCGCAAAAAGCCGCATTGGAAGGAGCAACCCATGAATACGAAAAAGTCGTGCTGAACGCTTTCAGAGAAGCATACAACGCCATCGCCGATTTCAACAAGACCAAAGAAATCTACGAGACACGGCTCCGGCTGGAACAAGCGTCCAAAAGCACACTCGACCTTGCCCAACTGCAATACTTAAACGGAGTAATCGGTTACATGGACTTGCTGGACGCACAACGTGGATACCTTGACGCACAAATCAGCCTGAGCAATGCCGTCCGTGACAAGCAAATCACCATGGTCAACCTGTACAAGGCATTGGGCGGAGGGTGGAAAGAATAGAATGCACTCCTAACCCTTCGGATGGGGGACGCCACGATGTGACGTCTCTACTTCTTGTCACGCCGGATTTGCAATCATGAGTGGTCGGAAGATATAAAAGTGAAACAAGCTGTAAGTAAAATATTTATATTTGCGGAATCAAACAAACACAGAAACATTATGCATCTTGATGAATTGAAATGCCATGCGACCGACCTCGTCCGCCTTCTCCCCAGACAGATGCTGGCACGGCTCGCGAAATCCACGGAAGTGGACCGCTACGCCAAGGAACTGCAGGGGGAGCGCCTTTTCAACCTGCTGCTTTATGGGCTGATCCGCTGCAAGCGGTTGAGCCAGCGCAAACTGGAGAAGGTGTTCGAGAGCCGCGCCTTCTGCACCCTGTTCGACTACTCGCTTGGGGAAAGGGTTTCGCACAGTTCCATCTCGGAACGCCTCTCGAAAGTGAATGTGGAGTTTTTCCGCAAGGCATACGAAGTGTTCTACGACAAGCTGCACAGCCTCTACACTCCGCGTGAGATAGAGCGCAAGCTGCTGGTAAGGGTGGACAGCACCCTCGTGGCCGAAACCTGCAACAAGCTCAAGAAGGGCTTCACCGTAGGCAAGCGTCCGGTTGGAAAGGATGCCTGCAGGCAACGGCGGCAGGTGAAATACACGATGGGGTACGAAGGCTTCGCCGCGAAGCTGGCCGAGGTGCTGGACGAGCCGGCTTATCTGAGCGAGGACGTCGCCCTGCCCAAGGCGATAGACGGGATGATAAAGAAGGACCCCGAACACAGCAACCTCTACGTCTTTGACCGCGGGCTGTCATCGTTGCGCGCATACGATTCGATGACGGGACAGCACGCCAGGTTCGTGGGCCGCATCAAGACCAACCGCAGCATGGAGACGGTGCGCGTGCTGGAAATCCCGGAGGCCGACAAGTGCGCTCCGGAAAAGCTGGTGCTGGATGAGGACAAGGTCGTACACCTGCGTGAAGGGGGGAGCCGCAAATTCGGCACGGAGGAGTACCGCGTCATCACGGCCCATTTCAAGGAGCCGCGTGACACCACACGCCCCCAAAACAAAGGGAAAGCCAAACGCGTGGAAAACCGCATATGCTTCATCACCAACGACATGGAACTGCCGGCCAAGGAGATTGCCGAAATTTACCGCCGCCGTTGGGACATCGAGGTGTTTTTCCGTTTCCTCAAGCAGGAACTCTCGTTCAGCCATTTCCTGTCGGTCAACGAGAACGGCCTGCAGGTCATCCTTTACATGACGCTCATAACGGCCATGCTTGTCATGATATACAAGCGTGAGAACAAGCTGGGGTATTCCATGGCCGTCTTCACTCTCGATTTGGAAATGGAAGACTATGCGATGGGACTTGCCTCGGAGATGGCTGCCGGAAATCGCGGGACACCGCACGGAAGCCAAAAAGGGAAACACAAGCGTCTGGAAGCAAATGGCTTAACGTCTTAGATATTCCGACCACTCATGATTTGCAATCCGGCGTAACCATAGCTGCGGATTTGTAATCCGCATCATCCGCCAATGGTTTCGGATTACAAATCCGATTCATTCATTACGCCGGATTGCAAATCCGGCGTGACAGAATTCTTCATTCTTCATTTATAAATACCAACAAATGGGGATTGCCCGGATGGAACAGATTGCTTTACTTTGCAAATAGAAATAATATGAATTCATTTTTTGCTATGTGTAAACCTAAATCGTATAGGCCGACCGACAAGATGAGCGACTTGATTTGCGACAATTATGCGTTGCTTCAGGTGTTAAGCCGGTTTGGCGTGCCCTTGGGCTTCGGCGACAAGTCGGTCCAAGAGGTTTGTGATTTGAACCAGGTGGATTGTTCCACTTTTCTGATTGTCGTTAATTTCCTGATTGAGGAAAACAATCGGATGCAAGATCACATTACAGGGCTTTCGGTTCCGGCACTGATGGATTATCTGCAACGGGCGCATTCCTACTTCCTCGATTTCCAGCTTCCCGGCATCCGGAAGAAGCTGATGGAAGCGATAGACTTTTCCATAAGCAATAAAGTGGCTTACCTGATTCTTCAGTTCTTTGATGATTATGTGGGCGAAGTGAGAAAGCACATGGAATATGAGAACGAGAAAGTTTTTACGTATGTGCGTAGTCTGTTGAAGGGGGAGAGGCCGGAAGGCTATAGCATCAGTGTCTTTGCCCGGCATCACGACCAGGTGAATGTCAAACTGACTGAGCTTAAAAACATTATCATCAAATATTATCCTGCAACCGGCGATAATCAGTTGCTGAACGCAACCTTGTTCGATATATTCAGTTGTGAGGAAGACTTGGCATCACACAACAGGGTGGAAGATTACTTGTTCGTTCCTGCCATTATGGAGCTGGAAAAGGAGGTGAAATGAAATCACAGGAAGTCATATCGGTAGCTGTAGCGGAAACTTCGGTTATCGTGCGGAGCGGTTTGGTCGCTGTCTTGAAACGCTTGCCCGATTTGGAGATTCAGACGGTGGAAGTCACATCGAAAGAAGGGCTTCAGCACTGCATGGAAGCGCATAGCCCGCATATTCTGATTATAAACCCGCAGTTCGAAGGCTGGTTCGAAGTGGATGCCTGGAGGGAACATTATCCGCAGGTGGAACTGAAGGTGGTGGCATTGCTTTGTTCGTTTGTGGATGCCAACCGCCTGAAGGGGTACGATGACACGATAAGCCTGTATGATGACATCGAGTCATTGGTGAAGAAAATATCGGTCCTGATGAATTTCTCGGATGACGAAGAAGACGACCAGGATGCCTTGAGCCAGCGGGAAAAGGAAATTATCTGTTGCGTGGTAAGGGGCATGACCAATAAGGAAATAGCTGAAAAACTGTATATATCGGTGCATACGGTGATTACGCATCGCCGGAACATAACGCGCAAGCTGCAGATTCATTCCGCCGCCGGCCTGACCATCTACGCCATAGTCAATAAGCTGGTAGAACTAAGCGAAGTGAAGATGAAACTATAAGAATACCAACATATAGGTATTGCGCAAGAACCGGAAAGCCGGTATCTTTGCAGCGTTAGTCATATGAAATTACGTAAACCACAAGAGTAAAAAGTTAGTTATTAGTTGGGTGCTCCCTGCGAAGTGATTCGTGGGGAGCACGCGCTTTATGACGGTTGGGGCTGTGTTATAGGACACAGAAGAATATACTTTGCGCGGTATGAGAATGCATCAATCTATACCTTATATAGTAAAAAAGTGTTTAGCGTGAGCTTGTTTGCTTAAAATAGGTTATAATATAGGGCTTTCTGCAGGGATTCGCTTGCGGGTTTAAAATAAATGCCTACATTTGCAATGTGTTTTTCATAGTATTAGATTTAAGGTTAACAAAGGTTGGAGTACAGCGGTACTCCTTTTTTTATGCCCATACGGGATTTTTGCCTGCCCCTTATGCTTTCTCACACCGGATTTTTTCGCATTGTTTTGGCGGAAATTGAGTCTTTCAGCAATATTTCATCTCATTGCTCCGTAAGGGCAGCCGGTAACACAGCCTTTCGCATCGGGAGATACGGGCGGTCTTATCTTCCGTCATGGGCGGTTGCGGACGCATTCAAGGGAAGCCGAAAACGCAATGAACCATGTAGGGGTTCGCCCGCCCGTATGCGCCTGCGTGGATGTATTCGGGCAGGCAACCCCTGCCCCTACAAGTGAATTGGCAAAGGCATTCATAAAAATAATCCTGATTCGTTTGGCTTTTTTCGTTAAATCTATTTAATACTTTGCCTGCTCTTTCACTTTCATTGAACATTCCATTATATTTGCCGACCGAAAACACTTTTATATTTTTTATGGACGAGATCTTTATAATTATCGGGTTGATAGTACTTAACGGTATTTTCTCCATGTCCGAGGTGGCATTAATATCAGCCCGAAAAACTCGGCTTTCTACCGATGCGAAAAAAGGAAGCAAGGCGGCAAGCGTGGCTCTGAAACTGGCGAACGACCCCGACCGTTTCCTTTCAACGGTTCAAATCGGCATTACATTAATCGGCATCCTGACCGGTATCTATTCAGGAAATGAAATCGCCAGCGACTTTGCGTATGTCTTGGTTTCGTGGGGAGTGCATGCATCGTATGCCGCTACGTTGGCGCAAGGAATCATTGTGTTTTTTGTGACTTACCTGACCATTATTTTCGGCGAACTGGTGCCTAAACGCATCGGTTTAAGCATTGCGGAAAAGGCGGCGAAAACCGTTTCGCGTCCCATGCGTTTCCTTTCGGTGCTGGCATTGCCTTTCGTATGGTTGCTTTCGAAGAGTACGGAAGGGATATTCAATTTGTTGGGCATCAAGGAATCGGATAACAAAGTGACCGAGGAGGAAATCAAATCGATTATCCAGGAAGGTACCGAGGACGGCGAAGTGCAGCCGGTAGAGCAGGACATCATGCAGCGTGTGTTCCTGCTGGGCGACCTGAAAGTCAGTTCGATTATGACGCACAAGAGCGACATCGTATGGCTGGACACGGATATGGGTGCAGACGATGTGAAGAAGGTGCTGAGCGAGAAGCTGTATGAGTTTTACCCGATAGCCGACGGTGACCTGGACCACGTGAAGGGTATCGTAAACCTGAAGGATTTGGTGCTCCACCTGTACGAGCCTGACTTCAAGCTTACCTCGTTGATTCACGAAGCGGTATTCTTCCACGAGAGCATGAACGTATACAAGGCGCTGGAGCAGATGAAGGCGCGCAAAATCAGCCGTGCGCTGGTGTGTGACGAGTTCGGTATCTGTATGGGGGTTATCACCTTGAGAGACATCTTGGAGGGATTGGTGGGCACCATGGATGCGCCGGGCGAGGAACCTGACATCATCAAGCGGGTATCGGGCGACGGCTGGCTGGTAGACGGGCAATGCGCGCTCTACGACTTCTTGTGCTATTTCAACCGTCAAGACCTGTTTGAGAACTCCGAATACCATACGCTGAGTGGCTTGATTCTCCAGCAATTGCAGCACATTCCCACCAGCGGGGAAACCTTGCAATGGAACGGATTCACGTTCGAGATAGTGGACATGGACGGCGCACGCATCGACAAGGTGCTGGTTAAGACAATTGACAATTAATAATTAACAATTAATAATTAATAATTGGGTGATGGGACGCTGTGGGAAAAGGAAATCTAATTGTCAGTTGTCAGTTGTCAATTGTCAATTGAAGAGCTTCTTTTTGCTTGCTATCTGCTTGTTGATGCAGGTGGCAGAGGTTTTTCCGCACCATCATCATTCCGACTATTTTTGCTTGCATCCCGATTTGGAGGTGTGTGCCGAAGGAACATCGTGTGCCGACCGTATGCACCACGAGGGCGATGGAGACCGCCATACGTGTACGGCAGGATGCATTACGCATTTCCAGTGCGCTACTCCCGACCAGCATCGGGACACGCTGGCTCCCGACTATACATTTTATTCTATTCTTTATACTTTCACGTATCTGTTGCACTTGGTGTACATGCCCGAAGCGACTTTGCTTTCCGACGGGATGTACATCGAGAACCTGCACACGCAGGATGTAGCCTGCAATACGGGCTTGCGTGCTCCCCCTGTTTGCTGATTTTATTATAGTAGAACAAATGCAACTTAGTTGCCTTAGGGATGCGGTATCTTTGCCGCGTAAAAACAAACGGATAAAATCAGAAACAGATATGAACAGAACAAAAAGTTTATGGATGGGAGCCTTTGCCTTGCTGGCACTGGCTTCGTGTGGGGGAGGAGAGAAGCACGCCCACGGACACGAGGAAGAAACACATCAGGAGGAAGCCGCACACGGAGCTTCGGGAGAGATTGTATTGGCTCCGGAGAAAGCGAAGGCGGCAGGAGTGAAAGTAGAAACCGTAAAGGCAGGCACGTTCCGCCAAGTTATCCCTGCCAGCGGACAGATACTTGCCGTGCAGGGCGATGAGGCGGCGGTAGTGGCAAGTACGGCGGGAATCGTCTCGTTTGTGCGCCCGCTTACGGAAGGCATGCGTGTAGCAGCCGGAAATGCCGTGCTGAACGTGTCGGGAAGTCGTATTCAGGACGGGGATGCCGTCAACCGTGCACGCATCGCTTACGAAACCGCCAAGGACGAATACGAACGTGCCTCTAAACTGGTAGATAGCCAGATAGTTTCGAGAAAAGATTTCAATGTACTGAAAGAAGCTTATGAAAATGCCCGTGTTGCTTACGAAGCTCTTTCGCCCAGCCATGACGGAAAGGGCGTATCGGTGCAGGCACCCATTTCGGGCTATGTGAAGTCTTGCCTGGTGAAAGAGGGGGATTATGTGACCGTAGGCCAGCCCTTGCTGACGATTACCCAGACACGCCGGTTGAGGTTGCGTGCCGATGTTTCGGAGCGTTATTATCCGGCATTGCGCAAGGTGTCTTCCGCCAATTTCCGCACTTCGTATGATGAGCGTGTCTATCGGCTCGATTCGCTGGGCGGACGTCTGCTTTCGTATGGCAAGTCCACCGGCGACACTTCTTATTATATCCCCGTTACGTTCGAGTTTGACAACCGTGGCGAGATGCTTCCCGGAGCCTTTGTCGAAGTCTGGCTATTGTCGGACGGGCGTGAAGGGGTGATCAGTGTCCCTCTTTCGGCACTTACCGAAGAACAGGGCGTAAAGTTCGTTTACGTGCAGATGGATGACGAGTGTTATCGGAAACAAGAGGTAAAGACGGGGCTGGACGACGGCACGCATGTAGAAATCTTTTCGGGACTGAAAGAAGGCGACCGGCTGGTGACTGAAGGTGCCATTCATGTAAAACTGGCTTCGGCAAGCAATGCCATCCCCGCACATACGCACAACCATTGATTTTATTTTTACTACCACAGATTACACAGATTTTAATTAACAATTAATAATTAATAGTGAATCTGTGTAATCCGTGGTGAGGCTAAAAACATAACAAATTTTTTTATGCTGAACAAAATCATTCATTTTTCATTGCAGAACCGCTTGCTGGTGCTGGTGGCATCGGTGCTTCTGCTCATAGGAGGAACCTACACCGCTTTCCATACCGAGGTGGATGTGTTCCCCGACCTGAACGCGCCCACGGTGGTGGTGATGACCGAAGCTGGGGGAATGGCGGCGGAAGAAGTGGAACAACTCGTCACCTTCCCCATCGAGACCGCGGTCAACGGTGCTACGGGTGTACGCCGGGTGCGCTCTTCTTCTACCACCGGTTTCTCGGTGGTATGGGTAGAGTTCGACTGGGATACCGATATCTACCTTGCCCGCCAGATTGTATCCGAAAAACTTGCTACGGTGGGCGAGAGCCTGCCTGAGAATGTGGGCAATCCTACACTGGGCCCCCAGTCGTCCATTCTGGGTGAACTGCTGATTGTAGGGCTTACCGCCGACAGCACTTCGATGCTCGACCTGCGTACGCTTGCCGACTGGACCATCCGCCCGCGCCTGCTCTCTACCGGAGGCGTGGCACAGGTGGCGGTATTGGGAGGCGATATCAAAGAATACCAGATTCTGCTTCATCCCGAGCGGATGAAACATTACGGCGTTACGCTGGGCGAGGTGATGGAAGTGACCCGCGGGATGAACCAGAATACCAACGGAGGTGTCATTTATGAATATGGCAACGAATATATTGTGCGCGGAGTGGTGTCTACCGAAGATGTACAGGAAATGGCACGTGCGGTGATTAAGACCGCAGGAGGTGTTCCCATTGTGCTGGAAGATGTGGCGGATGTGCGCATCGGTGCCCAGCAGCCCAAGCTGGGACTGGCATCGGAGAAAGGGAAACCTGCCGTACTGATTACCGTGACCAAGCAACCCAATACGGGCACCATCGAACTGACCGAAAAGCTGGAAGCCGCCCTGAAAGACCTGCAAAAGAACCTTCCGCCCGATGTGCGTGTATCCACCGATACGTTCCGCCAGTCACGCTTCATCGAGAGTTCCATCAGCAACGTGCAGCATTCGCTCTACGAAGGGGCGATATTCGTAGTTATCGTGCTCTTCCTTTTCCTTGCCAATGTGCGCACCACGGTGATTT
This sequence comes from Phocaeicola salanitronis DSM 18170, assembly GCF_000190575.1. NCBI lineage: Bacteria > Pseudomonadati > Bacteroidota > Bacteroidia > Bacteroidales > Bacteroidaceae > Phocaeicola > Phocaeicola salanitronis. The sequence continues at coordinate 1,466,735 of NC_015164.1, read as the reverse complement.
CGCTCGTCACGCTTCCCTTGTCTTTGGTGGTAGCTGTTTTGGTGTTGCATTACATGGGGCTGAGCATCAATACCATGAGTCTGGGCGGTATGGCGATAGCCATCGGTTCGCTGGTAGACGATGCCATCGTAGACGTGGAGAATGTATGGAAGCATTTGCGCCAGAACCGGATGCTTCCGGCAGGCGAACGCCTCCCGGTGCGGGAAGTGGTGTTCAACGCCTCGCGCGAGGTGCGTATGCCCATCCTCAACTCTACGTTGATTATCATTGTGAGCTTCGTTCCTCTGTTCTTCCTGAGTGGCATGGAGGGGCGGATGCTGGTGCCGTTGGGCATCGCTTTCATCGTAGCCTTGTTTGCTTCTACGGTGGTGGCACTTACCCTTACGCCGGTACTTTGCAGTTATTTGCTGGGAGGCGGAAAGAAGGAAGGATTGCCTCGCGAAGCTTTCCTTGCCGTGTGGCTCCGTACGTATTACGCACGGGCACTGGAGTGGGCATTGGCTCACAAGCGGAGCGTATTGACGGGTACCGTTGCTCTTTTTGTGGTGGCACTGGGCTTGTTCTTTACCTTGGGACACAGCTTTCTGCCCTCGTTCAACGAAGGTTCGTTCACCATCAATGTCAGTTCCTTGCCGGGCATTTCGTTGGAAGAGTCCGACAAGATAGGGCGGCAGGCGGAAGAAATCCTGCTTTCCATCCCCGAAATACAGACCGTGGCACGCAAGACGGGGCGTGCCGAGCTGGACGAGCATGCGCTGGGCGTGAACGTGTCCGAGCTGGAAGCTCCCTTTGAGTTGAAAGACCGCTCGCACCGGGAATTGCTCGACGAGGTACGCCGCAAGCTTTCGGTCATTACCGGAGCCAATATCGAGATAGGTCAGCCCATCAGCCACCGCATCGATGCCATGCTGAGCGGCACGCAGGCGAGCATCGCCATCAAGCTCTTCGGGGATGACCTGAACCGTATGTTCGCTTTGGGAAATCAGATTAAGGATGCCGTGAAAGACGTAGAGGGCATTGCCGACCTGAACGTGGAGCAACAGATTGAGCGTCCGGAGCTGAAAATCGTCCCCCGGCGTGAAATGTTGGCGAAGTACGGCATCTCGCTGGCACAGTTCAATGAGTTTGTCACGGTGAATATGGCGGGCGAGACCGTGTCGCAAGTGTACGATAACGGCAAGGCATTCAACCTTGTGGTGCGTGCCAGCGAAGACAACCGTGGCTCTATCGAGCGTATCCGTGACCTGATGATAGACGATGCCGAAGGACGGAAAGTGCCCTTGAGCTATGTGGCGGATGTGGTGTCGTCAATGGGACCCAACACCATCAACCGGGAGAACGTGAAACGTAAAATCGTCATCTCCGCCAATACCAGCGGGCGCGACCTGCGCAGTGTAGTAGACGATATCCGCAAGCGGGTAGACGATGAAATCCGCCTGCCCGAAGGGTATCATATCGAGTATGGCGGGCAGTTCGAAAGCGAGCAAGCCGCCAGCCGCACCTTATTGCTTGCTTCGTTGATGAGCATTGTGGTGATATTCCTGCTGCTCTATGTCCAGTTCAAGAACGGGGTGCAGAGTGCCATTATCCTGCTCAACCTGCCGCTGGCATTGATAGGAGGTGTGTTTGTGCTGCTTTGCACCACGGGCGAGCTGAGCATCCCGGCCATCATCGGGTTCATCTCGCTCTTCGGCATTGCCACCCGCAACGGTATGTTGCTTATCAGCCATTACAACTTGTTGCGCGAAGAGCAGGGCATGGGCTTGCGCGAGTGCATTGTCCACGGCTCGCTGGACCGCTTGAATCCGATTCTGATGACCGCCCTGTCATCGGCATTGGCATTGATTCCGCTTGCCTTGCGCGGCGATTTGCCGGGCAACGAGATACAGAGTCCGATGGCGAAAGTCATCTTGGGAGGCTTGCTCACATCGACTTTCCTCAATGCCTTCATCGTCCCCATCGTGTACGAACTGATGCACCGGAAAGAAATGAAAAATAAATAAATCGAACACAGAGACACGAAGACACAGAGGTAAAATTTAGACATTCTTTGTGTACTTTGGATTCTCTAAAAAATAAAAAGACTCTGTGCCTCTGTGTCTCTGTGTTCTATTCATAAAAACATACACAAGCAATGAAATACATTACATTAGCCATAGCCTGCCTTGCGATAGCGCCGATGCAGGCACAAACCATAGACGAAGTGCTCCGGCAGGTGGAGCAGAACAACAAGGAGCTTCAGGCACAACGGCAAAGCACGCTCGCCTCGAAACTCGAAGTGCAGGCGGAAAACAACCTCGAAGACCCTTCGGTGGAATACAGCCCGTTCTACACCCGGGGCATCACCGGCATGTCCAGTTCCGAACTGGTCGTGACACAAGGATTCGATTTCCCTACGCTTTACGGTGCACGCCGCCAGTCGGGCAAGTGGAAGCAGGCGGCTCTCGACCGCAGGCAACAGGCGGCACGCCGCGATATCCTGCTCAGTGCCAAGAACCTTTGCCTCGACCTGATAATGCTCAACCAGCAACACGCCTTGCTGGAGAAGCGGGCGAAGAATGCCGGCGAGCTGCTTGCCCTCTTCGAGAAACGCCTGGAAGAAGGCGATGCTGGCATCCTCGAAGTGAACAAAATCAAAATGGAACGGATGAGCGTGCAGACCGAAGTGGCGCAAAACAATGCCGCCCACCGCACCGCGCTCCAGCAGTTGCTGGCAATGAACGGAAACATGCCCTTGGAATTTACGGCAGACACCTATCCCCACGTGGAGGAACTGAAAGACTGCAATGCCTTTTACGATGAGGTGATGGCTACCGATGCCGGTTTATTGGCGGCAGATGCCGATGCGCGTGCCGCCGAGAAGGAGCTGAAGGTGAACCGCCAGAGCTGGTTGCCCAAAATAGAGGTCGGCTACAGGCGCAACACGTCGCTTGACGAGAAAAGCAACGGTTTTCTGATAGGTGGAAGCCTGCCCTTGTTTTCCAACCGGAAAAAAGGGAAAATAGCCCGCCTGCAAGTGGAGAGTACCCGCCTGGCGCTGGACAATGCCCGCCTGCAAGCGGCGGCAGACGTGCATGCCCGTTTCAACGAAATGCAGCAGTTGCGCGAGGCGATGCAGGCGTACGATGTCGTCCTGATGCACCGCACCCTGGCTTTGCTCAACGAAGCCGTAAAGGCGGGCCAGCTCTCCATCATCGAATTTTATACCGAGGCAGACAACATCTACCGCAACCTTCAGGCATACATCGAGCTGGAGAACCGGTACCAGAAGCTGATGGCGGAGATTTACAAGAACAGGCTTTGAGAATGAAGAATGAAGAATTAAGAATGAAGAATCGCTTCGCCCGCATGGAATTCTTCATTCTTCATTCTTCATTCTTCATTCTCTACGCCTTGAACTTCAGTTTTTGATAATTGTTATTTGTAACAATTGTAACGTAACGGCGGAATACCCATTGCCTCAGCATGCTGCTGGTGCCCTTCTCGCTCATGCCTGCTGTCCGGCGCGCACGTACCGCATCGGCATGCGTAAACTCATCGGGAAGCAGCTCCAGCAGGTTGCGCCTGCCCGGACGGTGCCTGCCGTACAGTGGGCGTTTGTCTTGGTCCATCGCTTCCTTTATCGCTTCCCCGAAAAACTCCAGCTTGCACCACATGTCGTAGTGGAACGACCAGCGCACGAAGTCTTCTATCGACTTTTCCCATTTCTCCCCGTTCGCCACGTAGAGCACGCATGCCTTCAAGTAGGCTATCACGTTGGCGCGGAACGAAAGGTTCTCGTACACACGGTCTTGCGAGAGCACGGCCCACTCCGCGTTTTCGGCGCTCATCTCTTGGGCGAGCTTGTACGCCTGCGGGCAATCAATCAGTCCCGTGGCACGGTTCAGGTTCTCGATGTACGGGCGAAGCTCCTCGTCGAAAGCCGCGTCATACTTGCCATACACCGGCATGTCCGCCCCGATTTCGCGTTCGGGAATGGTGCAGAAGTTGATGCGCGAGATAGGCCCGTCGGTCAGTACCCGTGCGAAGTATTTCTTCCCTTTCTGGATGGTGGTCGAAGCGTTCCAGTTGAAACGGATGGTGACCTTTTCCGTCACGGCCTGTGCGCTGGCGCGTGTCTGCCCGTAGCGGTTTCCGGGGTCGAACGCAAGGCACATGATTTGGAACTGCTGGCGTCCCCTTACCGACCCTTTCAGGGCATCGAACTGGTCTATCTCGTTCATTTTCGTGTAGAGGAAATGTCCCTCCGCCTCGGCGGTGCGCATCACGAATGCCGGATTGGTCATGTCCGCGTCAATCTCCTGGATGATAAGCCCTTCGGGGCGCTGGCGTTTGTCCTTGTTCGCTCCTTTCGAGTTCACCTCTTCCTTCCATTCGCGCTCTCTGCGCAGGTTCACCTCATCCCTGCGCCGGATGTCTGCCATGATGCGGTTTATCGGCTCCGAAATGCAGTCTTTTCCGGCACCCGTCCCCGCCATGAGCACGTTCATAAGGGTCGCCTCATGCTCCACATTGTCAATATACTTGAAGCGCACTTGATGCAAATGGGTTGCCAACGAAGGGAATACCGCATGTGCCACGGCAGGCCTGTACACTTCGGGCGTGCGGCTCACAAGAAGGCGGATAAGCTTGGGAAGACGTTTGGGCAATTCGGGGGGCACTGTAGGGGCGTATTGCATACGCCCGGAAACATCCGCACACACATCCTCATTGGTGCCCTCGTTGGCGCATTCGGGCGTATGCGATACGCCCCTACAAGCCTCTTGCATCAGCTTCGGCACCGAATACCATTTCGCCGAGCACGCCGAATGAATCAGCCCCTTCATTTCCTTTTCCGGAAGCCCGTAACGCGGCATAATCTGCAAAAGGGTTTCTTCGTTGTTGTCCGTGATGTAGCGCAGGTGCGAAGCCAGGCGGTGCAGCTTGTCGTTGCGTTCTCCTTCTACAGGTTCGCCTCCGGCGAGCGAAAACCAGCGGTTGATAATGTCGGAATAGGGGATGCCCTTGAAACTCAGCGGGCAAGGAGTGTTTGATTGGTCAGTCATAGCTATTACATTTAAAGTTTTTTGTGTATGCAAAGATACGCATTCCCCGTGAAATAATCGGCAAAATAAAAGCAGTGACTGTAAAAATCTGTTAACAAAATCGGACTTTTTTATTTCCACTATTGGAAATCAGCCTGTTACAATGATGAAAATCTTTCTCTTTTATGCAAGGAATCTGATGGATGCTTTCTGTTATGGCGTTACAATTGTTACAATTACAGTTAATTGAAATCGCTTTTTCAATCCGGTGTCAAGAGAATGGGAGAATATCTTATAAAACTATATTATATATATTATATAATAATATATATAATATAAATTTAATCTTCATTTTTTCTTCGTCCTAAAAGGTCATTTCAAATTACTGTAATTGTAACAATTGTAACGGAGCGCTCTCTTCCTTTTCACCCGTAAGGCAATCATATTGCATGATACTTCGATATATATGCAAATGCTCCTGCAAACATGTGCATACGCCGATGCATTTAGCTGCGCATTATGGAACACAAAACTGGTTTGCGAAAAAAATCGAACGCAGAGACGCAAAGGCGCAGAAGAATAATTTAGAGAAGGCAAAAGGACATGGAGCCAAACATTCCTCTCTGTGCTCTTTGCTCTCTCAAAAAATAAGCTCTGCGCTTCTGCGTCTCTGCGTTTGAATAAAGAATCACACGGATTCTTCGCAATTCATTTGTTTTACCACACCACCGGCTCGTTCAGGATATTGCCGTCCGCGGCATCCTCGGCGGTAAAGGCATTCGCCTTGTATTGCACGCAAAGCATTACCAGCGGTTCGGTGCCATTGTTGCGTACCGAACGCTTGCCGGCTGGAGCCACACGCACCACGCTTCCTTCTTGTACGGGGAACACCTTGCCGTCTACCTGGAACTCGCCTTTCCCGCTCAAGAAGAAATACAGTTCCTCGTGGTTCTTGTGGGTATGCAGGAAACCGGTTTCCGTACCCGGCTGGAAAGACTGGAATGAAAATTCGCTTCCCGTCGCGCCTACAACCGCTCCGCCAAACACCTTGCCGGGGATTTTCACTTCGGGTCCCATTGCCAAGACATATTCGCCCAGTTCGTTCAACTTGCCTGCATTTGCCGCGCAGAAGTTTGCGGCTTCCGCTACTTTTTCCATTGTTTTCATACGCTTATCCATTTAATTGGTTATACATTTCCTTAAATCGTACGGCAAAGTTAGCGCAACTTCCGATACCTATCAAGAAGGCACGGAAAAGTAAGATAGTTACCCCGTTGAAACCATTGTTGATTTTAAGGTCATTGCCCGATGCGGTTTTAATCTTTTTTATAGATTCGTTTCTGTCTTCTATGATTTTAACGGCATGAATCCGTGCAATCTGTGATGAAAAATCCCTATATTTGTAGCGACAGACATAAACATAACGCTAAAAACTATTTGCATCATGGTGAAACATATCGTATTATTCAAACTGAAAGAAGAACTGGGGCAAGCCGAAAAGCAGGATGTCATGAACCGCTTCAAGGCGGCCATCGAAGCCTTGCCTGCACGCATACCCTTCATCCGCCACATCTTTGTCGGTTTCAACATGAATCCGGACGAGCAATGGGACATGTGCCTGGACAGCGCATTTGACACGCTGGAAGACGTAAGGGCGTATTCGACACATCCTGACCACCTGGCGGCATCGGCCCTGCTGAAAGACTACAAGCAAGACCGCGCCTGCACCGATTATGAATTTTAAAGCGTATCCTAAATGAAAAAGATTATCAATCCGTGGAAAGACGTAGAGGGGTATAATTGCTTCGGATGTGCCCCCCAGAACCCCTCGGGGCTGAAAATGGAATTTTACGAAGACGGAGACGACATCGTGAGCTACTGGAAGCCGGATGATAAATACCAGGGTTGGCTGAATACCTTGCATGGAGGCATCCAGGCGGTATTGCTCGACGAGGTATGCGGCTGGGTGGTGATGCGCAAATTGCAGACCGCCGGTGTCACTTCGAAGATGGAGACGCGCTATCTGAAGCCGGTGCATACCACCGACAAGCTGCTCACCTTGCGCGCTTCCATCCGCGAACAGCGGCGGAACATTGTCATCATCGAAGCCACGCTCACCAACGAGAGCGGAGAGGTATGCACGCAAGCCGTATGCACTTACTTCGCTTTCCCGCGCGAGAAAGCCGAACACGAGATGCATTTCCACGAATGCAAGGCGGAAGGGGATTCTATGTGATGAAACAGGAATGAATCCATGTAGGGCGGTATAGATTTGTGCATTTTTCACCACAGAGGACATATATAAAAATTGCAAAAAGCGCAAGCGTCTGCAACAAAAAGTGCGGCACATTTGTTATCCTTACATGGAAGTATCATCTTAATAGTTATTACTTAAAATAAAAAGAATATGGCAAAAACAGCATTCCAAGGAAGCCCTGTCACGCTGGCAGGCGAATTTGTTCAAGTTGGAGCACAGGCTCCTGATTTTTCATTGGTGAAAGGAGATTTGACCAGTTTTACCCTGGCAGATGTAAAAGGCAAGTATGCCCTGCTGAACATTTTCCCCAGCATGGATACGGGAGTATGCGCGGCATCAGTACGCAAGTTCAACCAACTGGCTTCGCAGATGGGCAACACGGTGGTACTGGCTATCTCGAAAGACCTTCCTTTCGCACAAGGACGTTTCTGTACCGCAGAGGGCATCGAAAACGTGATTCCATTGTCTGATTACCGCTATACTTCCGACTTCGGCGAGAAATATGGCGTGCTGATGAGCGATGGCGTATTGTGCGGGTTGTTGGCGCGTGCCGTAGTAATCATCAATCCGGAAGGAAAGGTGGTATACACCGAGCTGGTTCCCGAAATCACGCAAGAACCCGATTACGAAGCGGCACTCGCTGCGCTGAAATAATGAAGAATCAAGAATGAAGAATGAAGAATTCCATGCGGGCGAAGCGATTCTTCATTCTTCATTCCTCATTCTTCATTAAAAAAACTTATCTTTGTGGCTGAAAAAAAACAAATGTTTCTATGCCACTGAATTTACCTGATAAATTGCCTGCCATCGACTTGCTGAAGGAAGAGAATATCTTCGTTATCGATACATCGCGGGCAAGTACACAAGACATACGTCCGTTGAAAATCGTCATCCTCAACCTGATGCCGATAAAGATTACTACCGAGACCGACCTGATACGGTTGCTCTCGAACTCGCCCCTCCAGATAGAGGTGAGCTTTATGAAACTGAAAAGCCATACCTCGAAGAACACGCCCATCGAGCACATGAAGGCGTTTTACCGTGACTTCGACCTGATGCGCGACGAGAAGTTCGACGGGATGATTATCACCGGCGCACCGGTGGAGCATCTCGATTTCGAAGACGTGAACTACTGGAGCGAGATACAGGATATATTCAATTGGACGCGTACGCACGTCACTTCTACCCTTTACATCTGCTGGGCGGCACAGGCTGGGCTGTATCATTTCTATGGGGTGCCCAAGTATCCGCTGGAGAAAAAGATGTTCGGCATCTTCGAGCATCATGTGTGCGAGGGGTTCGGGAAGCTGCCTATCTTCCGCGGGTTCGACGATGTGTTCTTCGTGCCGCACAGCAGGCATACGGAAGTGCGCCGCAAGGACATCGAACGCTGCCCCGAGCTGCAGATTGTTTCGGAATCGGAAGACTCGGGCGTACATATCGTGATGGCGCGCGGAGGACGCGAGTTTTATGTGACGGGTCATTCGGAATATGCCCCTTATACACTGGATACCGAATACCGGCGCGACTTGGCGAAAGGCTTGCCCATCGATATGCCGAAGAATTATTATCGCGGAGATGACCCGGAAAAGGGACCGCTGGTGCGCTGGCGCAGTACTGCCAACCTCTTGTTCTCCAACTGGCTGAACTATTATGTATATCAGGAAACACCGTATGACATCAATGAAATCAAGTAACCCCCTTTCCGTCTCTCCGGTGAGGGCTATCGAACTGCTGGCCCCTGCCAAGAACCTGGAGTGTGGAATCGAAGCCATCAACCACGGAGCGGATGCCGTGTATATCGGGGCACCCCGTTTCGGAGCACGTGCTGCTGCCGGAAACTCGTTGGACGACATCGCGGCACTGGTGCGTTATGCCCATCTGTACCGTGTGCGCATTTACGTTACGGTGAATACCATCCTGAAAGAAGACGAACTGAAAGCCACCGAGGCGATGATATGGGACCTGTACCGCATCGGGGTAGATGCGCTTATCGTACAGGATATGGGCATCACACAACTGGACCTGCCGCCCATCCCCCTGCATGCCAGCACGCAGATGGACAACCGCACGCCGGAGAAGGTGCAGTTTCTTGCCGAAGCCGGATTCCGCCAGGTGGTGCTCGCCCGTGAGTTGAGCCTTGACGAAATCGGCCGTATCCACCGCCGGTGCCCCGGCACGTTGCTCGAGGTCTTCGTCCACGGGGCGTTGTGCGTGAGTTATAGCGGGCAGTGTTACGTCAGTCAGGCGTGTTATGGGCGGAGTGCCAACCGCGGCGAATGCGCCCAGTTTTGCCGCCTGGGATTCGACCTTGTGGATGCCGACGGGAAGACCATCGTAAACGACAGGCACCTGCTCTCGCTCAAGGATATGAACCAAAGCGCGAACCTCGAAGCTCTGCTCGATGCGGGGGCTTCATCGCTCAAGATAGAAGGAAGGCTGAAAGACGTGTCGTATGTGAAAAACGTCACGGCATATTACCGCCAGCAATTGGATGCCATTTTCCGCCGCCGGAAAGAATACATGCGGGCATCATCGGGCACGGTGCATCTGGCTTTCCGTCCCCAATTGGACAAGAGTTTCAGCCGCGGGTTTACCGACTATTTCGCCCACGGACGCAACCCGGGCATCTTCAACCTGAATACTCCGAAATCGTTGGGCGAAGAGGTAGGCACGGTGAAAGAAGTACGGGGCAACTTCCTGACCGTGGCGGGCGTGAAGTCCTTCGCCAATGGAGACGGATTGTGTTACCTCGACGGGCAAGGCAAGTTGCACGGCTTCCGGGTGAACCGTGTGGAAGGCAATAAACTGTTCCCGTTGGAAATGCCTCGCGGCATACGTCCGAAAACAATGCTGTACCGCAATTTCGACCAAGAGTTCGAGCGCGTGATGCAGAAGAAGTCCGCCATAAGGAAGATAGCGGTGGACATGCGTCTGGAAGCAAATCCTTCCGGCTTCACCCTCGACCTTTCCGATGAAGACGGGACAAGGGTGAGCGTGGTGCTGGAACGGGAAAAAGAACGGGCACGCACACCGCAAGCCGAGAACCTGAAGGCGCAGCTGGGCAAGTTGGGCACCACGCCTTTCGAAGCCCGTGAGATTGCCATCGGTTTTGCCGAAGATTGGTTTATTCCCGCATCCGGACTTTCGGACTTGCGCCGCCGGGGAGTGGAGCGCCTGCTTCAGGCACGCCGCATCACCTATCCGCAAGAGCGCAGGCAATGGGAGCAGACCGCGCATCCTTATCCCGAAAAAGAGTTGGATTATCGCGGCAATGTGATGAATACGCTTGCCGAGGCTTTCTACCGCCGCCACGGTGTAGAGCAGGTAGCTCCTGCTTTCGAGCGGGAAGCACCGGCAGGAGTGGCGCTGATGTTTTGCAAGCATTGCATCCGCTATAGCCTGGGCTGGTGTCCGGTGTATCAGAAAAAGCGTTCGCCCTACCGCGAGCCTTATTACCTGGTGAGCAGCGACGGCAAGCGTTTCCGGCTGGAATTCGATTGCAAGGCGTGCCAGATGAAAGTGTGTATGGAAAAATGAAGAATGGAAACGCAGATTAACGCAGATTTCCTCGGATTATTTTTATTGACTATTAGATTATTTACGATTTACTGTTTTGCCCTAAATCGTACTTTGTCAATCGATAAATTGTAAATAAAATAATCTGCGTTAATCTGTGAAAATCTGCGTTTCAAAACAGATAGGCTTATGTTGAAGAGTAAGTATTTCGTACCGTTCCTGTTGCTGCTGGTGCTTGCTACGGCTTGCCGCTATCAGCCTTTGGTGCCTTCTTCCGCAGCAGAGGGAGGCGACTCCGTCCGTTTCTATTCGCGGATGTATGCCCTGAACAGCAATTTTCAGATAGAGGCAGACACACTATGGCTGCATGTGCTTCCGTTTATGGATACGGTACCGCTGCTCCGGGGTGATGAAGTGGTGGTGGCGGAGTTTGATGTACATCCGCAAGATTCCGTCGACTCGGTGTGGGTGAAAGTGGCACGCGACCAGGAGACCATCGGGTGGATTCAGGAACACCGCCTGCTGGACAATATCGTGCCGGTCGACCCTATCTCGCGCTTCATCCATTTCTTCAGCAACGCCCACACCCTGCCTTTCTTCCTTGTACTGGCGGTGTTTTTCCTGTGGTTCGTCTACCGGGCGGTGCGGCGCAAGCAAATCAAGCTCATCTGGCTGAACGATATCGATAGCGGCTTCCCCATCCTCTTGTCCTTGCTGATGGCAATAGCCGCCACTACCTACAACAGCATCCAGCACTTCGTGCCCGAGACGTGGGAACGCTACTATTATGCCCCCACGCTCAACCCCTTTGATGTGCCCTTTATTCTCGGCTTTTTCATCGTGTGCGTTGCCCTGGCATTGCTGGTGGGTGTGGCGATGCTCGACGACCTTTTTCACCAGACCAAAGCGGAAGTAGCGTTCTTCTACCTCGTGGGGCTGGTATCGTGCTGCATCTTCATCTATGTGTTTTTCACCTACGTCAATGTTTATATCGCCTATGTATGCCTCGTGGCGTATGCCGCCGGCTGCATCCGCTGGCTGTGCAAGCCAGAACGCTACCCCTACGTATGCGGCGCATGCGGTGCCAAGCTGCGTACCAAGGGCATCTGCCCCCATTGCGGCGCGCTGAACGAGTGATGCTTTTTTCACCGCAGATTCACGCAGATTTTTACGTCTTTACTCCGTAACAAAATCGCAGGCCTGGGAAAGCTTGCGTCACGGCGGAATTGTAATCCGCCGTAATTTTTTATCTGCGGATTTGAAATCCGTACACTTGCGCGGATGATTCGGATTACAAATCCGAACAAACGATTACGCCGGATTACAAATCCGGCGTAACGAACACAAAATCTGCGCTAATCTGCGTTTCAGAAAAAATCTGTGTCCTCTGTGGTGAAACCCAATCAGAAGTTACACCGCAGGTCGATTCCTACTTGCAGGGGGCGTCCTTGTTGCTCGAAACCACGGTTCATCGATTCGAAGTAGAACGCCTGGTAACGCTTGTTGAGGGCGTTTGTTATCCAGAGTGCCACCTGCCCGTTCCCTTTGTTGAAGCTGAGGCGCCCATCCAGTGTGCCGTAGAAGGGCTGGCTGGCATTGTTCTGTTCGGTCCAGTAGATACGCCCTGCCGCACGATAGTTGGCATCTACGGTGATGTTGTCGAGGATGGCGTTCTTTCGCAAGACGAAACGGTATTGCCCGCCGATGTGGAATGTGTGTTTGGGTACGAAGGGCACGTAGCGTCCGTTGTAGTTCTCCGTGTCGCTCACCACATAGTCGGTGAAGGTAGCGTAGGTGTAGCCATAGCTTCCGTTCAGGAGGAAATTATCGGTCAGGCGGGCACGCAACGATGCTTCCGCTCCGATGCTTCGGCTTTTCCCGGCATTGACGGTGATGCGCCCCAATCCTGTTTCGGCGAAGCGCGAAATCTGCTGGTCGCGCGTGTCCATGTAGAAGAAGGCAAGGTCGGTCTGCAGCTTTCCACTTGCCGCGGTGAGGTGTGCGCCCGCCTCGTAGTTCCATGCATATTCGGGCTTGTAGAGGGTGGCATCTGTCACGTCTACGTCCGAAGAGGGGAAGTCGGGAATCATTCCGGCGAAGTTGCCGAACACTTCATCTTGCTTCACGGCGTCAATCATCGCGGTGCGCAAGTCGGCTTGTATCAGGTCGGAGAACATCTGGATATTGTATCCGCCCGAACGGTATCCTCGGCTCACGGTGGCGTAGACGTTGTTTTCGGGGTTCCACGCATATTGCAGGGTGAACTTGGGGAGGAGTTGCAGGTAGTCGGTGTGCTCTTTGCCGGCGAAGCGCACCGATGCCGCCAGCGAGCGGGAGATGGGCTGGGGCAGGAAAGGGGCTGATACGCCGAAGTCGAAGCCCATGTCGCAGCGGGAGTCATAGTCCAGCCAAAGCTTTTCATAGTCCAGCCGTAGTCCCACGGTAAGCGAGAGTCCCTCGGTGAAAAGGTCGTTCAATGTCGACTGGTGGTAGATGGCACCGTTCAGTACAGGTGTCTTGAAGTGTCCGGGCACAAGGAGAGGCCGGGTGGTGACGCTTGCCGAGAGGGTAGGAGCACCTGCGGGAAGTTGTGCCAGTCCGGCATTGATGTTGTCTTCTATCAGGCTGCTGATGCCCTCATCGTGGAAGGTGACGGGTGCGCCGGTGTCCAGCCATTGGTAGAATCCGCTCACGCCGGTGGTCCATTGCCAGCGCGTGCCGGGGTTCGACTTCAGTACGATTTCCTGGCTCAGGGTTTTTGCGTCTTGTTTCTGCACCAGGGTATAGATGTCGGCTTCGGTGAAGTCCTGGTCCAAGGTCATCCGGTCGTGCAGGTACTGGAATCCGGTGACGCTGCTCAAGATGAAGTTCCTTGCGTGGTGTTCGATGCTCAGTCCGCCGTTTGCCAGGTTGCGCCTGTATCCGCTGGGGCGGTTGTACGAGATGGTGCCGATGTATTCGGCGCGGTCTTCCTCTTCGCCGTCGGTGCGTCCGGTATAGGCGTAGGGGTATCCGCCTTGGTTGGTGTACTCGTAATTGGCGGTGAAGTCCAGTTTCAGGTTGGCATTGGGAAGCCAGATGGCACGGATGCGTCCTCCTGCCTCGTCATCGGTGTCGATGCGCTTGCCGTCGAAAGCGTTCTTGAAGAATCCTCCTTTGTGTTCGTAGAAGGTTCCTACCGAGAAGGCGAATTGTTCGGAGATACGGTGGTAGTGCTTCAGCATCACCTTGTAATCGTTGTAGGTGGCGGCACTGAGCTGCACGTCCGTCCCCTGATAGGTGAAGGGCGACTTGGTGAACACACGTATCAGCCCGCCCATCGTGTTGCGCCCGTACAGCGTGCCCTGCGGCCCGCGCATCACGTCGATGCGTTCGATGTCGGAGTAGTTGAAGTCGAATGCCGACTTGTCGATGAAGGGCACGTTGTCAACATACAACCCTACGGCAGGCGTGTTGATGCGCGACCCGATGCCCCGTACGTAGACCGAGGTGGTGAGCTTCGACCCATAGTCGGGGATGAACAGGTTGGGCACCAGCCCGGAGAGCGATTTTACCGATGCGATTTGCCGGCTCCGTATGTCCGCTTGCGAGAGCGAGGTGGCGGAGAGTGCCTGTTGGCGCAGGCGGGTGTTTTCCTTAGGGGTGGCGATGACCACTACCTCTTCGATGTCGATCACCCGTGTGGTGTCGCGCAAGGTGTCGTGTGTTGTGGCGGATGCCGCGGCGGTGGCGGCAAGTGCCAGCGTTGTAAAGATAAGTCTTGTTTTCATATATGTGCTTTGTTTTTTTGAAACGCAGATTTTCGCAGATTAACACAGATTATTTTATTTACAATTTTTCGATTGACAACGTACGGTTTAGGGCAAAATAGTAAATCTAAATAGTCCAATAGTCAATAAAAATAATCCGCGGAAATCTGCGTTAATCTGCGTTTTTTCCAATCGCCTGCAAAGTAACGCCAAATCTCCGACACATGCAATCCTCATAAATGAGGAAATTACCGGGAATATCCTTATCTTTGTCGTGTTTTAATCGATAGCATTATGGAATTGATAGCAGCAATTATTTTAGGTTTTGTAGTGGGGAGCGTGATGGGATGGATGATTTCCCGTGGAAAGCAACAAGCATTGGTGACGAAAATCGAGATGCTTCAGACACAAGCGGATGCCCAAACAGCCGCTCTTCAGCGGCAATTGGACGAATGGAAGGATTCGGCACACGAACAGATGGAAACGCAGAAGCAGGAGGCTGAAAAGCGCAGGCAGGAAGCGTTGCAGGAAAAAGAGAAGGCGTGTAGGGAGGCGCTGGACGCGAAAGACGCCGCCTGCCGTGAGATGCTTGCCGGGCAGGAAAGGCGGCATGCCGAAGCCATGGAGGCACAGCAGGCACGTTTCGAGGAAATGATGGCAAAGGTGAGCGCGCAGGTGAAGTCGGCTACAGACGACATGCTGAAGCAACGCCAGAAAGAGTTTGCGGAAGCCAGCCATACGAATCTGGGACAGATTGTCAATCCGTTGCGCGAAACCATCGACAAGATGAAGCAGGCAATGAGCGAGAATACATTGAAGCAAACATCAATGAGCAGCGAAATGAAGGCGAACATCGAGCACATGATGCGCCAGAGCGCCGCTGCCCAAAAGAGTGCGGAAGAACTGACCCGGGTGTTCAAGCATGGCACCAAGGTGCAGGGCGACTGGGGCGAGACGGTGCTCGACGAGCTGCTTGAGGCACAAGGGTTGACTCGGGGCATCCACTACGATGTGCAGTCGGTAATCCGCGACGGAAACGGTGAGGTGGTAAAATCGGAAGAAGGAGGTCTGATGCGTCCCGATGTCATCTTGCATCTGGACCAGCGCCGCGAGGTGATTATCGACTCGAAGGTGTCGCTCACGGCTTTCATCGATTATGTGAACGCGGAGACGGAAGACCAGCGCCAGCAATATCTGAAAGCGCACGTCGAGAGCCTTCAGAAACACGTGAAGGAGCTTTCGGTGAAAGACTATTCTTCGTATATCCGCCCGCCCAAGGTGAAGATGGACTATGTGATTATGTTTGTGCCCCACACGGGTGCCCTTTGGACGGCGCTGAACGCCCAGCCGGACTTGTGGCGTAAGGCAATGGACAAGAATGTGTTTATCGCCGACGAGCAGACCCTCTTTGCCGCCTTGCGCATCATCAACCTGACCTGGACGCAGATTACCCAGGTGCAGAACCACGAGAAAGTGTACGCGCTTGCCAACGAAATGCTCGACCGCGTAGGACAGTTCATGAAGAAATACCAGGCGCTCGGCAAAGCCCTCGACAATGCAAAATCGGCGTACGAAGACGGCGAGAAGAAGCTTCAGCCCAGCGGCCAAAGCATCCTGCAGACCTGCAGTAAGCTGGTGAAGCTGGGCGCCAAGCAGAGCGACCGGAATCCTTTGCCTCAGCTGATGGATGTGGATGATGTTCCGGCTTTAGGGGATGCGGAAGAAAGATAGGAAAGCGGTTATGAATTTGACATGAATTAACCGGATTATCATTATCCGCTATAATATGACGGAATCCGCTATAATTTCCGCTATAATAGGGATAAACCGTCATAATCTTCGTTATAACTATTCTTTCAAAAACCATGTCCGCCCTTCCGCATAAATAAGCTTATCAGCACTTAACGCACTAAGTATATCACCTAATAGTCTTAATTGCTGTTCATGGTTCTTGACTTGCGGCATTACATCTTTGACATATTTATAAATGCTATCACGTTTAGCCCCCTCTGTGCCGGAATTCTTAAGATACTGCAAAATCATTTGTTTGATTTTCTCCTTGTCAAGTCCTTTTTGTCTGGTATAACCTTGCAGTTGGCGAGTAGCTTTTGCAACTCCTAAAGAGATTGTATAATTGGGAGCTTCGCCCTCAATGAGCCCTCTGTTTAATAAGTTTTGCGCAACATCCTCATGAATAGTTCTGCCTTTCTGAACAGCATCTAATGATATGCAGTCCCACAAGGTCAGTGAATGGTTTGTTTTGAGTAAGTTAGTATATTGCTTATTTATCTCATTGCCGTAAATACGTACTGATACTTTTCTGTTTTTAGCATCAATTTCATAATCCGGCATTGGAAAATGGCGACGCCATTGTTCATTGAACATCTTTTTTATACCTCTGCTTACTGTGTCTATCATGTTGAAATCAACCATTGCCCTACAAAGGCATTCATTGCGGAAATATGCTTGAGGTTCTTCATTTGTCAAAGCATTTTTCAAAGTACCAGGAATGAAACTCCCTGCATTGGAGTAATAAAGGTATGTCGGATTTTCTACGAAATTAATTCGCTGTTGCATCGTGTAGTCTTGATGTGCAATACAATTATGAAGTGCTTCGCGGATGGTATAGTCATCATATTGCTTCATTGTATCAGGGAAGAGCGTGCCTCCTGGCATTTTACGTATTGTCAAGTTTTCAATTTTTGATAGGATTTCATCAACGGTTAAGATAAAGGGCACAGTAAAATGTTCGTAGTCTACTACATCTTTCTTTTCATCGCGCCTTGTCCAAGTCACTTGTGCAACAGCGGGACGTAATTTGAAAGCGGCTTCATATTTACCAAGAAGAATAATTGCTGCGCGAGTGATTCCTCCGTTCTTTGTTATGCCGCACTTACTTAGGAATGTTTCCACACTCCATGAATTTACCTCGGCTTCTGGAATTCGACTATGCACTTTCTTGAACATTTTACGAGCTTTGGCGATGGCTACTTCATCAAGGTCGTCAATCGTTGCATCTGGTATAATTTGTGCAGACCAGTCTGTATCACCAAAAATCGGTTCATCAAGAATTGCGCTCAAACGTTCGGCCGTCATCTCTACAAGAGAATCCTCTATTCGTTGCCATGCTTTATTATGAGCAAACACAGGTCGTTTGGGTAGATGTTTAGGAATATGGATAACCCATATTTTACGATTAGTATCATCTGTGATAAACTCATCTATATCCAAACCTTCTGTTGAAAGATTTACGCATCTTTCTGTTAGGCGTAATATTGCCTTTTGTTTATCATAGTTATATGTATCTGTTCCTATAATCTCCAATGTTCTGTCATGAACACCTATAATCAAATGTCCACCTTCCATGTTGGCAATAGCAGAAACATACGATATAACATCGTCTTTCTCGTCACCGCAGAAAGAGTTTTTCAGGCTCTTAAATTCCTTCCATTCGCAGTGTGAGTTTTCTTGTGGATATTCACGAAGAAGGTATTGTTGTAATTCGAGTTCGAGCATATTATTGAATTAAAAAAGGTGCTGAGTTCTATTTTAGAAATATTGCAGCTATGACACCAGCGATGATTATTATGTTCAAAATTAGTGTATAAGTTAATTTCTTTTGCAACAAATTTGTATTTGAGGCTAATAGCTCAGTTACATTATTCGTTGCCTCTTCTATTTTATTTATAGCGTTTTCTGAAGATTCAATAATTACATGTCTATCTTTTTCAAATTCAGAAACTTTATCTTTATAATCTTGTCTGATTAATTTTATAATCTCGTTAAGTGTTGTTTTAATTTCGCTTAAGCTGGAAACATATTTTTGTGTAGAATCATTAATTCCATCAAATGAATTGACAGTTTTTTCCACTTGTTTCCTTGCCGCTTCGACTTTCTTAAGCTGATTTTCTAATTCTTCAAGCGAATTGTTAATTCTTTCGTCTATCATAATTTAAATATTTATTTGTTATTTCTTTAAGACTGTTCAAATGCTCTTCTAATTGAATCGCATTTTGTATTTTCTCTATGTACTCTCTATCTGTTTCATAAATTGCTGAATGTTGAATAAGAAGTTCTGTATATTCATTAAGCAGATTACGTTTACCTGCTGCTAAATATAAATCCATAACGGCTTTATAGTCATTATAAAGTTCTTCTTCTAACATTTCATTTTCTTCTTCTTCAAGAAAAAGAATACAAAATATATTTAGAAAATTGAGTACAGGATTCATTTCCGGCGCAGCTCTTCTAATTAAGCGAACCGCACCTTGAAGATGTTTTATGTTATCTTTTTGCGAATCACTGTTTACTATTTCTTTGTCAACCACTCGCATATATTTCTTTACCAATTCGAAACTTGTTATTTCGTCTTCCGTATGTATATCATGATTTGTATCATCTTTCAATGAGAAAGGTATTTCTTTATTAATTGATGAATCGTATGTAACAAATCCTTCACGAGCATATTTTGAATTGAAATAATAATAAATGAAGTCTTTTAAATCCTCATTAGTATCTTTCCAGTCCTTATCGGAAGTGATTGCCATATTACAAAATTGTTCCATGTCCAAAATGCCGCGTGCCCTTTTCTCGGCAATACTTCTATAAACAAAAGAAGTCAAATGCTTCAAACAGGCCATTATTGTTCCTTCAGTTTGTGCATCTTTTTTTACATCTTCTATCATAGCCGCAACTCTTTCTTCCGAATAATATTTTCTATAATAAAGTTTTAGAAAATCATAATAGTCAGTTTCATCACGGCATATTGTTGTAATACGGAATTCCTTTTTTCCGTAATCTTCTGTAAAGTCATCAATTAAACCAATCACACACATTCGGTAGATTGCTTTCTGCACAGCATCCCTAAATAAGGTTTCCCCATATGGATATCTTCTATCTGGTATGTTTGTTTTAAAAATAGGGAAATTTTTACTTCTTAATTGTGAATTATAAGAGTTAAGTTGTTGACTTGAAATACCGTAATACACATAATAAGTTAAAACCGAACCTTTAGGATATGATTGTAAAAACCGGATAATACCTTGTGTATTGGCAACAGTGGGAGATTGTATGTTATAAAATTCTTCATTACTAATTTTCACAGGAAGCTGCTTCATAAGCAAATCCATAACGTAAATTTCAAAATCTTCTCCTAAGAAATTACTATCATAAAAGAACTTATTAATAGTATAATCCGCTGAGAATTTTTCAAATAAACGTGTCCTAACGTTTTGGACATCAAACTTCTTTGCTGAATAAAGTATTGTTGCAAGAGACATTTTTCTATCCCGACCGGCGCGTCCTGCTTCTTGAACAAATGATTCCAATGACCCCGGAAAGTTTAAATGGAAAATTAATCTAACATTTGATTTGTCAATACCCATACCAAATGCTTTTGTTGCAACCATCATATTTGTCTTGCCATTAAGAAAATCATCTTGACAAGATGTATCGTCACCACCTTTATATGTTGATAAAAAGGTTACTCCTTGTTTTTTCAATGCTGACCTTGCCGATGGAACACTAAGATTTGTATTCTCCGATTTTCTCGGACAAAATACAATGCCTGCTTTGTCTGTATTTCTAAACAAATACCATCTGTTTTCAACGGAAACATTTATGTCCGCATTCTTTATTTCAGAGATTTTGTTTGAGTCTATGATATTTTCCCTTTCAATGAAATGTTGTTTTATTTTCTTTATGCAATCATCATGTTGTATTTCGTTTATTTTATTTGTGGCATCATCAATAACTTGTAATAATCTTTCTTCTTTTATGTTTCCAACATCCCATACGTTATTTGCGTTTGTTGCATCTATATTAGCAACATAATACTGTAGTTCAAGACGGTTGGTGTTTTCATATCTTACGGTTGCGTCATCTTCAAGCGAGTATGAATTTCGCCCAGATAGCTCTCGTTCAACATCAGCCAAAACATCAAATGACGCTGTTGCCGTCAATCCAAATAAAGATATATGATTATCTTCACTTTTAACTTCTTTGGGCAATACATAATTATAAAGATTTCGTCCGAGATGTAAATATGCAAGTCGGAAGTCATGCCCCCATTCAGACACGCAGTGTACTTCATCTATGACACCATAAGCAAAATAAGCATTTGACTCACGCATGGACCGTAAAACCTCTCTAAATCTGTATATACTTAATCTTTCAGGAGAAAGGAACATGATTTGGACTTGTGAACCAGTCAATTTTTGTTCACGTTCTCTTTTTTCTGTAGCAGATAAATCACTGTTTATGTATGAAATACCGTCAATACCGGTATGAAGCAATCCGTCATATTGGTCTTTCATAAGTCCCTTTAATGGGTCAACTACAACTGTTATGGCAGGTTGTAACATTGCAGCTAGCTGATATGTCAGCGACTTTCCTCCACCTGTTGGCAACAATCCGATAACACTTTTCAGCTGCAAAGCTCGGCTTAAAATAGGTAATTGCCCAGGCCTGAAATCTTCTTTTCTGAATATAAGGTTCAAGAAATAGCGGAGATGTTGCGTCTGTTCTTTGTCTATTATATATATACCACGACTGTTCCTTTCGACAAAAGGTTTATATTTAATGCGTTCAGTTGTATAAAAGAACCTATCTTCATATATCTCATGAGATGAACGGACAACAAAGTAACATTCGTTTTTAGCTTTATACTTGGAAAACATTTCTTTTTCCTGAGTACAATATTTCTTTATTGAAATGTCAATTATTATGTCATATTCATCTTCTGGATTTGCGATTTTACTGTCATACAATTTAAATGCAGGAAGTGCCTTTTCTGAATAGTCTGTTGTCATACTTATCAGATGATGATATAATTCATAAAAATCATCAAGTGCAAGTTTTGCGATGTCTGTATCATCTTCAATTATAAGTATTTCCCATTTTTGAACTGACAAATTAAGTCGGTTTGATATGAGAGCTTCTATCAAAGTCTTTTGTATTCTGGCAATGGCTTGAAAAGCCTTTTTCCTGTTTTCTGCATCATAAGAGTTGAGGGCGCTTTGTACCTTGTAGCTTGCAAAAGTCGGACAACCTCTTGAAATAAGATTGCTGACCAAAGCAAAGACAGGCAAGATATTTTTATGCACGGTCATATCAAATGGTGCAAGAATTTCAAATACGGCATCATTTATTCTATAATCATTGATGTTATCACAATATGCAGCAAATACTTGGATGGGTGCATAATAAATATATTTATGAAGCACACTTTCTGCATTTGAAAGTGTGTAAGAAAAGTTTTTTATCAGACAGCCGTATGCTTTTCCGTTTGGATGCCTGCCAAAATCAGTTTCACGAAAATCTGTGATAATATGGATGTCTTCATTTTTAAAATAATTTGTAAATGCATTTATTCGGCTTTCATTAAGATTGGCAGGACCGATACAAAAAACAAAGTGTTTCGTTCCTGAAGAAGTTATCAGTTTTGATACACCTTTCAAACTGACACTTCCTATATCAAGAATGTTTGAAAAAATGTGAATGGCAACAGGTTGTTTAACATCAATTTTTTGTATAGAATTGTTGTTGTCCCCGTAATCTGAAGGAAGATAATATGGTATTTCTACAATTTCAATATTATCATTGTCTAAGGCTAACTTTATATGTAGAACTGCTCTTGAACGGGCTATTTCAGAAGGCTCTTCTAATGTAACTTTCTTTATTGAAGAAACTAAATTTAGTTGGCGTAATTTTTCGATAAGAGCAACTGTGCCTATGCCTTGTCCACATCCCCAATCATATATTTCTAATCCATTTTTGAATTCTGAATACGGAATATTGTTTTTATTATCATTATGATTAAAAGTGTATTGTAATTTTTTGTAATGCATATTTCCATATGCAGCTAAATAGGCATTACATTGTTCTTCAGTTTCAAGAACAGCGGTTCCGTGTTCAAGTGTTCTGCCTTTTGAGTCTATATATGCCCATGGACGAATATTAATTTCAGGCGATAGGTTTTCTTGGGCAATTTTGATTATATTATCAACGGTTAAATTTTTAATATTTCTTATACTGATCTCATATTGAGATAGGAATTGTCCTCTCTCATTTATCATTTTTTGCTCATTGCCTATAGTTACACTACAAATTCCATGTACCCATTCAACGTGATGTATGAATTCTTCGGGACGCCAACATGCGCATTTTTGGCTACGAGTATAACCAACAAAATCAAAAATAGGTTGTATAACAATTGAAAGTTTTGAATCGACAAATCCCCATTTGTTATTTATTCTAATCGGACATAATCCATATTTAAAATTCCACCATGCTATCGGGGAATATTCATTGGGAAATTCATTTAAAGGCTTTAAAGTCATGGATTCCCCAATGTATTCGTATTGAATTGGAATAAATTGTGAATCAATTACTTTTTCTGATTTATCTTGGTAAATAATTGTCCATCTTCCATCATTGACCTCAAATTGCTCTATCCTTTTCATTCTCCTATTATTGTTTCTGCCCACGGATTTTCTAAATGACGTTTATAATTTGCTGCTGCCGCTTGTTTGCTGGTGTTTGCGTAACAGTATTCGCACATGTGGATGCACGTGTTATATTGACCTATGTCTTTGCTTTTTATGCAGCCGCAAAATTCACGCTGTCCACTGTCTCTATTATTTCCAAGTGTAACATAAAACCCATTATCAAGTTTGATTGCATCAGGGTTTAGTTTTGGGCTTACGAATTCAGCATTAAGGAATTGTCTTAATTTTTCATCTTTATAAGCCCGGCGAATCATCAGCACATCATCGATACAACTATTTTTCTTAATGCCTTCATATTTTCCTTTTTCTCCGCAAGTGGCAAGTTCATAATTCCAACTTTTGTCCTTGTTAAGTTTGACAAGTCGTTTGGAAAACTCTTTCATTTGTTCTTCAGTCCATTCGTGATAAAGTATTCCGTTCTTTTCAAGATTTGATTTTACTTTACGGTAAATAGCTATGTCTGCAAAGCTGAATACAAGTTTCTCTGTATAACCTTTTAGCTGGTCGCCAATGTTTTCTATTTTTCTTAAAAGGCTATCAATATTTATGTTATCAGTAAGCATTAATGGGTCGAAACGCCATATAACACTACCGAATCCGAGTTTGTCTGTCAATCGCTTGAACGTGTCTATACGTTCGGTCAAAGGAGGAACTCCTTTCTCCAGTTTTTCATCTTCATAATCATTTAACGAATATTGGATATAACAGTTTATTCCGCGTTCTTTTAATTCATCAAGATGAGCTAATAGTGGACGAGGATTTTTTGACCAAAAAACAATAAAGTGTGTTTTCGCATAACTTATTGCCATGTCTTTCCCGTTAAATGGATTGGTCCAAACTGAATAACCAACTTTAAGCCTATGGAAAAACCAATCACAGTAAAAAGCAGGGATGTCCGTACTTCTGCTTGCTGATACTATAATAGGTTCCTGTAAAGATATGGTTTGTCCATTTTCACGTGTCATCTCTTTTTTTATATTATTGATTTTTGCCATATCGGTCATTTTTTAATTTATTCGTTGTTTAAGTTATGATGGTTGGAGCAGCTATTTAATGTGCTTGCATGGTTTGTCAAACTTTGACAACAAAGATAAAAAAAAGAATCACAAATTTTTATACTGATATACAAAAATCTACGATAAGAAGTCGTTGTCTACGAATGAATGACTATTTATGTTGTTGTAAAAAGGATTTATGTATAATGTCGCTTGTGTGCTACACTCCAATGATATTGTAAAATTTAACTTTGAGGATGCGGAAAGAAAGGTTTGCATATTTGATACGAGGTGAACAGCCTATCACAGGAGAAAATGAAATATTAAAAATACAGTATGCCTTTGTGTACGTTTTGGCGAAATATCCGTTATCTTTGTATGAATCTTAAAAACAGGAATATGAAAGACTCGAAATTAGAGATTCCGCACGGTTTCGCCTTGTGCGGGGAGGCAGATTGCCTTTGTGCGGCGAAGTGTTTACGGCATAAGGCTTATCTGCAGCAGGCGGAGACGGCAAAGGTGCTGCTGGTTGTCAATCCCCAGCTTTGTACAAAGGACGGGCGGTGCGCTTATTTCCGGGATGTGGAGCCTGTACGTTTTGCCAGTGGATTTACACAGATGCAGAAACGGATGCTGCCCGATCAGTATGATAAGTTTATGTGGAAGCTCATCCTGCACTTCGGGCGGAACCCTTACTTTGAACGGCGGAACGGCAAACGGGAGATTTCGCCCGGAGAGCAAGAATTGATTGCGGATGTGGCACGGCAGGTGGGCGTGACGGAGGAATTCAAGTTTGACGCTTATCAAGAGCAGCAGGACTGGACGAACTGAGAAGCTGTTTTGAATTTCTCCAAAAAGTTTTTCTTGGCTTGATGTATCCGTTTTCGTGTGTGCTTTGGGCGATTTTTTGGTCCTTTCCGCTCCTGTTCTTCGTCAGATAGCCCGCTATCTTCCTCATCACAGAAGCGAAAATGCCTCAAAAACTCATCCCAAATCAGCGCACGATAAATTCAAAACAGCTTCTGAAAAGGCTTATGCCGGAAGGAAAGCTGGCTGCGTGCTGGGTCCTGACAGCCCAGTACTGCTGTTTTGACACGCCAGTACTGCAGTCCCAGCCTATCAGGACTGCAGTACTATAGGGGAGGACTGGGAAAGGAGTATTATTGGAAAAAATCAGGCAGCCGCATGCATCGGCTGATGCATGCGGCTGCCTGCGGATTTTGAGGTAATCAGGTGTGACTATTTCTTCTGTTCTTTTTTCTTATCCGGCTTGAGCAGATGGCGGTGGAATTTCATTTCGGCACGCTGGATGTCGTATATCTTTTTGGCGGAAAGGAACTTCTTGTATTTCCGCAGGTACTCCAGGTCGAGCTGGTCGGCGGTGATGCGTGCCTGAATGACGGCTTCGATAATCCGGCTGTATTCTTCTTCGCTGGTATCGGGCTGTTTGCCTTTGCGGATTTCTTTCCATGCTTCGCGGTTGGACTGGCTTTTCTTGTCTTGCAGTTCAAAGTAAAGCGGGAAAAACGTTTGGGCTTCTTGGGGGGTCAGCCGGGCGTTTTCGATGATGAAGGCTTCCTGACGTGCACGGAATTCTTCTTTATTTAGTTTGGGCTTTTGGGCTTGCATGCAGAGGCAGAAGCAGGCAAAAAGCGTCAATAGGATTCCTGTTTTTTTCATGTGGCGTTTCTTTTAGTTGTAAATGCCGGTCTCGGCGTCGGTTAAATATTGATAGAGTTCGTAATCATCCATCAGGCTTTGGTTGACAATCGCTTCGATATACTCATCCGGCATGTCGGAAAGTATATTGGCATCGTTTTCGGATTGCGTGTTGCCGACAAATGCCCGTATGGTAAACATCAGGCCCACAAACATTGCCGCCATGTACACCCATGGCTTTACGCGGTCCCACATGCCGATTTTAGGAAGTGCGGCAACTTCTTTTTCGGGGAGTTGCGCCATCAGTTCATCTGCAAAGCGGTCGAAATACCCTTCCGGTACGGTGAACGGGTTCTTTTTCCCGTACTTCTTTTGCAATTCGAGGTCGTTTCTTTTCATATTCTTATCCTCCTTCCTTTATTACTTAGATTGTTGTTTGGGGGTAAGGTTTAATCGTTTTGCTCTAAAAATTCTTCAATCTTTTTGACGGCGTGGTGGTAAGAGGCTTTCAGGGCGCCTACGCTCGTGCCTAAGATATCGGACATTTCTTCGTATTTCATTTCTTGGAAATATTTCAGGTTGAAGACGATGCGTTGTTTTTCGGGCAAGGTCTGGATGGCTTTTTCGAACAAGAGCTGCGTATGGTCTCCGTCGAAATACGGGTCGCTTTCCAGTTTGTTGAGGGCGGCTGACTCGGCATCGTCCAGCGAAAGCTGGTTGAGGGCACGCTGCTTGTTCAGGAAGTTCAGGCATTCGTTGAACGCAATCCGGTAAAGCCAGGTAGACAGGCGGGCGTCTCCCCGGAAATATTCCAGGTTGTTCCATGCCTTGATGAATGTGTTTTGTAAGAGGTCGTTGGCATCATCGTGGGAGAGCACCATTCGTCTGATTTGCCAATACAGTGGCTCGCTGTAATGCTTGACTATTTCCCCGAAAGCGTTCCGTTGCAATTGGGGTTCTTGCAGTTGGGCGATTATCTCTTCCTCGTTATAATGCTTCATAATCAGATGTCTTTACTATGTGTTTATTAGATGCAATGAAGTGCCTTCGTTTTAATCCGGATAGAATTTTTTAACATTCCCCTATATGGACAGTTGCAGATTCTCTTGTGCCAGAACGGTATTGGGGAAAACTTCCTGCGCTTCTTTTAGCAGTATCTCTTCGTCATCATACCGTGCCGAGAAATGGCCGATAACCAGGCGTTTCACTTGTGCGTCGCGGGCGATTTGTGCGGCTTGCCGGGCAGTGGAATGCTGGGTTTGCCGGGCACGTGCCGAATCGGAACTGGCAAAGGTCGCTTCGTGGAACAGCAGGTCTACTCCTTGTATCTGTTCGGTGACGGAGGGGTAATAAGCGGTATCCGAGCAATAGGCATACGAGCGCGGCGGGTCGGAAGGCGTGGTCAGCCAGTCATTGGGAATGGTTTTCCCTTCTTCCGTAATGAAATCTTCTCCGTTTTTGATGCGGTTAATCATATAGACCGGAATCTGGTAAAAGTCAATCATCTCGCGCTTGATGTGATTGGGAGTCGGCTTTTCGCGGAACAGGAAGCCGCAGGTGGGCATCCGGTGGCGTAAAGGGATGGTCTCGACCGACACGGAGCGGTCGTCGTAGATAACATCGCGGGCTTTCGGATCGAACGGATGGAACACCACGTTATAGCTCATGCCTTTGCAGAAGAAGTCGATTTGGGGTTGCAGGATTCCGATTAGGTCCGGGTGGCTGTAGATGTGCAGGTCGGCTGTGCGTTCCAGCATGCCGAACGTGGAAATCACTCCGATTAGCCCGAAGCAGTGGTCGCCGTGCAAATGGGAGATGAAGATGTGGTTCAGCCGGCTGAACTTGAGGCGGGAGCGGCGCAATTGCACTTGCGTGCCTTCGCCACAATCTATCATGAACAGCTTTTCGCGGATATTGACGACTTGTGACGTGGCTTGATGGCGCATGGTAGGCAGTGCCGAGCCGCACCCTAAGATATGTAGGTCGAATTTTTCCATAACGCGATTGAATTAATAATTAATAATGAACAATTAATAATTGATTCCGCATGTAGTTGGCAGGGAACTATTCATTATTAATTATCCTTGTTACGCCGGATTTGTAATCCGGCGTAATTGAAGGCTCGGATTTGCAATCCGAAACCGTGGTGATGATGCGGATTGCAAATCCGCACATGGGTCACGCTGGATTACAAATCCAGCGTGACAGGGCTCCGCATTTAGTTGGCAAGGAGCTATTCATTATTAATTATTCATTGTTAATTGTTAACTTATTTGTATTTCTCCAACAGCCCGTCTGCTACTTCATCTCCCAAATCTTTCGCTTTTTGCAGATTGGCTATGCCTTTTTCTTTTTCCTTGTTCTGGATTTGGCTATAGCCTAACATGCGGTAGGCGGGGGCGTTTTCAGGGTCCATTTCAACGGCGCGTGTCAAGGCTTTGATGGCTTCGTCCACTTGATTGACGCGCAGGTGTACGCTTCCTTTTTCTATCCAGTAGGTTACGTCGTTGGGGTCAAGCTCGACGGCTTTGTTGATATCGTTGATAGCTTGCTGGTACATGCGGCATTTCAGTTCGGCTTGTGAACGGATGAGGTAAAACTCTGCAGAGGTCTGTCCTAACATGGCGTCGTAGAATTCGTTATAGTCATTTACGGCTCCTCGGAAGTCCTCGTTGTCCGCTTTGACGCGTGCGCGTTCGTACAGGTAGGGGGCTGCATCTTTTCCATAGGGCTTGGCATAACGCGCCACGGCACTGTCGAGCAATGCGATGACTTCTTTCCGGTCGGCTCCTTCGGTCAGCTCTTTGGCTTTAGCCGCCGCATAGAATGTTGCCGCCGATGCCAGGTTGCTTTTGTTCACCGCTTCGTAGGCGGTAAAGGCTTCGGCGTATTTCTGCATGGCAAAATAAATGTCTCCCTGCAACTGATAATAAATGGGTTCTGCGGCGGTTTCCAGAGCCTGGCTGATTTCGTCCAGCGCACGTTCGAAGGTCCAGTTGGCGTACGGCTGCTTGTTTTCCGAATTCATTTGATAGGAGTAAATGAATTTGGCGATATTGTAGTGCGCGTCGTCTTTTTTTTCGGCTACATCCAGCAGGGTGTTCAGGTCTTGTGCAGCCAGCGCATTGTGGCTTTCGTCTCCGAATGTGCTGTAGCACGTGGCGCGGCGCAGGTAGCCTTCTGTATTTTTGGGATAGGTAGTGATAAAGTCGTTTAATAACTCCAGGTAGCGGCCGCGTTCGTACACGCTCGAAGCCATATACAGGTAAACCAGTGCCTGTGATTCGTCTTCGGGCAATCCTTTTTTGATGCCGATTGAGTTGAGCGTCATGTCGTTGGCAGATAGGGCACTGATGTTTAAATCGGTCAGGTAACGGATGCCGATGGCGTAACTTTCCTTGCTTTCCGGACCGCTGTTTTTCTGCATCATGCCCACTACTTGCCCTGCTTCGTTCATGATGGGGCAGCTGACCGTTTTTTCGGTAGTTTGCATGGCAAGTGTATAATAATAGGTTTGGGTGCCGATGGTGTCTACTTTCGCTACCGTGCCGGTTTGCCCTTTGGATTCTTTTTGTGTGGAGTAGGGGAGTAAATATACGGTCTGCCCGATAGCCGGAGCCGTGGGGGCAGGCTGGAGCGCTTCGGCTTTTTTATCAAAGTCCGCCTTGAACTTTACGACATCATACATGTCGTTGGCTCCCATCATGTATTTTACCGGCAGTTCTTTCCCGTCGGCTGTAATGATAACTGCCCGTTCTGCTCCTTTGAAGAGCGAATAATCGGATACGGCGGTTCCTGTTTCATCGATGTAAAATCCGTTCCCTGTATTTAATATCTGATTGTCTTTTGTATAAGTGACAATGGAGAATACTGCCTTTCTTGCTTTGTCTGCCCATTTGGGAAGTTCTTGTGCAAGAAGCGTAGAGAAAGGCGTTATGCATAATAAAATGGCGATTATTTTTTTCATGTCTGTTATGTTTTTAGAATCCTCGTTGTTCGATGGCTTTATAAATCAGGATACCTGCGGCTACGGATACGTTCAGTGACTCGATGGTGCCGAAGAGCGGAATCTTAATCCATTCGTCACAAAGCGCCAGATGCTCGTAGGGAACGCCGGTGTCTTCGGCTCCCATGATGATGCATGTGGGCGAATGGTAATCGGCTTTCGTATAGTCGTAATCTCCTTTTTCGGTGGCCGCGATAATCTTGAATCCGCTTTCTTTCAAGAAACGGATGGTGCTGAGGATATTGTTTTCCCGGCATACGGGAAGAGAAAGCAGGGCACCTGCCGAAGTCTTGACGGCATCGGCATTTACGCTGACGCTGTTCTTCGAAGGGATGATGATTGCATCTACGCCGGCACATTCGCAGGTACGGGCTATGGCGCCGAAATTACGTACATCCGTTATGCCGTCGAGCAGGATGAATAAGGGGTTCTTGCCTTGCTCGAAAAGGAACGGCACGAGGTCTTCGGTCCGCTGGTACGTAATGGGTGAGATAAAAGCCACTACCCCTTGATGGTTTTTGCGGGTTATGCGGTCAATGCGTTCTACCGGTACCCGCTGGACCGGGATAAACGACTGTTTTAATGCCGCGAACAGCTCTTTTGCCAGCTCGCTTTGCATGTCTTTTTTTATCAAGACCTTATCTATTTCTTTTCCTGCTTCTATGGCTTCGATAACGGCTCGTATTCCGAATATCATTTCGTTTTTTTCTATCATAAGTATGTTGCTTTAGTTCTTTATTTTCAAGTTCTGATTAGGTGCTTACAGGCTGAGCAACGCCCGTGCGTTGTTCAATGCAGCTTCGGTCAGCGTGCTTCCGCTTAGCATGTGGGCTATTTCGTGTATCCGTTCGTCGGGTGTCAGTTTGCGGATGTAACTGTTTGTGCCGGTGTCTGTGTCTTCTTTGTACACTTTGTAGTGCGTTGTTCCCCGTGCCGCGATTTGGGGTAAATGGGTGATGCTGATAACCTGCCTGTTCTGGTTCCCCATGTCACGCATAATCAATGCCATTTTCTCTGCGATGGAACCTGATACGCCGGTATCTATTTCGTCGAAGATGATGGTGGGCAATTTGACCGCTCCGGCTATCATCGCCTTTAGCGAGAGCATGACCCGGGCTATTTCACCGCCGGAAGCGATGGACGCTACATTCTGCAGCGTGCCGTTCTTGTTGGCAGAGAACAGGAAGGTTACGTTGTCCATTCCGTTTATGTCCGGCTCTTTGCGTGACGTCAGTTCTACGGCAAAACGCACGTTGGGCATGCCTAACGGGACGAGGAGCTTCTTCATCTGCTCTTCGATGAGATGCGCCGCTCCGGTACGTAACCGGGTCAACAGGGCAGCCTGTTCCAATACCTTACTGTACAAGGTGTCTTTTTCGGCGCGAAGCCCGCTTATCCGGTCATCGAACGAGGCAATGTCGTTCAATTGCTTTTGATAGTTTTTTGCCAAATCAATCAATTCTTCTATGCTGTCTGCCCGATGCTTTTGCTGGAGGTTGTAAATCAGGTTCAGCCGCTGGTTTACATAGTCCAGACGTTCCGGATTGAACTCTACGTCTTCTTCGGCAGAAGACAAGTCGTGCGCAATGTCTTTCAGCTCGATATAGCAGCTCTGCAGGCGTTCGCTCCATTCGGACGCCGAAGGGTAAACGGAGGATATGCCTTGTAAGGTTTGGATGCATTCCTTGGTTTGCGAAAGAATGCTGTACGAGTCTGCATTGTCTATCAACATCCCGGCACGGTAAAGTCCGGCCTTGATGTCTTCGGCATGGCTTAGCGTCTCGGCTTCCTGTTCCAGTTCGGCCTGCTCTCCATTTCTTAATCCGGCTTCTTCCAACTGTTCCAGCTGGAAGCGCAGGTAGTCTTCGTCTTGCTTGCTCTTTTCAGCTTGTCCGATAAGCGTGTCAAGCTCTTTGCACGTGTTTTTATAATCGGCATACATCTGCTTGTAGGAGGCAAGCTGCTTGTCGTCTTGCGCCAAGATGTCTAATATCGTCAATTGAAAGCCTTCCTTGTTCAAGAGCAGGTTTTGATGCTGGCTGTGTATGTCAATCAGTTTTTCGCCCAATGCTTTCATCTGTGCCAACGATGCCGGCGTATCATTGATGAAGGCACGGCTTTTTCCGTTTGCTGACACTTCGCGTCTCAATATGCATTCTTCCGGGTCATACTCCAGGTCAAGTTCGTTGAAGAAACTTTCCAAGCCATACGAAACGATGTGGAAACGGGCTTCCACGATGCATTTGGATGCTCCGCTTTTAATCGCTTTCATATCGGCGCGTTGTCCCAAAAGCAATCCGATAGCTCCTAAGATAATCGATTTTCCGGCTCCGGTTTCTCCTGTAATGACGGAAAAGCCCGGCATGAAGTCGATATCCAGCTTGTCAATCAGTGCATAATTTTGTATATGAATGGATTGTAGCATACGTTTGTCCTTTATTTATTCCAGTATGGAAGCCAATTTACCGATAATGTCGTTTGCCGCTTCTTGTTTGCTTTTCAACGGATAAGGCGTGTGTCCCGATTCGTCTACGATGGTTATTTTATTGGTATCGTAACGGAAGCCGGCGCCTTTATCGTTCAGTGAATTCAAAACGATAAAATCGAAATTTTTCCGTTTGCGTTTTTCCTGGGCATGGGCAAGCTCATCATGGGTTTCCAGCGCAAAGCCGATTAAACGCTGATGGGATTGTTTCATTTGCCCCAAGGCAGCGGCAATATCGCGTGTAGGCTTCAACTTGATAAGCAGGTCGTCTTTTTCCCGCTTGATTTTGTTGGGAGCTACGGTTTCGGGTGTAAAATCGGCTACAGCTGCACATAAGATGCCAGCGTCGCAGGCCGGATAAAATTCCGTGGCAGCCTTATACATCTCTTCCGCACTCTCTACATCGATGCGCCGGATAGCCGGATGCCGGGTGCTCAGGCTCACCGGACCGCTTATCAGGATTACTTCCGCTCCGCTTTCCGCGCAACTTTCGGCTAAGGCATATCCCATTTTCCCGGAAGAATAATTGCCGATGAAGCGTACCGGGTCGATTTTTTCGTAGGTCGGGCCTGCCGTAATCAGGATTTTCTTACCTGCCAGCCTTTGGGATTGGGCAAAGAAGTTTTCCAATACTTCTACAATCTTTTCCGGTTCTTCCATCCTGCCTTTGCCTGTCAGATGGCTTGCCAGTTCTCCGGATGCCGGTTCGATGATGTGGTTTCCGTATGAACGGAGGATATTCAGGTTGTGCTGGGTGGATGGATGGGCAAACATGTCCAAGTCCATAGCCGGAGCGACAAATACCGGCGCTTTCATTGATAAGTATGTAGTGACCAGCATGTTGTCGGCTATGCCGTGTGCCATCTTGCCGATGGTAGAAGCCGTAGCGGGAGCAATGAGCATGGCGTCTGCCCATAATCCGAGGTCTACATGGCTGTGCCACGTGCCGTCCCGCTGGGCAAAGAACTCGCTGATGACCGGTTTGCTGGTCAGTGCCGACAGCGTGATAGGGGTAATGAATTCTTTTCCGGCAGGAGTAATGACTATTTGCACTTCCGCGCCTTTTTTTATGAGTGCGCGGGTCAATACAGCTGCTTTATAGGCGGCAATGCTTCCTGTTATGCCTAATACGATTTTTTTCCCTTCCATGTCTTATTTTACCAATCCGCTCTCGCGTAACCTGATTTTTGTCAATACGTTTTTCGTGTTCAATGTGAAATCACCGTTCATAATCCAGCCGAAATAGCCCTGGTCGCGTTTCAAGACCTCTGCTACGGGCATTCCCTTATATTTCCCGAAGTTGAAGACTTCCACCCCGTTGTCATCGTAAACAATCCGTCCGGCAAAGTCCACGTTTTTGCTATACGTGGAATATTCAGACAAGAAAGCCACATCGTTTTGCAAGGTGTCCGGGTAACGGTCGAGTTGGGCTTTCAATACTTCATACGTGGCACGTGTATCGGCTTCGGCGGTATGTGCGTCTTCCAGGTTTTTCCCGCAATAGAATTTATAAGCTGCCGATAGCGTGCGTTGTTCCAGTTTGTGGTAAATCACCTGCACGTCGATAAATTTACGTTTGCTCAGGTCGATGTCTATGCCCGCACGCAGGAATTCTTCTACCAACACCGGTACGTCGAAGCGGTTGGAGTTGAAGCCGGCGATGTCTGCTCCTTCGATGGATTTTGCCAGTTCCTTGGCAATTTGCTTGAAGGTAGGGCAGTCTGCCACGTCTTCGTCATGGATGCCGTGAATGGCGGTAGATGTTTCCGGTATGTGCATCTCCGGATTAATCCGCATGGTCTTGCTCTCTTCGTTTCCGTTCGGATAGATTTTCAGGTAGCATATTTCTACAATGCGGTCGGTATTGATATTCGTTCCTGTGGTTTCCAAGTCAAAGAAAACCAGAGGATTCTTCAGATTCAGTTTCATGTTGTTCCTTCTTAGTAATGCATGGGATTAATATTCTCAATGGCTCAGTCGTTCAGCATCATGGGCATTAACAGCATCAATAAGTCTTCATTCTCTTCTTGCTCTTCCGGAACGATTACCCCTGCACGCGACGGGTCTGCCAGTTCGATGGTGACATTAGCGGCGGGGATATTGTTCAGAATATCGATTAAGAACGATGATTTGAATCCGATGCTCATCGGATTTCCGTCGTACTGGCAAATAACGGTTTCTTCCGCCGATGTGGAGAAATCGATGTCTTGTGCGGATATCTTGATTTGATTGTCCGACAGGTTTAGTTTGATCAGGCTGCTTGCCTGGGAAGAGAATACGGAAACACGGCGCAAGGCACTGATAAGCGAAGCGCGGTCCAGTATGGCTTTATGCGGGTTGTTTTGCGGAATCACCGAATTGTAGTTCGGATAACGACCCTCTATCAGCCGGCATATCATCTGGTAATTTTCCAACGTAAACATGGCGTTGCGGTCGTCAAAGCCGATTTGGACGTCTCCCTGTTCTTTCGGAAGCAAGTTCTTCAATAGATTGGCAGGCTTCTTGGGCAAGATAAAGGCCGCTTTCTCTGTGCCGTGTGCGGCATAGGTTTTGTTGCGTACCAGCTTATGCCCGTCTGATGCGACCAAGGTGATGTCTTCGGGCGTAATGTCGAAATAGATGCCGTTCATTACAGGGCGAAGCTCGTCATCGGCGGTGGCGAAGATGCATCGGTTTACTCCGCTCATCAGTATCTCGGCAGGCATGGTCAGCCGTACGGCATTGGCTCCTAAGTCTTGCGGCTGGGGATATTCATTGGCATTTTGCCCCATCAGGTTATATTGTCCGTTTTGGTATTGTACGGTAATCTCCAAGGTATCTAAATTGACCTGGAAAGCCAAAGGCTGTTCCGGGATTTCTTTTAGCGCTTCCAATAGGGTACGGGACGAAACGGCAAAACGTCCGTCTCCGTCAAATTCGTTTACTTCGATAGAGGTAGACAGGGTGGTCTCATTGTCCGAAGAGGTCATAGAGAGGGTGCCGTCATGCAATTCGAGCAGAAAACAATCCAGAATAGGCAGAGAGTTCTTCGAATTGATTACACGGCTGATTGCTTGTAAATGGTTGAACAGGTTTGTGCTTGAAACGATAAATTTCATATTCGTAAATTTTGTATTTATTCTTATTTTCGCGTTATGTAATATGTAAAATCAAAACAATGCCAAAGTTACGAAAAGATTAGAGATGCATCACAAAAAGAAGTCAAAAAATTAGTTTACTTCTTCAGAAAAGCGTAATTTCGTGACCAAAATTAAAAAACTATAGATATGGAATTAGCAGGAAAAGTGATTGCCGTACTTAATCCGAAAAGCGGTACATCAAGAAATGGAAATGAATGGACGGTGCAAGAGTATGTAATCGAAACGCATGACCAATATCCGCGCCGGATGTGTTTTGACGTGTTTGGGGCGGACAAGATACAGCAGTTTAATATCCAATTGGGTGAAGAACTGAATGTTTCGTTCGACATTGACGCGCGCGAATGGCAGGGACGTTGGTTTAACAGTATCCGTGCCTGGAAGGTAGACCGGGTTAGCGCAGACCAGTCTGTCGCGCCTCAACCGGCTCCTTTCCCGCCAGTGAATGCGGCACCGGCCGCTCCGGTAGATTTTTCGGGACAAGACGAAAAAGATGACCTCCCTTTTTAAGGCAAGGGTAGGAAACGGATATAAAGGTGCGTCAGAATGGCGCACCTTTTTTTTGAGGCAGCATCTCCTATAATAAAGATGGATTATCGTAGAGACGTCACGGCATTTCCCCACACAAAGTCACGCCATGACATAAGCGGGTTCACCACAGGGGACACAGAGGCGCACAGAGTTTTTTTATTTATTTCCTCTGTGATACTCTGTGTCCTCTGTGGTGAATAATCTGAAACGCAGATTGGCGCAGATTTTCGCAGAATAAAATAATCCGATAAAATGTTTCGTCATGTTATTTATTCGACTAAATTTGTTGCGTTTCAGCAAACGGAGTTTAACTTGCGACAATAATATCTAAATCAATAGCTTTATGAAAATGAAACATTACGTATCGGTTGCGGTGCTTGCGCTGGCATTCGCCGCATGCAGCGACGACTACGACGACTCGGCGCTGTGGGATGCCGTAAACGGCAACACCCAGCGCATCGAGGCGCTCGAAGCGTGGCAGGACGAAGTGAACGGCAACATCGCCGCCCTGCAGCAGCTGCTGAACACAACAGACTACATCACCTCCGTCACGCCCCTGACGGAGAACGGCGAGGAGGTGGGCTACGTCATCGAATTCCACAACTCCGACCCCATCACCATCCGCCACGGAGCGAAGGGCGACAAGGGTGACAAGGGAGATAAAGGAGAGCAGGGCGAACAAGGCCCGCAAGGCGAGCCGGGTAAGGACGGCGAGGACGGCGCTGACGGAAGCGACGGCGAGGACGGAAGCACGCCCGTAATCGGCTTGACGCAGCGGAAGGACGGCAATTGGTACTGGACGCTGAACGGCGAACTGATGACTGACCCCGAAGGCAACCCTGTCCGTGCCAACGGCGAAGACGGCGATGCAGGCACTTCCGCACCCACGCCGCAAATCTTGCTGGGAGCCAATCTGCCGAGTGACGGCAAGGTAATGACCGATAGCGGAAAGGCGCAAGCCGACGCCTGGTACCTCAGCGTAAACGATGGCGCAGAGTGGTACCGCATCAGCGGAGACAAAGGGGCGGACGGCAATGACGGAAGTGCCGGTGCCGACGGCGACGACGGCGTGTTAAAGGTAGAAACCAGCACAGACGGCAACAGCGTCACCCTTACGTTCGACGACGGCAGCATCCTCACCCTCCCCACGTGGAAATGGGCGCAAGGCATCGAGAAAAAGATTGAAGACCTAAACAGCCAGCTCGAAGCCTACGGCAATTTGATGGAAGGCAAAAGCTTCATCACCTCGGTAACGGCTGTGGAAGGCGGACAGCAGATTACCTACGTCACTGTCGACGAGAACGGAACGGAAACCAGTCATAGCTTTACCATCACCAACGGCAAGGACGGCGACGATGGCGCAACGCCCACAGTGAAAATTGGCAATAACGGCAACTGGATAATCAACGGCACGGACACCGGCGTTTCTGCCAAAGGGCAAAACGGCACAGACGGCAAGACTCCGACCTTTAAAATAGAAAACGGGAATCTGTACTACCAATTCGAAGGCGATGATGATTGGAAAGACTTAGGCAATGTCACCGGTCCGAAAGGCGACAAAGGAGATACCGGCGAACAAGGTCCGGAAGGCGAAGACGGTGAAGATGGCAAAAATGGCGATTCGTTCTTCAAAGATGCCGTCTATAATGAAGGCGATGCCTTTGCCACTTTCACGTTAGCGGGCGGTACGGTCTTCAAAGTCCCCATCTACCAAGGCACTATAAAGATTGGCGAAGGAACTGGCACGCTCACCCTTGAGGATACGGAAACCACCGTCTATATCACTCTGCCCACCGGAACTGAGGCAGACGACTACACCGCCCTCGTGGCACAAATCACGCCCGAAGGAACGGACGGAACCTATACCGACATCGACAGCCGTGCCACCGGTGTGAGAGGCTGGAGCGTAACGGCGGATTTGGAAACAAAGACAGTTAAGATTACATCAAGCGGAGGCAACGCCCTGCTGCGCGTCACCCTTATCCGCACAGACGGAAGCGAACTGACCGCTTCGCGCGTGGTACATTCACAAAAATATATTGTCTACACAGCCGAAGGCTTGCTGGCATGGGCGGAAGCCGCGCGAAAAGATTTAAGCACCAGCTGCACCCTCGCTGCCAACCTCGACCTTACAGATACAGAGTGGACACCGATAGGAGACTATGACAACCCTTACACCGGCACCTTCGACGGCGCAGGGCATACCCTCACGGGGCTGACCATCAACCAGTCAGAAGCAAATTACATCGGGCTGTTCGGCGCTATCGGTGAAGGCGGCACGGTAAAGAACCTGAAGCTGACGAGTGTAGCAATAAAAGGTTACAATTGGGTGGGTGCCGTAGCGGGCTCAAACTCTGGCATCATCGAAAACTGCTCAGCTGCGGGCAAAATAACAGGTTCTAGTGAAGGAGTCGGCGGCATAGCGGGAGTCAATGACGGTATCATCACCAACTGCTCAGCGGCAAGTAGCGTGACAGGCAGCATGTATGTCGGTGGCATAACAGGCTATCAGTTTAACGGAACTACCACCGGCTGCTCTGCAACGGCCGAAATAACAGGTTCCGGTGAATGGGTCGGCGGCATAATAGGCTATCAGATTGACGGAACTACTGCTGACTGCCATTCTTCAGCCACAGTAAAAGGTAGATACAAAGTCGGCGGCGTAATAGGACAGATAGAAACAGAGAATAAAAAAAGCCGTTCTCATTGCCTGTTCGTCTACGGGAGACGTAACCAGTACATCTAATACATCATATAGCTGGGTCGGTGGTGTGATGGGAACTGCCAGCCGAAATTCCAGTATTATCGCCTGCTATTCCACGGGCAAGGTTACCGGAAGCAGGTTCACCGGGGGCGTGGCAGGAGGTAACTCCGGTTCTATCACCGCCTGCTACTGGAGCGGAGAGAATACGAATGGCGTTGGTGGTGGAGAGTCCAGCGGAGCCACGAAGGTAGAAAACGATATCACTTGGCAAACAGCGGCAGGTGAGATGAACAAAGCCCTTGCCGAGAACGGATATAGCAACTATCAATGGGAAGAAAACAACGGAGCGGACAAGGAAACCCGCCCGCTGATACTTGTCCGTAACTAAGGGCAAGCCTGCCGAGGGCTACGAAAACCTCCCCACACCGTGGGCAAGGAATTGTAAGCCTACGAAAACCTCCCTACACCGTGGGCAAGGAATTGCAAGCCTACGAAAACCTCCCCACACCGTGGGCAACGAATTGTAAGCCTACGAAAGCTTCCCCACACCGTGGGCAAGGAATTGTAAGCCTACGAAAGCTTCCCCACACCGTGGGCAACGAATTGTAAGCCTACGAAAACCTCCCCACGCCGTGGGCAGGAAATTGTAAATAAAAAAATCATTAACCATTTAATAACAAAAAACAATGAAAGAAATTATCTACACATTTGCAAAATCGAGAGCACGCAACGCACAACACCTGCAGTTCGTTGCCGATGTAATGGCAGCCGTACCCGAAACAGCCGCTACCGAACAAGGGTTCGCCACGCAGCGCACGGCGTTCGTCGAAGCAGCAACCGCCGAAGTGGACTGCTTCCGCCCCGACAAGGGCTACCTGAACACCCCCGACATAGAGGAAGCCGACCGGAAGCGCGACAACATTTTCCTTTTCTATAAGCAGATAGCGCAGGCATACGCCGACTATTGCCCCGACGAGGAGCAGCAACAGGCTGGACGGACGGTAGCCTTCGCCTTCCACGAGGCAGGGAAAGCCACCGAACTCGACTACGCCAGCGAGACCGCCGTCCTTGCCGACCTTGCCGGGAAGCTGACGGACGTGACCTACGCCCAGCCGCTCGAAGTAATCGGGATAGGCAACGCCGCCACCGAGATTTTGGAGGCGAACGATGCCTTCAACGCCATCTACCTGGAGCGCAGCGCCCAGGAACGCGACCGTGCCTTGGGCACCACGATGAAGGAGCTGCGCCCCGTGAGCGACGCCGCGTTCGAGGAACTGGCGAAGGCGATAAACGCCCTCTACGCCGTCAACGAGCTGGTGACGAAGGACGAGGCGAAGCGCACCGCGCTGGAAAAGGTCATCGACGACGTGAATGCCGTAGTGGTGCGCTTCCGCAAGACCATCAGCCGGGCATCGGCAGCGGAAGACGAGCCGGAGCCTGCGGAGTGATGTTTTCACCACAGATTACACAGATTTTTTAAGTTATTTTCTTTTGAAACGCAGATTAGCGCGGATTTTCGCGGATTATTTTTTATATTTTAATCTGAATATCCGCAAACATCCCATGTAGGGGCGTATCGCATACGCCCGAATGCATCAACTAACCCATGCGGGTGTCTTCGGGGCGTATGCGATACGCCCCTACAAGGCAATTGGGTGGTATGCGGATATTAAATATTTTAATCTGTGAAAATCTGCGCCAATCTGCGGTTCAAAGGTAACGCAAGAGTAATGTCATTCTGAGCGTAAGCGAAGAATCTCGGATGCATCCACGTGGGTGTTCACGAGATTCTTCGCTTGCGCTCAGAATGACAATTCTTTTGTGGTTCGCAGATTATTTTATTTTTTATCCGCGTGAATCTGCGCTAATCTGTGTTTCCCATCTGTGTTTCCTTTTACGTTACGGCAGATTTTGCAATCCGCAACACCCGCGTAACGAAGAATTGTGCTAACTTTGCTGCGTATTATTAAAAAAACGATAAGTATGAAACAAAGATTATGGATGCTGGCGGCGGGATGCCTGTTCGCACTCGCTGCCCAATCGCAAGAGACCGTTGCGGTAAACACAGGGAACATCGTTTCGCCGGAAGTGGATACGGCGGCGCAGACAGTCACGTTCCGCCTGTTGGCACCGGCGGCAAAAGAAGTGACGGTAGAAGCCGACTATTTCGGCAAGGTGCAGAAACAAACTCCGCTGGGGGCGGTAGAGATGCCTCTCCGTCAGGCGATGACGCGCGACACAGCAGGCGTGTGGACGCTGGAGACTCCGATACCTGCGCCCGAATTGCACACGTATTGTTTCTACGTAGACGGGTTGCGGATGGTGGATCCCAGCAACGTATATATGCTCCGCGACATAGCCACGTATACCAATTATTTTCTGGTCGACGGTGAGCTGTCTGCCAACTATTTTGTGCGCGAGGTGCCTCACGGCACGGTGTCGAAGGTGTGGTATCCCAGTCCGAAGCTGGGGATGGAGCGCCGCCGCATGACGGTCTA
The DNA here is from genome assembly GCF_000190575.1 of Phocaeicola salanitronis DSM 18170. Taxonomy (NCBI): domain Bacteria; kingdom Pseudomonadati; phylum Bacteroidota; class Bacteroidia; order Bacteroidales; family Bacteroidaceae; genus Phocaeicola; species Phocaeicola salanitronis. The sequence continues at coordinate 1,425,664 of NC_015164.1, read as the reverse complement.
TACTCCGGCAGGTTACGAGGACGGTACGGAGCGTTACCCTGTGCTCTACCTGCTTCACGGTGCCGGGGGCGACGAGAATGCGTGGAGCGAACTGGGGCGTGCCGTGCAGATACTCGACAACCTGATAGCGCAAGGCAAGGCGAAACCGATGATTGTGGTGATGCCGAACGGGAACGGCGGGCAGGAAGCTGCTCCGGGCGAGTACCCGAACAGCATGTACAAGCCTTCGTTTATGAATCCGAAGACGATGGAAGGTTCGTTCGAGGTGGCATTTCCCGATATCGTGTCGTATGTGGAGTCGCATTACCGCACGGTGAACGACAAGGCACACCGTGCCATCGCGGGCCTGTCGATGGGCGGATTCCATTCGCTTTACATCTCTGCCAACTATCCCGACCTGTTCGATTATGTAGGTTTGTTTTCGGCAGCCGTCAACCGTGAGGCAAAGGGAGACAATGCTTTTGTCTATGCCGACCTTGACACGAAGCTTGCCCGCCAGTTTGCCGAGGCTCCGAAACTGTATTTCATCGCCATCGGAACTGCCGATTTCCTGTATCAGGACAATGTGGGGCTCCGCAAACGGTTCGATGCCCAGGGTTACCGTTATGAGTACATGGAAACGGACGGCGGGCATATCTGGAGCAACTGGCGCAAGTACCTGAATCATTTCTTGCCGGAGCTGTTCCGGTAGTTTTTCACCACAGATTACACAGATTTTCAATTAAAATTATTTGAATATCCGCAAACAGCCAATGTAGGGGCGTATCGCATACGCCCGGATGCGCCAACTTATCCACGTGAACGCTTTCGGGCGTATGCGATACGCCCCTACAGGTTGATTGGCAAGATGCGGGCATTCATATAAAATTATTTTATAGTAAAACAAAATTGGTTTGCGAAAAAATGGAATGGAACACAGAGACACAAAGACACAGAGCTTTATTTCTTGAGAGAACAGAGTTCACAGAGTAAAAGTTTGGCTCTATGGTCTTTACCTTCTCTATATATTTATTTCTCCGTGCCTCTGTGTTCAATATAAAGGATTAACGGATTTATCGCAATCCATTTCTGATTGACTATAATCTGTGTAATCTGTGGTGAAAGACAACCTACACGCGGTCGGCTTCCACGTATCCGTGCATCACGGCGTAGATGGCGAGGGCGGACACCGACTTGATGCCCAGTTTTTCGGTAATGTTCTTGCGGTGCGAGATGACCGTGGTGAGGCTGATGTTGAGCCGTTCGGCTATTTCCTTGTTGATGCAGCCTTTGGTAAGGAGCACCAGCACTTCGATTTCGCGGGGCGAAAGGTCGTGCGCGGTGGCGTGCAGGGGAGGTAAGGAGTGATGCCCGTACTGGCGCAGGCGCACGATGGCTTTCAGCAGTTCGTCTTGTGCAAGGGTGCAGTTCAGCGTGGGTACGCCGTTCAGCTGCGGATGTTCCCCGTTCGAAAGCACGATGGTTTTCGGTTGCCGTTCAAGGAAGAATGCGGTATGCATGAAGTAGATTTGTGCCGACACGAAGTAGTGGGCATACATGTCGGGCGTGTCGTCTATCAGTTGTCCGAAAGACGAGAACATACGGATTACGGCATTGGGTATCAGCTCTTCGAGGATGGTCCGCAATCCGAGTGCAGCCAGCGTGTTTTGTTCGAGGATGGCAATTTCAGGTGTATGTGGCATGGTTGATTGATTTTTGAAACGCAGATTAACGCAGATTTTCGCAGATTATTTTATTAGATGATTTACGATTTCATACCAAACCGTTGTTGTCAATCGAAAAATTGCGAATAAAAACAATCTGCGAAAATCTGCGTTAATCTGCGTTTAAATTGATAATACATATTCAGCGGCAGCTTCGGCACACCGCTCTCCGTCGATGCCTGCCGAGACGATGCCGCCTGCATAGCCTGCCCCTTCTCCGCAGGGGAAAAGACCCTTTACGGTTACGTGCTGGAGCGTTTCGGCATCACGCACGATGCGTACGGGGGCGGAAGTGCGGGTCTCTACGGCTATCATCACGGCATCGTTGGTAAGGAAGCCGCGCGAGCTTTTCCCGAAAAGCTGGAAGCCTTGGCTCAGGCGCTCTCCGATAAACTTCGGGAGCCAGAAGTGCAGGGGCGACGAAATCAGTCCGGGACTGTACGACGTGGGGGGCAGGTCGAAGCTCAGTTTCTTGCGGGTAAAGTCTGCCATCCGTTGTGCGGGAGCCGTCTGCCGCATGTTTCCCTGTTGCCAGCAGATTTGTTCCAGCTTTTCCTGGAAACGCATCATCGCCAGCGGGTGTACTGTTCCTTCTTCCGTCTTTGCCTGTGCTGTCAGGGCTTCGGTCTGTGCTTCCGCCGAGTCGGGGAAAGCCTCGCATGCCTGCAGTTGCAGGTCGGGATGGGCGAGGTCTTCCGTGCGGAGTTCCACCACCATCCCCGAGTTGCTCCATTTCGTACCCCGGTTGCTGGGGCTCATTCCGTTCACCACTATCTGGTGCGGGCCGCTTGCCGCCGGCACCACGAATCCTCCGGGACACATGCAGAAGCTGTATACGCCCCGTCCGTCTACCTGTTGCACGAAGCTGTATTCCGCCGCGGGCAGGTATTTTCCCCGTCCCGCCTTGTTGTGGTATTGGATTTGGTCGATGAGCATCGACGGGTGTTCCAGCCTTACTCCTACAGCGATGCCTTTCGGCTCGATGTGTACGTCGTGGGTATAAAGCCAGCGGTACACGTCGCGTGCCGAATGTCCTGTGGCAAGGATGACGGGGCCGCGGAACGTCTTGCCCGTATTCGTTTCGATGCCCGCCACTTCATTGTGTTCGATGATGAGCGCGTCCATGCGAGTCTGGAAGTGCACCTCTCCGCCGCAGGCAAGGATGGTGTTGCGCATGTTCTCGATGACGCGCGGCAGTTTGTCCGTCCCGATGTGCGGGTGTGCGTCGATGAGGATGGAGGTGTCCGCTCCGTGCTGGCAGAACACGTTCAGTATCTTTTCCACGTTTCCCCGCTTCTTGCTCCGTGTATAGAGCTTTCCGTCCGAGTAGGCACCTGCTCCGCCTTCGCCGAAGCTGTAGTTCGATTCGGCGTCCACTTTGTGCTCACGGCTGATGCGTGCCAGGTCTTCCTTGCGTTCGCGTACGTTTTTCCCCCGTTCTACCACGATGGGGCGCAGTCCCAGTTCTATCAGTTTCAGTGCCGCGAACAGTCCTCCCGGTCCGGCTCCCACTACGATGACGGCAGGTTTCCCCTCCACGTTGCGGTATTCGGTATGTGTAAAAGCTTCTTCTTCGGGCATTTCGTTGATGAACACCCGTACTTTCAGGTTGACGAAAATGGTTCGTTGGCGTGCGTCGATGCTTCGTTTCAGTATGCGTATCGCCTTGATGGTCCGTGCGTCCAGTCCCTTCTCCCGGCTGATGTATTGCTTGATGTTGTCATCGCTTGCTGCCTGTTCGGGCAGTACTCGTAATTGAAGTTCTTGTATCATAGGTTTGTTGTTTTTTCGCTTGTAAGTTTTTTGAAACGCAGATTTTCACAGATTGACGCAGATTATGATTTTATTGTACATATCTTCTTATTCCGTTTTGCAAGTTAGTATTGAAGAAATTTATCAGTAGACCTAAGTGTATTCCGCTTAGTCTTAGGTAAGTCAAAATCTGGGCGGTATGAATAGGTAAAAGTTTTTCTACTGTTTTTAGTTCAACAATGATTTTCCTTTCTACCATAATGTCTATCCTGTATCCGCAATCGATATGTGTATTATCGTAAATGACCGGAAGTTCTTTTTGGTTTTCATATTTGATGCCGAGTTTGCCCAGTTCATAACATAAGCAAGCTTCGTATGTGCTTTCTAATAATCCAGGACCTAATTCTTTATGGACTTTATAGGCGCATCCGATAATTTGATATGCCAATTCGTTTGTTTCTTTGTCAATATATACCATAGCTAAAAATATAATTTGCGTTAATCTGCGAAAATCTGCGTTTTAAAAAATCTTTTCTGTGGTGAAGAGAAACACATCATCCGAAGAGCTCCCGGAAGGCTTCTTCCACTTTCCGCACCGGCACCAGTTCGATTTTGATTTTCTTCCGGTCCAGACCTTGCAGATTATGTTTGGGGATGAGCATGCGCTTGAAGCCCAGTTTTTCCGCTTCGCCGATGCGCTGCTCGATGCGGTTCACCGGACGGATTTCACCGCTCAGGCCCACTTCGCCCGCCATGCACACGCCGGTTTCTATTTCCGTGTCCATATTGCTCGAAAGGATGGCGCTGATGACCGCCAGGTCGATGGCAGGGTCGTTCACTTTCAGTCCTCCGGCTATGTTGAGGAACACGTCCTTCTGCGCCAGCTTGAAGCCTACCCGTTTCTCCAGCACGGCGAGCAGCATGTTCATCCGCCGCAGGTCGAACCCCGTGGCGGAACGCTGGGGCATACCGTAGGCAGCTGTGCTCACCAGTGCCTGCACTTCGATGAGGAACGGGCGTATGCCTTCTACGGCGCAGGCGATAGCCACTCCGCTCATTCCCTCGTGGTCTTGCGTGAGCAGCAGTTCCGACGGGTTGCTCACTTGCCTCAGCCCGTCCTGCCGCATCTCGTAGATGCCCAGCTCCGCCGTGCTCCCGAAGCGGTTCTTGATGCTCCGCAGGATGCGGTACATGTAGTGCTGGTCGCCCTCGAACTGCAGTACCGTGTCTACGATGTGTTCCAGCACTTTCGGTCCGGCGATGCTTCCTTCCTTGTTGATATGTCCGATGAGGATGACGGGCGTTCCTGTCTCTTTGGCGAACTTGAGGATGGCTGCCGAACATTCGCGTACTTGCACGATGCTTCCCGGCGAAGAATCGATGGTTTCGGTCGAAATGGTCTGTATGGAGTCGATGATGACCAGGGCGGGAGCTGTGTTCTTGATGTGGGTGAAGATTTGTTCCAATGACGTTTCGCAGGCTATCAGCAGCTGCGTCGTTTCGGGATGCGGGATGCGGTCGGCACGCAGTTTCAGCTGGCGGGCACTCTCTTCGCCCGAGATGTAAAGCACTTTCAGGCCGGGCAGGCGCAATACCGTCTGAAGGATAAGCGTTGACTTGCCGATGCCCGGCTCGCCTCCTATCAGGGTGAGCGAGCCTTCTACCAGCCCGCCTCCCAGTACCCGGTTCAGCTCGTCATCTCCCATGTCGATGCGCAACTCTTCGCTCGAAGTGATTTCGTGCAGTTGTTGTGGTTTCGAGCGCACGCTTTCGATGCCGTGCGCCGCGTGTTTCGCCACCGGTGTTTCCTTGCGTACCACCTCTTCCGTAAATGTGTTCCATTGTCCGCACGAAGGGCATTTGCCTGCCCATTTGGGCGATTCGTATCCGCAATGGGTGCATACATACACCGTTTTTTCTTTAGCCATATCTTTCCCTTTTCTGTTTCTTTCGGCAAACTTAGGCAAAAATCTGCATATATGCGTGCCTATGTGGTGAAAAACCAAAGATTTTTCCTTAAGTTTGTGGAGTGTATAACCAAATAATAAGTAGTGTATGAAAACGAATGGCAAATGGAACTGGATGTTGCTTGCAGGCTGTATGGCTATGTCATGTGGCTGCGTGGGGAATACGAAAACGCAGGGAAACGAAGGAATGGAAAAAGATTCGGTACGGGCGGCAGTAACCGTGCAGAAGCGGCAGGTGGAAGGAATAAGCGTCACCTGGTTGCGAGACAACGCGGAAGACAAGCTGATGCCGGCTTCATTGTTTGCTGCGGCTTCGGATAGTCTGGTCAAGAGTTTGGAACTGGAGGCAGGGATACCTTCGTCTATCAGTACGTTTTGGGTAGAAACGGAAGGAGTGAAGGTGTTGTTTGATGCCGGGTTGGGTGCCCCGGAAAGCCTTTTGCCTGCCGGGCTGGATTCCATCGGGGTGAAGCCGGAAGATGTGCGCTATGTTTATCTGACGCATTTCCATCACGACCACATCGGCGGCATGCTGAAAGGGGACACGGCTGTTTTCCCCCGTGCCGAGGTCTATGCGTCGAAGGCAGAATACGACGGCTGGATGAAGATGGAAGCCGGCCGGCGGACGGAAGTGGAGAAACTGGTTGAGGCATACAAAGGCCGTATGCATTTCTTCGAGTTCGGCGATACGCTTCCGGGCAAGGTGGTGGCGCTGGAAGCCGTAGGGCATACACCGGGACATACGGCTTATCAGGCTGGCAGGCTATTGGTTATCGGCGATTTGATACACGGTGCTGCGCTCCAGTTGGCACATCCCGACATTTGTGCTTCGTTTGATATGAATCCGGAAGATGCTGTCCGGACACGCAAGCGTTTTTTGCAATATGCCAAAGAAAACGGTTTGATTATGGCGGGCATGCACTTGCCTGCTCCGGCTATTCTGGCTCCGCCTTATGCATTTTGAGGCAGAAGGCGGTGATGAAGTCGGCGGGCAACGCCGGACGATAGGCTTCCTTTTTCTACAAGGCTACATCTGGTTTGCCAACGCATGCCGTTTCATGCCCGGTTTCAACAGGCTGAAACTACAGTTTCAGCACCTTAAAACTACAGTTTCAGCCTGTTGAAACTGATGCGAAACTTAATTGCTCTTGCGAAGCCTGATAAGCCACGCCTGCACCATGCCGCGCAAGGCGAGGTATGAAACAAAGGCGAGCCATAGCGCATGATTGCCGAGCGAGGCATTCAGCCCGTAATAGATGAGGAAGAATCCGGCGGATGCTGCGGCCATGCCTTTCAGCATGATGCCTGTAGCGGTGGCTCCGATGCAGATGCCGTCGAGCAGGAAAGCCGAAAAGCCTGCCAATGGAATGGCAAGCACCCAGTAGAAATAGGCGGATGAGGCTTCGATGACCGTCCGTTCGTTGGTAAGCAGTCCGAGGAAACCCTTTCCGCCGATGCCGTACAGGAGGGTGAAGGCAAGCGCAAGCGCGATGCCCCAGCCGAAGAGGTGCCTGACGGTAAGGCGCAGTTCCGTGCGGTTGCGGGCACCGATGTATTTTCCGGTCAGGGCTTCGCCGGCGTATGCGAATCCGTCCATGATGTAAGAGAAGAGGGTAAAGAGCTGCATCAGCAGGGTGTTGACGGCTAAGGTCACATCGCCATACGCTGCTCCGGTAGAGGTGAAAAATACCGTGACCGTTACCAGGCAGAGGGTGCGCAGGAAGATGTCGCGGTTCACTTGGAAGAAGCGTGCCATGGCTTCGTGCGTGAAGACGCGTTTCCATTCGATGTATTTGCGTAGGGGACGGTAATACCGGAGCCAGAGCAGGTATGCCATAAAGAGCCCTGCATATTGGGCAATGAGCGTGCCCAGTGCCACGCCTGCCACTTTCATGTCGCAGGCAAATACGAAGAACAGGCTTGCGGCAATGTTCACCACGTTTTGTGTGATGGCGATATACATCGGGAACCGTGAGTTCTGCATGCCGATGAACCATCCCGTAAAGCCGTATAGCCCCAGTGTGGCAGGTGCGCCCCAAATGCAGATGTGGAAATAAAGCGAGGCAAGTTCGCGCACTTCGGGGCTGGCTTCAATCAGGTGGAAAGCGATAATGCGGATGGGATATTGCAGGATGAGCAGGGCGAGAGCCAATAAAAAGCTGATGCCTGACGAGCGGAGCAGGATGCGGCTCACTTCGGGCAGGTCGTGTGCTCCGTATGCTTGTGCCGTGAGTCCGCTGGTCCCCATGCGCAAGAAGCCGAATATCCAGTAAATCATGTTGAACAGCATTCCTCCTACGGCAATGGCGCCGATGTAGGAAGCCGAGCCTAAATGGCCGACAATGGTTACGTCCACCAGTCCCAGCAGGGGAACGGTGATGTTCGAGACAATGGAAGGAATGGCTATGTGAAGAATGCGTTGGCTGGTAGGCGACATATATAATAAGGTATATGGGTTAAGTAACTGTTTCTAATAATGATATTTCACCACAGAGGACATAGAGTACCACAGAGGAAAATTAAAAAACTCTGTGTGCCTCTGTGCCCTCTGTGGTGAATATTATACTTAAAGCTCGAAAACGACTTCCTTGAACAGGTATTTACGGCATTTCCCGTTTGCATCTTCCAGAACCAGTCTGCCGGAAGGCTCGATGTCGAGAATGCGGGCAAGGAAACTTCCTTCTTGGTCACGGTATGCATAAAATCCTTCTTTGCGGTATAACATTTGTTTATAGCGTTCGGCTATTTCGGAGGTCTGTCCGTTTTGCAATAGGCGGTAGTACCCGCCAATGCGCTGCATTACCTGATGCAGAATATCGGCAGGGGAATAAGTCTGTCCGGTGATTTGCGTAAGCGATACCGGATTGGGCGCATCGCTCAAGAATCGCTTTTGGTTCAGGTTGACGCCTGTGCCCGAGATGGACCGGCTAATGCTTGTGCCTGTCAGGTCGTTTTCAATCAGGGTGCCGCATATCTTTTTGTCTTTCCAATAAATGTCATTGGGCCATTTGATGCGGATGTCTTCGGTGTACGCTGAAAGCACGTTGGCAAGGGCGAGCGCCGTGATTTGCGAAAGGAGGAACTGGCGTCCGGCTTCTAAACATGTGGGATAGGTCACGAAGCTGAACAACAGGTTCGCTCCCGGTTCCGATTCCCAGCTGTTTTCCCGTTGTCCGCGTCCGGATGTTTGGTACGAAGTATATACGCACGTCAGTTCCGGTTGGGGGGCACGGTCGCATAAACCGGCAAGATAGGTATTGGTGGAAGTGGTCTCCGGCAGGAAAATAGGCTCTGGATAGTTCATCATGTCTTTGTGTTCAATGTTTTACCAAATAGGAGGCAGAAACGCTTCTTCGATGTGTTCGATATGGAAAGGCGGCTCATTGCCTACAACGGTGATGATATCGAAACGCACGGGAAGGTCGAGCCTGAACTTGTTGATGTACGCGTCGGCAAGCGATACCAATGTGCGTATCTTGCGGTTGGTTACGGCATCTTCGGGATGTCCGTATGCTTCGTTTCGCCGTGTCTTGACTTCTACGAAAATCAGCTGGTTATCTTTAGCCGCCACAATGTCAAGCTCATTCCTTCCTCTCCGCCAATTGCGGTGCAGGATGTGATAGCCTTGTCCGGTGAGGTAACGTGCCGCTTCTTCTTCGCCTTCTTTCCCAAGCTCGTTATGTTCTGCCATCTTGTTCTTTTTTGCGTGCAAAGGTACACAATCTTATGATATTTCCTTTAAGCCTGTTTAAATTTTATAGTAAAACAAAATTGGTTTGCGAAAAATGGAATGGAACACAGAGACACAAAGACACAGAGCTTTATTTTTTGAGAGAACAGAGTTCACAGAGTAAAAGTCTGGCTCTATGGTCTTTACCTTCTCTATATATTTATTTCTTCGTGCCTCTGTGTTCAATATAAAGGATTAACGGATTTTTCGCAATCCATTTCTGATTGACTATAATGAATATCCTTTACCCAATTGCCATGTAGGGGCGTATCGCATACGCCCGAATGCGTCAACTAATCCACGTGGATGTTTTCGGGCGTATGCGATACGCCCCTACATGGGATGTTTCGGAATCAAATTAAATTTTAATCCGCATCTGTTTTGCAAATGAAGAAAATGCGTTAATTTTGTACGCATGATGATGAATAAAGGGAAAAAAAGAAAGAAAGTGCCTTCCTCGGCTCCTCCGCGGAAGCGGCGGATGGTATGTTTGCTCAGTGAAGAGGAAGCACAGATTATCGACCGTTATCTGAAACATTATCAGATAACCAACAAGGCGCGTTGGTTCAGGGAAACGGTCCTGACATTCATTCATCAGAAAATGGAGGAGGATTACCCCACTTTATTCAAGGAACACGATATGCGGAGGTGACAGATATGGCAGACGATACGTTTTACATGAAGCAGGCGTTGGCTGAGGCAGAGAAAGCATCGGCAAGGGGAGAAGTGCCCGTAGGTGCGGTGGTGGTATGCCAAGGCCGTATCATTGCCCGTGCGCACAACTTGACCGAAACCTTGAACGATGTGACGGCGCATGCCGAGATGCAGGCCATTACGGCTGCAGCCAATGCGTTGGGAGCCAAGTATCTGAATGATTGTACGCTTTATGTGACGGTAGAGCCGTGTGTGATGTGTGCCGGAGCCATAGCGTGGGCGCAATTGGGCAAGCTGGTGTTCGGTGCCGGAGACGAGAAGCGCGGGTATATGCGTTATGCGCCTGCGGCGCTGCATCCGAAGACCGAAGTGGTTTCGGGTGTCTTGAAAGACGAGTGCGCCGGCTTGATGACGGCGTTTTTCCGGAAACGCCGGTGAGGGGAAAATGTAAAAGTCCTGCCCGGTACGCTGTGCGAAGCAAGAATCGTGGCAGGCTTTGTCTCAAATCAGGTTTACATCGAGCCTAAGCATGATGCCCAAGGCTGTGGCGATGCGGATGAAGGAGGATAGTTGCAGGTCGGTTTCGCCTTTCTCCAGACGGCTGATGTAGGAACGGTCGCGCCCGATGCGCTCCGCCAGTTCTTTTTGGGTGATGCCGAGTGCCTTGCGGCGGTCGCGCAGCACTTCACCATAGTACCATGCCAGTGCCTTGGCGTTGAACTCATCGCGTTCCGGACTTCCCTCCTCGCCTACTTCGCGTGCCAGCATGTTTTCCGCCGTCTCGAAACCGGGCTTCTTGCCGAAGTCCATCTGGCGAAGTTTCTTTAATTCTTCCGCTGTCAGTCTGTTGTTCGTCGTTGTCATAGCAAGTTCCTTAAAATGTTAATAGCCTTTGTTATTTCCTTGTCGTAATCCTTGGTGCTTTTCTTTACAAAGCCGTTCAGCAGGATAACGTTTGTCGCCAGATTGATGTTGTCGTTGTCCACGGCAAATAGGATAACCCGTATCTCGTTGTCCACGGACACCCGCAGTTCGAAGAAATCTGTCCCGACCAGTTTCTTGACAAATTTGACAGGTACCGGACAGACCGTTTCCAATATGGATAAGCATAGCGCAATTTCTCGCGTGTGCTGGGATTAGCGCTTTGCTCAAATTCCTTGAACGCAGGCGACAATATCAGATTCCGTTTCATATCCATCTTGAATTATGCTGCAAAGGTAACGAATTAGTCACGTCTGACCAAATCTTTTGTCGATGAACTGCTTGTTTTCTTCCGTTTCTATTCCAATTTAGTTGAAGAACGCACAAGCCGAAGACAGAATCTGCCAAGCTTGCTTGAACCATTATGCCGAGGCGCAGCCGTTGTTTTGCAAAGAATGCTATTGCTTTAGAATGGCGGATTATAAATCAGCCGGGACGAATGCATAATACACTGCCTGCCCCTTGCGTTCGCCTACGGGCTGAACCTTTGATTTCACTTCAAAATCCAACATACTACTTTCGTTTTTTAGGTTTATAAATATGGTTTGCTATACCCCATGCATGACCCCTTCAGGTACCCCATGCATGGGGTGTTGTGATACCCCTTGCATGGGGTATTATTTCTCATTTATATTCCTCACCTCCACCAGTTCCAGCTCGCAGTCCGATGTACCGGCGGAACGGGTGTCGAGGGCATTGGTATCTTTCAAAGTAAGGTTGAATGAATAAGCATTGCCGCTCGCCAACGAGCCTGTATAGCTGGCGGTCTTATCCTTGCCGGCCACAACCAGCGTAATGTTGAAGCCGGCATTAGGGGCGACAATGGCGGTGTAAGAATGAGCCGCTTCATCTTGCAGCGGAAAGATATCTATCGTGTTCCCATCGCCTGTTACGGTACTGCCGTTTACGGTAATGCTTTCCTTTGTTTGGATGAAAAAGTCCTTAACTTCCGGCATCGTTTCCCCGTAATCAGTCCAATCGGAAATGGTGACGATGACTTTGCTCAGGCGGTGCTCCAATGTCACGCTGGGCGTAGTGCTGATTAAATCGCCGCTGTATGTCATGAAATCCGCTTTGCATAAGTTTCCGCTGGTAGTTTGGTTTTCGGGAATGGTGAAAGAGTTCGCGGATGTACCTATTCCTCCCGGATACCATGCTGTGATAGTGCCGGGCAGCGTAACAATGATAGGCTCTGATCGTGTCCAGCTTCTTTTCTGTGCATTATAGGTCAACGTATAGGAAGACGATGTTCCGTTATATCCTGTTACATTCAGCCCAATCACATCATTATTTTCCCATGTCCACGTATCTCCGTCAGTAGTGGCACGTGTGTCAATGCTCACCTGCACCTCTTGCGGCTCTCCACTCGGCACAAGGCTGTCTTCCTCGCTGCTGCACGCCGCGAAGAGGGGCACGAAAGCCGCCAGCCAAAGGGCTTTTATCAATGTCTTGTTCATTATCATATTTCTGTTCAGTTTTTAGGGTTGAACTTAGGTTTATATGTTCTCTTGCTTGCTTCTTTCCATTTGAATGTTTATTCGGTGGTTGTCAATTCATGGTTGCCACCGTTGTCCCAACCGCTTACAGTGATATTATCAACCGTCACTCTGTTCTCTTTCATGATAGTTACCTCGTAGGTATAGGAATGGCCTGCTTCCCAAGTAATTTCTGTTGATGAATAACAAGGATAGCTACTGAGCCCATTTTTGATGTCAAGATAAGAAAACATACTTTTCACTGTTTGCGGAATGACGAGTGCGGCAAAACTGGCGAGGGAAGTTTCGTTTTCATCAGATGCAAGAGGTTTTGGACCGAGACTGTAGGCCGTGATAGTCTCCATTGTGCTTCCCGGTGTCCAGTTGAGATAATTCTCGCTTATGTTGTCCGTACTCACTGTGCCGTTCATAACAATATTGTACATATATCCTATCGTCACACTGACGTCATCACTTCCGTACACAGGACCTACATTGCGGACATGTACCACCACTTTTGCCACTTGATGGTAGAATTTAAGGGCAATTTCCTTCCGTCCGCTTACGGTTGCCTGCGCAAAAAGCAAGTCGCTTTTCGCATAATTGTCGCCGGTTTGGTTGGTTTGTACAGACCATGAGTCGGAACGCTCTTCGCTGTTGTCGCCATAATGCCAGGCACGGACAAGTTTGGTCTCGTTGTCGCTTAGCCAAGTAGATTGAGTGCCGCTCGTAAAGGTCAGTTTGCCATCGGTACCGGCTGTGTAAATTCCTCTCTTGGCTTGCGTCCAGTCGGGAGTTGTCGTATCGTCATAATTGTCTATCACCTCTACAATGACGGTTTCCGTACCTTCCCAACTGTTATCGGGAGTCGCCCGCGTGCCGGTTGTTGCATCCGCCATGACAGCAGTCAGCACCAATGGCTCGCCGTTTCCCTCAGGGCGTGTTTCGGTAAGGTCGTCATGCGAACAGGCAGATAGAATGCCTGCCAGCAAAAGGAGAATCATCCGTTTCAAGTCTGATAGTCGGTTCATATTACATATATATTTTATGTTCTGTCTTTGTGCCACCGGCGGCTGCGAAACCGCCAGCTACACCTTTTTGTTCAGGCATATCTCCGTGCTTGCGCAGGATGCACGGGATGGCTGTTGTTTCTTTTCACTGGAATCAGTTGATTTCAATTTTATCACCTCCACCGTTCGTCCAATCCTGTATTGTGCCGGAACTGATTACCAAGCCTGTCTTCTGAATGGAAATGTCGTAGCTGTAAGACGTGGATGCAGCGAATGCAGGGGTCAGTGTACCCGTGTAGGTCTGTCCGTCGATGGTAGCACTAAAGGTCAGGCTGGCGCCTGTTTGCGGATAGAGTATCAGGCTGCATGTTCCGATGTTATTAGTATAAGTAATGTAGTCAGTTATTTCCCAATTATCTGTCGCATTTCCTGTCGCTTCCGCTGTTCCGTCCTCCGTGTTGAACGTACCGCTGTGCTTGATGCCACTCAGTGTATAAGTACCGCTTGCCACTTGATCGGCTGTGAAGCCAGCCCCAGTGTCCGTCGTGATGTTCAGCACAAGGCGGGTCATCATGTGTTTGAAGCGGGCATCAGTGGTTCCATTATCTGTGTTGTTGAATTTTACAGTGGGGCTGTTCTTGCTTGCCGTTGCACCCGTTGCGAACATGAAGTCAAAGTTCTTTTGCGCACTTTGGTCTGATGTCGTAACGTCGTTGATTGTTCCTGCGGTGGTTCTTTCCTGGCTGTCCTCGTCAAACGGGTAGTAGGCACTGAACGTAACCGTTTCGCTTGCGTCCTGAAAGAAGATGCCCGAAGCCTCACCGCCAAAGTGCGTGAAATTACCATCGGCGGCAGTAGTGACATACTTCATATTGAGATAATGCGTGCCGCCCGTTGTCGCCGTAGTGCTTACCGTAGAAACACCAATGGCATCGCCGGCATCCCATGTCGTGCCTGACGCACGTGTCGGTAAGTTGATGCCTGCGGTGATTTGTGCCACTACGGGACCGTCGTTTACAACTATATTCTCATCATTATGACTGCATGCCGTCAAGACGCATGCCAACAAACTGATTGCAATGTATTTTTGTCTCATATCTTTTATTATTAAATGGTTACATGGTTGCTTCTATGTCATCTCCTGTTATTGTTTCCCAGTCTTCAATCTTTCCCGATACATCTATCGGTATTTCTGGATCAGGTTCCGGTTCGGGTTCCGGCTCTGGTTCCGGTTCTTCCGGCTTTGCCGTATCCAGTGTGCTTTCCAGTTGGATAGGGGCTAAGTGTTCGAGGTCGCTCAGTTCGTCCGTCAAGTCGGATTGGAACGTAAGCGTGCGCCCGTCCGCCAACGTGACAGTTGCTTTTAGGATTTGCTTCAGCTCCGGAAGGATGCCGAAGGTACGGAGGCGCATGACGATGCCTTCTCCGCCGGGTAACGGCTCTACATCGAACAGGGTGGTATTTCTGTCGGAAGAAGCACGTGCGGCATTGTCTTCTGCCGGTTTGCCGTCCGGCAAGTGAATGGCAGGAACTAAGCCGCTCAGTGTAGCCCTTGTTTCCTTCACTTCGATGGCTTCGGTAAAGCGAAGCGTAAGGGTGACCGGGGTAATGAGGCGGTGCATCCGCAAGGGAATCCATGCGGTATCTCCCGCAGCTACTGTTGCGGTAGTGTCTGCGGCGAAGAGATAACCGGGCAGGGCTTCCAGCAGTCCTTCTTCTGTCCTGTGGATAGAGGCGGTATTGTCCTCGATGCTTATGCCTTCCGGCTCGTTATAGGCAAGGACGGGATAATCCGCGGTGGAAGCAGAGTCTTTATACATATATAGGGTATGTGCATCGGCTACAATTGCGGTATCGCCGACGAACAGGTTGTATGCCGTGGGGATATGTTCCTCTTCCAGTGCTTCCGACCAGTCGGGCTGGATGGCGAGTGCCTTGATCTTTACTGTATCTGTCGGAACAGGTTCCGGCTCTGGCTCAGGTTCCGGTTCAGGCTCTGGTTCTGGAATAGGCTCTGGTTCTACGATGACAGGGTCGCTATCGCATGCCGCAACGCCGAATGCCGGCAGGACACATGACAAGAATTTGTATCCGTATGACAGGAAAAGCCTTCTGTCGGAGGTATTGCTGTTCTTTTTTCTAAACATATTGAGCTTTTGAGTTTTTAAGTTTTGATGAATCCCGTAAAACGGCACAGGCGGCATACGGGCACAAGGAAGTGCTTCGTATGCCGCCTGGCACAATGTAGCAACGCATCTGCGTGTTTATCAATGCGTAGTAAGTCCTGTTGGAATTGGGGGGGGTAATAATCTGCTGATAATATGCAAATTATATACCTTAATAATGCTTAAAACATTTGCATAAAGGGATGAAAAAAAGCACGCAAAAGAGTTACCCCGTCTGGAAAGGCGGGAAAACATTCCTTGGGTGTACAGCTTTGTTTTCATCTCCGGTCTTTTTTGTTTGGGTATGAATCTATACCTGTAGTCGGGACAAAGGTACAAAATATTCCGATAAACGGTGATATAGTCAATCAGAAATAAAATGCGAAAAAACATTTGTCATGCTGAACGAAGTGAAGCATCTCGAATGCACCCACGTGGATGTACACGAGATCCTTCACGTGCGTTCCCTTAGATGACAATACATCAAGATTTTTTCGCAAACCAATTTTGTTCTACTATAATACGGAAGAAAAATAGTTGGAAGCTGGAAATTAACTGTTCTTTGTTGATTAAATTTAATGATGTTCCCATTCTTCTAATAAATCAAAAGCTAAATAGCGGAGGCGCTCTTCTCCAAGGGGAGGGTAGAGCTTTAAAGCTTCTTCCAGAAATTGAGGGAAGTTTTTGTCGCACAAGCGGTAGAGGTCGATGAGACTTGCCGTGGAGTCTGCTTCATCCAATTGCTCCACGATGGCTTTCAGCTTTTCTTCGGCGGTTTGTCCGGGCAAGCGTTTGATTTGTCGGATAGTTTTCCGCCATTGACTTTCTTCTTCTTCGTTTTCCACTCGGACACAGTTTTTCATATCGCCGATACAGAAAGGTATCTTCATGGGATATGGGTCAGTGTAGGGAAAAAAGACATTTTCGCTTCTCCTTGGAGGGAACGAACTGTGTACTGGTTGCCTTGTAAGCAGAGCAAATGGTTGTTGCTATATCCAACCATTTCTCCAATCTCTTTTTGAGGCAAAACCGTAATCAGATGTTTTTCGGCAAAATCTTCGTAAAGGTAATATTGACCTTTACGAAGGACGATGTGTTTGATAGTCATGATTTTTCTGTTTGAGTGAACGGTGAGGAGGACATCGGTTAGTAACATCCTCCTCTGGGATAACAGGTCTTATCCCATCTTCTCAATCTTGAAGTTGCTGAGACTGCAACCCGGAAGGAGTTTCACGCCATATTTACGTTCTACTTCCATATCGATTTCCTTGATCGTGGGTGGTGCGTTGGTTCCGCTTTTCAGCACTTCTACCCACATTCCCGGCGTTACTTTCCCTGTGACCTTTACGGCAGTCACGCGCCACAAATGATTCATCATAACGAATATTTTTTAGATGTGAAACATAGTTCTGGGCAAATTCTATGTTGGAACTTGCTTTCGGTAGACAAAGGTCGGAAAGGGATGTGCCATATTGCGGCTTAGGAGAATATTATTTGCTGACAAATCAAGCTATAGGGTCTGCACAATACATCCGACGTTTGCATGTTTTGCACATTTTCCCTATCCATACGTCATCAAACAAGTTCATGGCTTGTTCTACGATTTCGGGTTGGTCGGTCAGGATGCCGGCCTCAAAGTTGCGGGTAGTTTCCGCTTTCATGCCGATACCAGCTCCGGTCAGGTTGGCACTTCCGATATAGACTTCCGCACAATCGAATACTAATATCTTGAAATGTACCCGTGGACAAAGAACCCGCTCCAGCCTGTCATAGAGCAAGGGATATTTATCAAAATCCTCTCGGAAGGCCGGACCGGGTTCTTTGGCATGAATGAGCCGCACTTCTACTCCTTTCTTTATCAATTCCGCTAACAGGGCTAAGAACGGTCGTTTCGCTTTCTTTGTTTCCACATAGAGGTCTTTGATGTCGGCCGTTCCTATCCACAATGTTTTCTTCACCGAACAGGCTCGTTGAAGGACTTCGGTGTAGTGGGCTTGGTTGGAGATGAAAGTGAGCATTATTTTTCTCCCTTGTAATGTCTAATGATTTCTAATCCATTTTTGTAAAGTGGAGATTTCTCAATAGAAGTGACAATCTTTTCTATTATAGAGTCATGAGTCAGTAAATCTTCTTTTGTAAACAGAATATCTTCTTTTTGGAAATGCCAATAATCTTTTTTAGGAGTATGATAATTAGGCTCAATACCTGCTTCCTTCAGTGAATTTAGATTCTGCTCAACATATTTCATTATGTTTCCTTGTAACTCCAGATACATCTCTACACGACATTGTTGACTGAAGTCCCATAATGAATTATACTTTAATGTAAGCATGATTTGTTCTGAACATTCTTTTGGACATCCTATATAAGTATAATAAGTATATCTATGGTTTCCTTTAGCCTTAACTTGCAAATCAATACCTCTTTTGGCTAATCGTATATTAACAGTGTTCTCATCTTCAATTGATTTACAAATATGTCGGATTATATTTGAACGGATTTTGGACAATTCGTTAATAATCTTTCGCTGCCTATCATCTGAGTAGTAGAAGTTTAATTCGTTTGTATCCATGTCATGTGAAGTTTTATTATAAATATTTTGAATGAGATCTTGTAGAATCAATAAGTCTCTTGGAGCTAATGAATGTGAATAGTTAGGTAATGCATTTTCTATGGCTTTGGCGAATTCTTTATGCGTGATGTTAATATAATAAGGATTATTGGGATTTATTTCATATAAAGACAGAATAACTCCACGTTTAAATTCATCTAACTGGAGTACGCTTTTCCAGTAGATGTCAAGGTCATTAGTTAGTTTTGCATAAACCTTATTTTCAATAATAATGGCTTCTTTCTCATTCTTGATTAACAGATCTATTCGCTTATCATCTTCAACAGAGTATTCACGAATAACAGAAAATTTTTCCATGGACAATTCTGCTTTGCCTGTTTTTTCAGCAATCAAAGTATTAAGAGT
This sequence comes from Phocaeicola salanitronis DSM 18170, assembly GCF_000190575.1. NCBI lineage: Bacteria > Pseudomonadati > Bacteroidota > Bacteroidia > Bacteroidales > Bacteroidaceae > Phocaeicola > Phocaeicola salanitronis. Next base: position 1,407,250 of record NC_015164.1, on the reverse strand, counting down.
TTTAATAAACAAATGTCCTAAACCGTGTTTTTCTTTAGGATTAAAGAAATAGGCGTAAATATCTGACCAGTGGTTTTCAAGTCGACTTATGCCAGCAATGTCCATAAAGGTCTTTTCTTGTTTTTGTTTTTCCGGTATCTGAATATTCTCTTGAGAAAGCCATTCAGATAATTCTTTAAACGTTACGCTCATGGTTAAAAATTTAAAGTTTATACTCGTTCTATTCAAATAGTACCAGAATTTAAGCGAATCGAATAATCGTCTATTAGTTATGTAATATGTCTCTAAATTTATCTTTTAACTCGTTAACTTTTTTGTTACGCCTTAAAGTTACAAAGCATTTTTGAATTGCAAAATAAATCGGAGACAATATCACAAACCGCTTTGCTTTACTCCGCCGCCTTAAAGTTATACATCGGTTTAATCACATTCACCAACGACATTGTATTATCTGCTGTGTAAGTAAGGTGGCTGCTCCTTAGTGTTATATTGACTCATCGTTGGACATAGGATGTTTCATTTTTCATGAATGTTCTCGTATTCTTCGTCAGAAAGTTCTCTCGACTGGATGACTTTTCCACAATCATTTATCCATGTAACCGTTCTATCCTTACAGAGTATAAAACTATTTTCGTTTACTTGAATCAGTTCTCCATATTCTTTGGCAGAGACTTGTCCTTGACGACTTCCTTCCAAATCATAGACAATAAAGTCATCATCTATTTTGAGCGCTATAAACGTCTCGCCTGCAAGAACCTGTTTGACAGACTTCTTGTCAGACAAAAGGCCATCAAGATATATCCTTTTTTTCTTTGGCAAATTGTCAAACTGCAATACTGCAACAGGGATATAATTCACTTTGCGCGGCTGATCTATGCGATTAATTCCAACCTTAGAAAATTTAATCTCAATACTTGTAATACTCATATCTTTAAGTTTTTATGCAGAACAATTGGCTTGTTCTGAGTTAATTTGAATTTTATCTTCGTTTCACAACTCTCACACTTCTCAAGTTTATTCACATCTCCCTTCTAACTTAATTTGTTTTGTTTCCATGGAACCACTTACGTCAAAAGAAGAATCTGAATAGAATTTAGAAGCTGTTTTGAATTTCTCCAAAAAGTTTTTCTTGGCTTGATGTATCCGTTTTCGTGTGTGCTTTGGGCGATTTTTTGGTCCTTTTCGCTCCTGTTCTTCGTCAGATAGCCCGCTATCTTCCTCATCACACAAGCGGAAATGCCTCAAAAACTCATCCCAAATCATCGCACGATAAATTCAAAACAGCTTCTTAATTTCCGTAATCATAATGTTAAATTTTTATCATTATAATTCTTAATTACTCCGCTGCCTTAAAGTTATACACCGGTTTTATCACATTTACCACCGACACCGTATCACTGATGTTTTGAATAATCTCCTCTTTTGGTTTGTATACCATAGGGGATTCGTCTTTAGTGTCTTCGTTCACGCATTCTGTATAGATATTCTGCATGGATCGGGCATAGTCGTCTATACTGATTTCTTTAAAGGCTTGGCTTCGGCTCATGATGCGGCCTGCACCATGCGGGGCTGAAGAGTTCCAGTCTTCATTGCCCTTGCCGATGCAGATGAGGGAACCGTCGCGCATGTTCAGCGGAATGATACATTTCTCTCCGGTACGGGCAGCGATAGCTCCTTTGCGGATGAGGTTATCATCGCTGATGTAGTTGTGGACACTTTCAAATAGGAGTCCGGTATCTTGTTTTTCGGTGACTCCCTGCGTAATCAGGTAATCCATGATGAGTCCTGTAATCATGCGGCGGTTTATCTTCGCCCATTGCTGGCAAAGGCGCATGTCGTGCAGGTAGTCCTCCCGATAAGTGCCTTCCAGATAGGATAAATCAGCAGGTATGGCGGGTTTGCGCATCTTGAATGAATTGTGCAGTTCGCGGATAACGTCCTGTAACTCGTCTTTCCGTCCGGCTTGCTTGTATGCTGCAATCAGGTGATTCTGTTCTTCCATCAGTTCTGCCCAGCCGGATTGGCACTTTACGGCCAATTGCTGATAAATTTGCGCCACTTGCTTGCCCAGATTACGGCTTCCGGTATGTACAACTAAATAAAATAGGTCGTTTTCATCCTTGTTTAATTCGATGAAATGGTTGCCTCCGCCCAGCGAACCGATGGAAAGGTTGAGGCGTTTGGTTTCTTTCAGTTCCCGGTAGCTACGCAACTGCTTGATTAGGTCTTTGCTCTCACGGTAGGCATCCATATACTTTTGTGGAAGCGGGGCATAGCGATTGTCCCGATAATTGCGTCCGGAGGGAATGTGGTGTAAGATAAACTCGTTCAAGGCATGGTAATTTATCTCTTTCATGCAGGCAAACGGTTGTACCAGGATGCCGCAACCGATGTCCACCCCTACAATATTGGGGATAACCTTGTCGCCCAGATTACCCGTAAAGCCGATGACACATCCGGCTCCGGCATGTACGTCGGGCATGATGCGGATTTTGCAATCGCTGAACACTGGGATAGTCAGCAACCGCTCTATTTGCTCAATGGCAGTAGCCTCGATGTTGTCCGTGAATATCTTCACGTCGTGATTCTGAATGGTTCTCATTGTTCTTTCATTTTGGTGATTAGCAAGCACAAAGATAACGGGTAGCCTATGCCGGATTGAAGCACAAGCAATGAAAAATCGGACCAATGCTTTATTTTGGCACAAGAAAATATGTAACTTTGTGGCATAACCATTAAATGACAGCAATATGGCAGCAAATCTTTTTGGACGATACGTATGGCTGATGGACATTCTGCTTAGATACAAACGGCTGACGTTTGAGGAAATCAACGAACTTTGGCAGGAAAGCGGGTTGGGCTATGGTGAAGAACTGCCTTTGAAGACCTTTCATAACCACAAGAAAGCCATCAAAGACATTTTTGATGTATATATAGAATGTGACCGGAAGGACGGATACCGTTATTATATTGACGAACCGGAACGCATAGAGGGCAATAATCTGCGCAGTTGGCTCATCAGTTCATATGCCACATTGAACCAGATACAAGCAGACGAAAAGTTGGAAGACCGGATTATCTTTGAAGAAATCCCTTCGGGGCAGACTTGGCTGACCTGCATTGCGGATGCCATGCGGCGTAACCATGTGTTAAATATTACACACCAAGGCTTCGGCAAACCTGACCCCAGTACTTTTGACATTGAGCCTTACTTCCTGAAAGTTGTGAAACGACGTTGGTATGTGTTGGCACGCAGTCCTTATTACTCCAAGCGGAATAAAGAACGAGGCATCAAGCCAAGTGATGTGTATCTGGTTTATGCCCTCGACCGTATTTCAGACATCCAAGATACGGGCAAAACGTTCAAGATGAAGAAGAACTTTGATGTACACAGCTATTTCGAAGGGTGTTGCGGTGTCATCACCTCTAACGAATCGCCTCAAAAGATTGTTCTTCGGGCATACAATGGTTTTGCAGACTATCTGCGCACATTGCCCCTGCATGAATCACAGCGTGAGATTGGAAGTGATGACGAATCGACTTTCTTTGAATATCACCTGAAACCGACGTTTGACTTCTACCAACTGGTGCTTGCCCAAGGCGACCAAGTGGAAGTGTTGGGGCCGGAATCTGTACGTGATGAGATGCGCAACTTTGCCCAAAACATGTTGAACTATTATACAGAGAAAAAGGAGAACAAGCCGGAATAAACTTCATGGTCATAGATTTTGAGTTGGTATTATCAAATGACTTTTCATCCTCTGTGTCCTCTATGGCAAGTTAACCTTTCTCATAATCTACGAAACTGTATGCATAGGCATGCTTTTCGTCAACGGAATGCGTTTCCCGGTTCACCACTTTCCAGTGGGTCGTGTCGATTTCCGGAAAGAATACGTCCGCTTCTTTCTTGTCGTCTTCTATTTCGGTCAGGCAAAGCCGGTCGGCGATAGCCAGGGCTTCGGCATACAAGCCGGCTCCACCTATAATATATATGTCTTCTTCTTTGCCGCAATGCATCAGGGCTTCTTCCAGCGAGTGAAAGCATTCGGCACCCGGAAAGTTGTGGTCACCTTTGCTTAGTACGATGTTTCTCCGGTTGGGCAATGCCCCTTTCGGAAACGATTCGAAAGTCTTTCGTCCCATAATGATGGTGTGTCCCGTGGTCAATGCCTTGAAGCGTTTCAGGTCATTGGGCAACCAATAAAGCAATTTGTTCTCGAAACCGAGTCCCCGGTTTTTGTTGATAGCGGCGATGATGGTAATCATGGTTGGTTGATGTTTTTTTTACCACAGATTACACAGATTAAAATCATTAATTTATAAAATCTGTGTAATCTGTGGTGAGTTCTATTATACAGATACTTTTCCTGCGATATGCGGCCACGGATTGTAGTCGGTCAGTTCGAAGTCTTCATATTTGAAGCCGAAGATGTCCTTTACGTCCGGGTTCAATCTCATTTTCGGGAGCGGGCGAGGCTCACGGGTCAGTTGCAGGTCTACTTGTTCCAAGTGGTTCAGGTAGATGTGCGCGTCGCCTAACGTATGGATGAACTCGCCGGCTTCCAGTCCCGTCACTTGCGCCATCATTTGGAGCAGGAGGGCATACGAGGCGATGTTGAACGGTACGCCCAGGAAACAATCGGCACTGCGCTGGTACATTTGCAGGCTCAGCTTTCCGTCCGCCACGTAAAATTGGAAGAACATGTGGCAAGGCGGCAGGTTCATGTTTTTCAGGTCCGCCACGTTCCATGCGTTGACGATAATCCTCCGCGAGTCGGGATTGTGTCTGATGGTCTCTACGGCTTCCGCTATCTGGTCGATAACCCCTCCTTCGTAATCGGGCCATGAGCGCCATTGGTATCCGTAGATGTGTCCTAAGTTTCCGTCCGCGTCCGCCCATTCGTTCCAGATGCGCACGCCGTTTTCTTGCAGGTAATGCACGTTGGTGTCTCCGCTCAACATCCAAAGCAGTTCGTGGATGATGGACTTGAGATGCAGTTTCTTGGTAGTCACCAGCGGGAATCCGTCCGCAAGGTTGAAGCGCATTTGGTGTCCGAATATGCTGATGGTGCCCGTTCCCGTACGGTCATGCTTTTGCACGCCTTCGGTGCGGATGCGTCTGAGTAGGTCTAAGTATTGTTTCATTCTTGTCGTGTTTGCTTGAAATTTGGGCAAAGGTAATCAGATTCGGCCGAATGCGCAAACATTCTTTTTCAAAGATTGCCCAAAAGCTCTCGCAAACGAACATAAGTGAGAGGGCTGACTCACTTAGGTGAAACGCCCGAGTTACTTATGTGAAACGGCCGACTCACTTATGTTCGTCAAAACGCATGCTTGAATCCTCTCCGGTATTGAGGATAATCTCGCGATTTTTGTTTAAATTTGCCGTTCATTATTAGAATAGATGCTTATGAATCTTCCTGTCGATTTTATAACCCGGACGGGCGGCTTGCTGGGCGAAGGGCAGTTTGCCGCTTTTCGTGAAACGCTTGCCAAGGAACCTCCGGTCAGTATTCGTATGAACCGTTTGAAGACGGATGCCGTGCCTGCCGGCGGGCGTCAGGTGCCGTGGTGCGGGTCGGGCTATTACTTGGCTTCCCGTCCTACATTCACGTTCGACCCTTTGTTTCATGCCGGATGCTATTACGTGCAAGAAGCTTCCTCGATGTTTCTCGAGCAGGTCTTGACGCAATATGTGCACGAGCCGGTGGTGATGCTCGACCTTTGTGCTGCTCCGGGAGGAAAGTCTACGCTGGCACGTTCGGTCTTGCCCGAAGGAAGCCTGCTGGTGGCGAATGAAGTGATGCGCAACCGGGTGCAGGTGCTGGCGGAAAATGTGACGAAGTGGGGGCATCCCAGTACGGTGGTCTTGAATAATGACCCGGCGGATTTTGTGCCGTTGGGCGAGTTGTTCGACGTTATCCTGACCGATGTGCCCTGTTCGGGCGAAGGTATGTTCCGGAAAGACCCCGTGGCGGTAGAAGAGTGGAGTGTGGAGAATGTGACGCTATGTTGGCAACGCCAGCGCCGCATTGTGCGTGATATCTGGCATTGCCTGAAGCCCGGCGGGTTGTTGGTGTACAGCACGTGTACGTACAATCGTGAGGAAAACGAGGACAATGTGGCATGGATAGCCGAGGAACTGGGGGCGGAAATCCTTCCGGTAGAAGTGCAGTCCGGATGGAACATTTCCGGCAATTTGGCTGGAAAAGATTTCCCTGTCTATCGTTTCCTGCCTCACCGCACCGAAGGCGAGGGATTGTTTATGGTGGTTTTGCGCAAGTCGGGAGAGAGCGAGGAGACAAATGTTCCGGCTTGTCGCGGGCGGAAGGAAAAGAAATCGAAAGGTGGAAAGGAGAAAGTGCCGGTTTTGCCTAAAGAGGTCAAAGGCTGGTTTCTGTCTCCCGACCAGTATGTATGGACGATGGAGCAAAACCGGATTACGACATTCCCGCTCCGTTATCAATCTGTCTACGAAACGCTTCGGGCGCAGATGCGCGTGGTGTGTGCAGGTATTCAGGTGGCAGAGATAAAGGGGAGAGATTTAATACCTTCACATGCTTTGGCGATGTCGGTTTGCCGTAATGAGTCGGCTTTCCCTTCGGTAGAGGTAAGCTATGAGCAGGCGATAGCTTACTTGCGGAAGGAAGCGTTTGCATTGGATGCAGATGCTCCTCGTGGCTATGTATTAATAAGGTATGGGGGAAAGGCATTGGGTTTTGTCAAGAACATCGGAAACCGTGCCAATAACCTTTACCCGCAAGAGTGGCGCATCCGGAGCGGTTATTTGCCCGAGCAGGTGAGCCTTATTTTAGGGAATAGTTAATAGTGTGAATTAGGATAAGATAACGTGAATTCGACGAATTCAGAACAATGTAGGCTGTGTGTCAATAGTTCTCGTAACATTGATACACGGCTTTTTTGGAAAACAGCAGTATGCTGCAATCGCACTTTTTTGATTGTAAATCAATAATGTTATTTGAAAAATATGAAAAAAATAAAATCATTCTATTATGAGATTGTAATTTCAAAAATTTATATGATGGAAAAATACAAACAAGAATTTGATGAAAAAAACATATACAACGGAATTTGGGGAACTCTACAAACACTTTTCGTATTTACAGCTTGCATAATTCTTTTTATACTCGTACATATATACAGAACTCCACAATACAAATTAAGTATAGCTTTAGGTACAGTTATCTTATGTCTAATAGTTGTCAACGCGATAATCAAAAAGCTAAAACAAGACAGATATGTTCAAATAATCCATGAGGAATATTTAAAAATGACTAAAGAAGAAAGAAAAAAACATTATAAGCGTGGATTATGGAAAGTAATACCTATATTCTTTTATCCTATTATAATTATTGCGTTCTTAAAGCTAATCACGTTATAATTCATTTCAGAATACCTTCAAAGATATGTAAGAGATTGGGTTATATTATCGATGCAAGCGGCATCCTTTTACGGTTTTGGGACGGAGAACGTAAAAGGGAGACTGCCTGAAACAGATTCTAATCCTTTCAATCATACATTGGTTCATGGCTTGCTAAGTAAACTTATCGGAGAAAATAAAAGCAACTTCTCGTTACGCTGATTTGCAATCCAACGTAATTGAGTTTGCGGAACCGTAGGTCAATTACGCCGGAGTACAAATCCGGCGTGACGTGGATAGTGAATACTGGCTATCTTACCGTTATTAACTATTCATTATAAACTCTTAACTCTTTCAGAACGGTTTGCGGAATGTACAGCCGTTTTTCCATTCCGAACAGCCGTAGGCGGTTTTCCCTTTCAGGATGGTTCCCTTTCCGCAGAGCGGGCATTTCGTGCCGATGATGGCATCGCCTTCGGGCAATGCGGGTTGGGGAGTGGGAGCCGATGCGGTTGCTTTTTTAGCCCGTGGAGCCGCCTTTTTTTTCTTTTCCGGTTCTTCGGGCATCACGGTGACGCGGCGGTTGGTATTGTCACTTAATACACTGGTGACAATTTCGCCTACCATTTGTTTCAATTCGTCTAAGAATTGTTTCGCATTGTAGCTATGCCGTTCTATTTCACGCAGTTTCTTTTCCCAAATGCCTGTCAGTTCGGCGGATTTCAGTAGTTCTTCTCGGATCAGTCCGATGAGTTCTACGCCCGTGGGAGTCGCTATCAGGCTTTTGCGTTCCTTGCGGATGTAATGCCGTTTGAATAATGTCTCGATGATGGCGGCACGGGTAGAGGGACGTCCTATTCCGTTCTCTTTCAGGGCGTCGCGCAACTCTTCGTTATCCACTAACTTGCCTGCCGTTTCCATCGCCCGAAGCAAGGTGGCTTCGGTATAGGGCTTGGGCGGCTGGGTCCATTTTTCATTCAGCATAGGCGTATGCGGTCCGCTTTCTCCCTTGGTAAAAGCAGGCAATACGCTTTCTTCTTCCCCTTCTTTCGTGTCTTCTTTCGGTTCTTTGGCAAAGATGACTCTCCAGCCCGGGTCGATGATTTGCTTGCCGCTTACCTTGAACTCGATGTCGTCTGCTTTGCCTGTAACTGTGGTGGTGGAGAATTTGCAATCGGGGTAGAACACGGCTATGAAGCGGCGCGCTATCAGGTCGAATACATTCTTTTCCATGTCGGTCAGTCCGTGCGGTTGCACACCGGTCGGGATAATGGCATGGTGGTCGGTCACTTTCGAGTTGTCGAATACCTTTTTCGATTTTATCAGTTTCTGTCCGGCAAGCGGTGAGGTAAAGGCGGCATAGTCTTTCAAGCCTTCCAGTATTTTCGGGCATTTCGGATAAATGTCATCGCTCAGGAAGGTGGTGTCTACACGCGGATAGGTCGCAACTTTCTTTTCGTAGAGCGACTGGATGAGTTTCAAGGTCATGTCGGCTGAATATGAGAACTTCTTGTTGCATTCCACTTGCAGGGAAGTCAGGTCGAAGAGCCGGGGAGGAGCTTCGTTCCCTTTTTTCAGGCTGATATCGGTTACGGTGAAAGGTACGTGGCTGATGCGTTCCAGCAAGGCTTTTCCCGTGGCTTCATCGGTGATGGGAGGGATGCCCCGGTTGTCTTCTTCCTTTTTCTTTTTAGCTGGCGCATTGCTTTGGGCTGCTTCTTCGGCAAGTTCTTCGTCGCTTTTGCGCACGATGGCACTGAATGTGGTGTCGCGGTAAACGGTCTTGAGTTCCCAATATTGCTTCGGCACGAAATGCTCGATTTCTTGTTGACGGTTGACAATGAGGGCGAGAGTAGGGGTCTGTACCCGCCCGATGGAAAGTATTTGGCGGTTTTGTCCGTACTTTAACGTATAGAGCCGTGTGGCGTTCATGCCTAAAAGCCAGTCGCCTATGGCACGGCTTAGTCCGGCTTCGTAGAGCGACTGGAATTGCGACTGGTCTTGCAGCTTGGCGAAACCTTCGCGGATGGCTTCTTCGGTCAGTGAAGAAATCCACAAACGCTTAACGGGGCAATGCGCTCCTGCTTTCTGCATTACCCAGCGTTGGATAAGCTCTCCTTCTTGCCCGGCATCGCCGCAGTTGATGATTTCATCAGCCGCCTGCATGAGGCGTTCGATGATTTGGAATTGTTTCTGTATGCCCGGGTCTTCTATCAGTTTGATGCCGAAGCGTGGCGGTATCATCGGAAGGCTTGAGAGTGACCATGCTTTCCACGAAGGCGTATATTCGTGCGGTTCTTTCAGGGTACAGAGATGCCCGAATGTCCAGGTCACCTGGTATCCGTTTCCTTCGATGTATCCGTCTTTTCGTTGTTTGGCTCCCAATACATCGGCTATATCGCGTGCCACGCTGGGTTTTTCGGCTATGCAAACTATCATATTTTCTGTTTTATTTTGCTGCAAAGGTAAGAATGTTTTTTGTTTTTTGTTACTTTTGCGGTACGATACTAAAAAAGGAATAAACGAATATGTCTCAATTAGCTCCTCTTATCAGCGATTTGGCACTGATATTGATTTGTGCCGGCGTGATGACTCTTGTATTTAAGAAACTGAAACAGCCTTTGGTGTTAGGGTATATTGTGGCTGGCTTTTTGTGCAGCCCGCATTTCGCTTTTACCCCTTCGGTAGTCGATGAGGCGAATATCGATTTATGGTCGGAAATAGGCGTTATTTTTCTCTTGTTCGCTTTGGGGCTGGAGTTCAGCATCAAGAAATTGTTGAAGGTTGGAAGTTCTGCGATAATCTCCGCTTCCACCATTATTTTGTGCATGATTATCATCGGTGTATCGGTGGGGTGGATGTTCGGCTGGAAGCAGATGGATTGCATTTACCTGGGCGGAATGATTGCCATGTCTTCTACTACCATTGTATACAAGGCTTTCGACGATATGGGTTTGCGCCAGCAGCATTTTGCGGGTGTTGTGTTAGGCATTTTGATTATTGAAGATATTCTTGCCATTGTGCTGATGGTGATGCTTTCTACCCTGGCTGTCAGTTCGCATTTTGAAGGAAGCGAGATGATGCTCAGCATTGCCAAGCTGGTGTTCTTCTTGATATTGTGGCTGGTGGTAGGGCTTTATCTGATACCGCTATTCTTGAAGAGGGTCCGTAAGCTGATGAGCGACGAAACCCTGCTGATTGTGTCGCTTGCCCTTTGCCTCGGAATGGTGTATTTAGCGGCAGCGGTCGGTTTTTCTCCCGCGTTCGGCGCTTTCATCATGGGTTCTATCCTTTCGGAAACGGTTGAGTCGGAGCATATCGAGCATTTGGTGGCTCCGGTGAAAGACCTGTTCGGCGCAGTGTTTTTTGTATCGGTGGGCATGATGGTCGACCCGCACATGATTGTGGAGTACCGTTATCCGATTTTGGCGATTGTTGCGGCTGTTCTGTTGGGGCAGACCGTATTCGGTACGATGGGTGTGTTGCTGTCCGGCCAGCCGTTAAAGACTGCTATGCAATGCGGGTTCAGCCTGACGCAGATAGGTGAGTTCGCTTTTATTATCGCCGCGATGGGAGTCAGCCTGAAAGTCACGAGCGATTTCCTTTATCCGATTGTGGTGGCGGTATCGGTTATCACCACGTTCCTTACTCCTTATATGATCCGGCTTGCCGTCCCTGCCTATAATGTGATAGACCGTCATCTGCCCGGGCGTTGGCGCTTGCTGCTGGAGCGTTATTCGGCTGGCTCGTCTACGGTAAACCATAAGACCAACTGGCAGAAGCTGTTGTTGGCGGTGGCACGGGTCGTATTGATTTATTCGGTGCTTTCTATCGCCGTATTGATTATCTGCTTGCATTTTATGCGTCCTTATATTCTCGATATGTTGGGGATGAAATGGGGGAAGATTGTGACCGCCGTGATTACCATTTTGGCAATAGCTCCATTCCTCCGTGCACTGATTATGAAGAAAAACCATTCGGCTGAGTTTCGGACTTTGTGGAATGATAATCGGTTCAATCATGCTCCATTGATATCTTTGGTCATTCTTCGGGTCTTGATTGGGGTAGGTTTTGTGGTGTTCATTATCGAACGTTTGTTCCAAGGGTCGGTGGCGCTGATGGTCGGCATTGCCATTTTATTGGTTTGCGGCATGATATTTTCCCGATTCCTGAAGAAGCAATCCATCGTATTGGAGCGTACATTTGAGTTGAATTTGCGTTCGAAAGAGATGCAGCAGGAATATTTGGGTGACAAGCGTCCTGCTTATGCGGGGAAATTGCTTGACCGCGATATACACTTAAGCGATTTTACGGTTTCTCCGGATTCGGCTTGGGTAGGGCATACGTTGAAAGAGCTGGACTTGGGCAAGAAGTATGGCGTGCATGTGGCATCGATTATCCGGGGAACGCATCGGGTGAATATTCCCGACGGGGCATCGCGCGTGTTCCCGAACGATACACTTCAGGTTATCGGCACGGATGAGCAGTTGAACGCTTTTTCGGCAAAGGCAGAGAAGGCGGTGCTTCCGCCCGATGAGGGAGATTTGGAAAAGCGTGAAATGAAGCTGAGCCAGTTTATCGTGGATAAGAATTCGCCTTTTGTAGGACGTAATATCATAGAAAGCGGTTTCCGCCCGAACTACCATTGTCTGGTGGTGGGTATCGAGTCGGCAGGTGAAGACGCTTTGCGTGCTCCCGATGTTCATGAGCCTTTGCGGGAGAATGATATCGTATGGGTGGTAGGAGAAGCGGATAATCTGAAGAAATTGTTTGAGGCTAAATGAAATCCATGTTTAACACATAAATAAAAAAGAAAGAATTATGAAAAGTGATCCGAAAGATTGTCTCTATTGTCAGAACAATGAGACATTGCACAACTTGATGATTGAAATTGCACCGTTAAGCGTTTCGCGTGTATTCTTGTTTAAAGAACAAACGTATCGGGGACGTTGCCTGGTGGCGTATAAAGACCATGTGAACGACTTGAACGAGTTGAGCGATGAAGACCGTAATGCGTTTATGGCGGATGTTGCGCGTGTGACCCGTGCCATGCAAAAGGCTTTCAATCCTGAAAAAATCAATTATGGAGCATATAGCGACAAATTGTCGCACTTACATTTCCATTTGGCGCCTAAGTATGTAGACGGACCTGACTACGGAGGTACATTCCAAATGAATCCGGGAAAAGTATATTTGTCGGATGCCGAATATCAGGAACTGATTGACGCGGTGAAGGCGAATCTGTAATTGGCTGAGTGATTCTTTGATTGGACGCAGAGGCACGGAGATACGGAGGAATAATTTATTTTTCGATGTACGATTTACTATTCCAATGGTTTAATTGTACTTCGTAAATTGTAAATAAAACTCTGTGTCTTTGTGCCTCTGTGTTCGATTCTGTTTTTTACTCCTCTTCTTCATCATCGAAATCAAAGTCGAAGTCGTCCATGTATTCGGGGGTGAAGAATTCGTCCAAGTCACGCCGGTCTTTCTTTGTCGGGCGTCCTGTCCCCTTGGCACGGTTTACGAATCCGCTGATTTTGCTCATCTCTAACAGTTCGTATTGGTCGGGGGTAGTGACGTTTTCCATAACGTCAGGAACCAGTTTTGCCCCGACTCGTTTTTCTATTGCTTGCAAAACTTTGAAAGAATAAGTAATGGGCGGTTTTCTTACCTGAATGACATCGCCGGGCTTGACCATACGCGAGGGTTTGGCTTGTGCCCCGTTGATGTGTATTCTTCCTTTTTTACACGCCTCGGCGGCGATGGTACGGGTTTTGAATATGCGTGCCGCCCACATCCATTTGTCTATTCTTGCTTCGGGCATAGGTTTGGTTTATTTATTATTAAATTGATTCATGGTAATGTTCAGTCCGGCAAGGCAGAAACTTTTGATGATTTCTTCGGCTATCGCTATCCGTTCGGGCAATGCTTTTTGTTCTTCTTCGTCGAAATGTCCCAATACATAGTCTATCTGCCCTCCTTTAGGGAAATTATTGCCGATGCCGAAACGCAGTCTTGCATAATTTTGTGTACCCAATGTAGAGGCGATGTGTTTCAGCCCGTTATGCCCGGCATCGCTTCCTTTTCCTTTCAAGCGGAGGCTTCCCAGCGGAAGTGCCAAGTCATCTACCACAATGAGTACGTTTTCCAACGGGATTTTTTCTTGTTGCATCCAGTAACGTACCGCATTCCCGCTGAGGTTCATGTAAGTAGAGGGCTTAAGCAGAATGAGCTGCCGTCCTTTGATGGATAAAGATGCCGTAGCGCCGTATCGTCCGTCCTTGAAAACAATATTGGACGCCTTAGCTAAAGCGTCCAATACCATAAATCCTATGTTGTGCCGGGTTTCGTGATATTCATCACCGATATTCCCCAAGCCTACAATCAAATATTTCATTGAAAGCGGATTTGTTCGTTTACATCAATGCAGGATTATTTTGCGGCAGCAGCCTGTGCACCACGAGCGGCACGGGTCAATTTAACCGCACAAACCACTGTATCTTTTGCATTCAGCAATTCCAGGTTGTCGAAATGCAATTCTCCGACTTTGATAGTCTTGCCCAAACCTAAGTTGGTTACGTTTATAACCAAGCGTTCGGGGATGTTGTTGTACAAAGCTTTCACTTTCAACTTGCGGACTTGCAACGCCAATTTACCACCGGCTTTCACACCTTCAGCCAAACCTTCCAACTGAACGGGCACTTCCATTACAATCGGGTTTTCTTCGTTGATTTGATAGAAGTCTACGTGCAGGATAGCGTCAGTTACAGGATGGAATTGTATATCTTTCATAATGGCGTTTACCACCTGTCCGTCAATGTTCAGATTCACTACATAGATGTGCGGCGTATAAACCAAGTTGCGCAAACCTTCTACTGTAACGGCAAAAGGAGTGGCAGCCGGATTTCCGTTTTCATCTTTTTTCATTCCGTATAATATGCACGGAACTTGATTGTTTTTGCGCAAATCATGGGTTGCTTTCTTTCCTGTTTCTGTTCTTAAAGAACCTGTAATGTCAATTGATTTCATGTTTGAATTGTTTTTTGTGTTACTCTAAATTAAGTTGTTTTGCTTAATTCGCCATCACACGGTGCACTTTCTTGCACATCGATGAAATCGAAAAAGCGGTGCAAAGGTAGTGAAAATGTTTGATATGGCAAATGTTCTTCTGAAATTTCTTTGCAAAAACAAACACATCCTATTGTCCTGCCAGTCTTGCCCTGCCGGGACTGCTGTCCTCTGCTGCCAGTACTCCAGTCCCAGCCTGTCAGGGCTGCAGTCCTTTCTAGGAGGACTGAGGGATGCAGTCCGCATGCATCGGACCATGCAGCGGCATCTCTTCATAATATCAACCTTATAGCATAACAAAACTGGTTTGCGAAAAACAAGATGGAACACAGAAGCTCAAAGGCACAGGGTTTTATCAATTGTCAATTCCTCCGTGTCTTTGTGCCTCTGTGTTCAATATAAAGAATTAAGAGTCTGTTTAAATTTTGCTCAGGTTAATTTTGCGAATTGTTTTCGAGGATGTTTTTCTGACTTTATGAGGAGGATAGCGGGCTATCTGACGAATAAAATCGGGAAAACAGACCGGAAACAAACGCAAAAGAACCTGATAGAATATTACTTTATTGGAAAATTTAGACAGGCTCTAAAAGTCGATGTCAATCTTGATGTCGTCTGTCTTTAGCGGTTCGCGTAAGATTTCATCGGCTGCAAGGTTTTCGTTTTTTGCCATGTGGCTTTCGCCGGCAATGGGACCTTGCTCATGTTCGATGTATTGGATGGTCTCCTGAAGCCCGTTCAGGAATTTTTCAAAATCTTCTTTGTAAAGGAATATTTTATGTTTCTCAAAACTGACTTGTGAAGCCTCTCCTTCCCCGGTGGTTATTTTCTTGCTTTCGGTAATCGCCAGAAACATTTCCCCTTTGCGGCTTTTTTTTACGTCTAAATAATAGATTCTTTTGCCGGCTTTTACGGCTTTGGTAAAAACGATTTCCTTGTCTCCTTCGCTTGCTGTCATATTTTTCTTAAATTCTTCCATAACGCTAAAATCTAAAAATCGCCTCCAAAATTGCTGATTTTTCTGGAAAAAGCCAAGAAACTATGTCTTAAAATATCTATAAACACTAAATTTCAGCAAAAATGTGGCGTTTATTTGCATGATATGTATGAAAATCGTAATTTTGCAACTCAATTACATGATATAGTTATAGATAGTATGATTAACAGAGTTCTTATTCGTTTGAAGGTAGTTCAAATCATTTACGCCTATTATCAGAATGGAGGCAAAAATTTGGATACTGCAGAAAAGGAGTTGTTCTTCAGTTTATCCAAAGCGTATGATTTGTATAACTATCTTCTGCTTCTGATGGTAGAAGTGACAAGGTATTCCAGCAGGCGGCTGGATGCGGCGAAACACAAGCTTGCTCCTACGCAAGAGGATTTAAATCCGAACACCAAATTTGTAGACAATCAGTTTATCGCTCAGCTGGAGATAAACAAGCAGCTGAACGATTTTGCGAACAACCAGAAGAAAACCTGGGAGAACGAGCCGGAGTTCATCAAGGGCTTGTGCGAACAGATTATGCAGAGCGATATATATAAGGAGTATATGGCCAGCGAGACTTCTTCGTATGAGGAAGACCGCGAAGTATGGCGAAAGCTGTATAAGAAAATCATTTTCAATAATCCGGCGCTGGACGAAGTGCTGGAAGACCAAAGCCTGTACTGGAACGATGATAAGGAAATCGTAGACACGTTTGTGTTGAAGACCATTAAGCGTTTCGACCCCAAAAACGGGGAAAAGCAGGAATTGCTTCCTGAGTTTAAGGACGAGGAAGACCGTGACTTCGCGCGCCGTTTGTTCCGCCGTTCGATTCTGAATGCGGATTACTACCGCCATCTGATTAGTGAAAACTCAAGGAACTGGGACCTCAAGCGTGTGGCAGTGATGGATGTCATCATCATGCAGATTGCATTGGCTGAAATCTTGAGTTTCCCGAACATTCCGGTGAATGTGTCGCTGAACGAATATGTGGAGATAGCGAAACTTTACAGCACTCCTAAAAGCGGGGGATTCATCAACGGTACGCTGGACGGAATAGTTAATCAATTAAAAAAGGAAAATAAGCTGACGAAGAATTAACGGAAAAGTGATATATTTGTGCGGCTAATTTATTAATTCACAAAGAAACGATTATTATGAATTTATTGACTGTAGTTATGCAAGCGCAAGGAGGAGGCGATTATTCGTTCCTGATTATGATGGTGGCGATTTTTGCTATCATGTATTTCTTTATGATTCGTCCGCAGAACAAGAAACAGAAGGAAATCCAGAACTTCCGCAAGAACCTGGAAGTGGGTCAGTCTGTGATTACGGCGGGCGGCATTTATGGAAAAATTAAGGAAATAGAAGATAATGCGGTGATTGTCGAAATTGCTCCAAGTGTAAAGATTAAGGTAGACAAGAATTCCATTTACGCCGATGCGCAAGCGCAGGCAAACAAGTAAAGGTATAATCGATGTTCGATGTAAAGAACATAGTGCGATATTATCAAATTGGAATACGGAAGATCAGAAAGTTTTTGCTGAGTGATAAATGCAAAGAGTGTCTGGTCTTCTTGTTTTTTGTGCTGGTTTCTTTCGCGTTTTGGATGTTGCAGACCTTAGACAATGTCTATCAGACAGAGTTTAAAGTCCCTTTGCGGCTGAAGAACGTGCCGAAAGAGGCGGTGTTGACTTCCGAATTGCCTCATGAAGTGCGGGTGCGGGTGGAAGACAGGGGAACCGTATTGCTCAATTATATGCTGGGGCGGACGTTTTTTCCTGTTTCTTTCGACTTCAACGACTATCGGGACAGAGGCACGCACGTGCATATCTCGTCAGCGGAATTGCTGAAAAAGATTTCAGCGCAACTGAACGTCTCCACGCATCTGATTTCTGTGCGCCCCGATACGCTTGATTTCATTTACACCATGGGGAAAGCGAAGAAAGTGCCGGTGCGCCTGGATGGCGAAGTCCGGGCAGGGCTTCAGTATTACGTGTCGCATGTCGGTTTTACTCCCGATTCGGTCATCGCATACGCCCCTCAGGAAGTGCTGGACACACTGACGGCTGCATATACCGATAGGTTGGATTTGGAGAATGTCTCAGACACCTTGCACCGCCGCGTTCTGCTTCGGAAACTGAAAGGAGTGAAGTTTGTTCCGGCGTACAACGACCTTTTGGTATGTGTGGATATGTATTCGGAAAAGACGGTGGAAGTCCCGATTGTAGGGATTAACTTCCCGGCCGACAAAGTGCTTCGCACCTTCCCTTCCAAAGTGCAGGTCACGTTTCAGGTAGGGCTGATGCATTTTAAGGATGTCTCTTCGGAAGACTTTTTTATTGGCGTTACCTATGAGGACATATTGAAGGCGAAAAGCGACAAGCTTCCTTTAAGTTTGAAATCTGCCCCCGACTATGTGAGCCATGTCCGTATTTTGCCTGCATCTGTCGATTATCTGATAGAACAAACGGCAGAGGAGGGGGGTATATGGTAAGGTTCGGTGTGACGGGAGGCATTGGAAGCGGAAAGTCATACGTGCTGCGTCTGCTGGCGGCGCGGGGCATACCCGTGTATGATTCGGATGCCGGAGCCAAGCGACTGATGCGGACCGATACGGATATCCGGAAAGGACTGACAGACTTGTTGGGCGAGGAGGTGTATACGGCAGATGGAGAATTGAATAAACCGTTGGTGTCTGCCTATTTGTTTGCCAACGCGCAGAACGCCGGACGGATTAACGCAATTGTCCATCCCCGTGTGAAAGCCGACTTCAACCGTTGGACGTCGTGTCAGAATGCACCGCATGTCGCATTGGAGAGTGCCATCCTGTTCGAGGCGGGCTTCGAAGATACGGTCGACTTTATCGTGACGGTATATGCCCCTGTAGAAATGCGGATATGCCGGGTTCGGGAGCGCGACGGCATGGCGGAAGCGCAAGTGCGTAAGCGCATGGAAGCCCAGCTGGACGATGAAGAGAAATGCAGGCGTTCGGATTTTGTGATACTAAACGACGGAAGCAAGCCGTTGGAGGTGCAGATAGACGGTTTGCTGCAAATTTTAGGCAAAATGGAAAAAGCGAAGGACTAAAGTTTGTATATGTCGGATGTGAGTTGTAATTTTGTTTCATTAAATAACTAAACTTGTAAAATTGTATGTTGAAGACTATTTTGGCTATCTCGGGCAAGCCGGGATTGTATAAACTGATTTCTCAGGCTAAAAATATGTTGATTGTTGAAAATTTGGCTGATAAGAAAAGATTGCCGGTTTATGCGAGTGATAAAGTAATTTCATTGGGTGATATTGCCATGTATACCGATGCAAACGATGTTCCGTTGGCAACAGTGCTCGAATCTATAAAGCAAAAGGAAAACGCTGCAGAGGTACAGCTGGACTATAAAAAAGCTTCTGCTGCAGAGTTGCACGATTTTATGGCAGAAGTATTGCCCCAGTATGACCGCGACCGTGTCCATACCAGTGACATCCGGAAACTGATTCAATGGTATAACCTGCTTGTTGCAAGCGGAGAAACTGACTTTGTAGAAGGTGTTCAGATGGAAACCGTGGAGACCGCTGCGGAATAATGTACAAAATGTGCTAATGAACAATGTGCTAATGAATAGGCTCTTTTGTTATGGGCACATTCTCACATTGTTTATTAGCACATTGGCGCATTGCTACAATAAAAAAAGGAGACTTTCAAGCCTCCTTTTTTTATTGCCTTTTTTGTAAGATTTATGCTTCAGCTTCAGCCTTAGCGGGAATTACTGAAACATAGCTCTTGTTTTCACGTTTCTTCTTAAAACATACAGTTCCGTCTACCAATGCGTAAAGTGTATGGTCTTTTCCCATACCTACATTTTCGCCCGGGTTATGAACTGTACCTCTTTGACGAACAATGATGTTGCCAGCCTTGCAAGCTGCACCGCCGAATATCTTTACGCCTAATCTCTTACTTTCCGATTCACGGCCGTTCTTCGAACTACCTACACCTTTTTTATGTGCCATTTTCTTCTACGTTTTTAATGATTAAGCAATAACTTGTTTGATGGTCAATTCAGTAAACTGTTGACGGTGACCGTTCAGTTTCTTATAACCTTTTCTTCTCTTCTTGTGGAATACCAATACTTTCTTGCCTTTTACCAGCGGAGAAACTACTTCGCAAACCACTTTGGCTCCTTCTACGGTAGGAGCGCCTACTGTTACAGTACCGTTGTTGTCTACCAACAAGACTTTCTCAAATTCAACAGTTGCGCCGCCTTCTGCGTTCTGAATGTGCTGAACGAACAATTTCTTGCCTTCTTCAGCCTTGAACTGTTGACCGTTAATTTCTACAATTACGTACATTTTATTTAATATTAAACGGGTTTTCTCCGCAAGGTGAACCCTTCTCTCGGGTCACTTGTCTACCTCCACGGACTAAATCGGCTGCAAAGATACAGCTTTCCGTTCATATAACCAACTGTTTATGCTAAAATATTTTCTAAGAAGCTGTTTTGAATTTCTCCAAAAAGTTTTTCTTGGCTTGATGTGTTCGTTTTCGTGTGTGCTTTGGGCGATTTTTTGGTCCTTTCCGCTCCTGTTCTTCGTCAGATAGCCCGCTATCTTCCTCATCACAGAAGCGAAAATGCCTCAAAAACTCATCCCAAATCATCGCACGATAAATTCAAAACAGCTTCTAAGAGTCTGTTTAAATTTTGCTCAGGTTAATTTTGCGAATTGTTTTCAAGGATGTTTTTCTGATTTTATGAGGAGGATAGCGGGCTATCTGACGAATAAAACCGGGAAAACAGACCGGAAACAAACGCAAAAGAACCTGATAGAATATTATTTTATTGGAAAATTTAAACAGGCTCTAAAGCAATTCCGATAAGTCATTTAAGATGCCGGTATGCGGATAGGCGGCAAGCTCTTCCCGGGTGGTTGTTCCGTGAAGCACGCCTGCAAAGTCTATTCCTGCCGCCCGGGCAGTTTCGGCATCTACAGTGCTGTCGCCTACGTACAGGACATCCGTTTTTTCTGTTTGTAGCTTTTCGAGGGCGATGAATACGCCTTCGGGCGAAGGCTTAGGAGTCTGCACGTCTTCTCCACCTACGATGAGGTCGACCGTGCTTTCGGGAAGCGCATGTCCCAACAGTTCCATGATGCGGTAACGGTATTTGGTGGAGATGATGCCCAGTTTCGCTCCGCGTGCTTTCAGCGTTGTCAGCACGTGTGAGGTTTCGGGGAAGAGGCGGGTGTTTGCCGTCATATACTTGTCCGCTTCCTTTACGTATTCCTTCCGGTAGGCTTCCAGGGTATCGGCATCGGTGATTCCGCTGAGGAGGGAGAACGATTCCACCAGCGTTTTGCCAATGGTCCGCTTGATGGCTTCATCGCTGATGCCGGTATGATGATGGCGTTCGAGCACGTTGCGGTAACACATCACGATGCCTTTCGACGAATCTGCCAATGTATAGTCGAAATCGAAAAGATAAGTCCGGTATGTTTTCATTTGTTTCAATACATGTTTTTGGTGAATAATGCCGCAAAGGTACGTGAATTTGGCGGATTATCCACTTTTTTCAATGGACAATTGTCAATTGTCAATTGCCATCGGGTGATAGTCTTTGGCAAGCCCACCCTCGCTGGTTTCTTTGTAGAGTGAGGGGAGGTCGTGTCCGGTTTCTTTCATTACTTCTACCACACGGTCGAACGATACGCGGTGGTGTCCGTCGGTGAACGCAGAGTAGGTATTGGCGTCAAGGGCACGGGCAGCGGCGTAGGCGTTTCGTTCGATGCAGGGAATTTGCACCAGTCCGCACACAGGGTCGCACGTCATGCCCAAGTGGTGTTCCAGCCCCATCTCGGCAGCATATTCTATCTGTGCGGGACTTCCACCGAAGAGTTGGCTTGCCGCTGCAGCCGCCATCGAGCATGCCACGCCTACTTCTGCCTGGCATCCGGCTTCGGCTCCCGATATCGAGGCGTTGTGTTTGACGATATTTCCTACCAGTCCTGCGGTGGCAAGGGCACGCAGGATGCGGGCATCGCTGAACTCCCGGGTTTTCTGTAAATGATAGAGCACGGCAGGCACCACGCCACAGGCTCCACACGTGGGGGCAGTTACGATTTTTCCGCCCGAAGCGTTTTCCTCGCTTACGGCAAGGGCGTACGCAAACACCAGTCCGCGTGAGCGGAGCGAGTCTTTGAATCCCTTTGCCTTGATGTAGTATGCCGATGCTTTCCGGCGCAGGTTGAGCGGTCCAGGCAATACGCCTTCAGCATCCAATCCACGCAGGATGGCTGCCTTCATTGTTTCCCATACTTCGGCGAGGTAGTCCCATATCTCTTTACCTTCGCATTGTTCTACATATTCCCAGTAGCTGCGTCCGGTGTGTTCGCACCAGTAGAGTATCCGGCTCATCGTGTTCATTTCATAGATGTCAGGAGTGCTACCTTGCGGATGCCCTTCTTCAGCAAGTGCCCCTCCTCCGATGCTGAACACGGTCCACTCATCGGTTTTCTTTCCGTTTCCATCGAAAGCCTTGAAAGTCATTCCATTGGGGTGGAAGGGAAAGAACACATGCGGTTTCCATACGATTTCGACCGGTGCGTGTGGTTGGAGTACGTCTAAGATGGCCACATCGGTCATGTGTCCCTTGCCTGTAGCGGCAAGGCTTCCGTAAAGCGTCACTTCGAAGGATTTTGCTTCGGGATGGCGGGCAAGGAATTGTTCGGCTGCCTTCCGCGGTCCCATGGTGTGGCTGCTAGAGGGTCCTGTGCCTATCCGGTATAATTCTCTGATTGATTTCATCTTTTTAAGTATGTATGTGAAATGGTTAATCTTTTACCACAGATGACACAGAGTATCACAGAGGAGATAAAAATAAAAAACGCTGTGTCCCTCTGTGTTCTCTGTGGTGAATGGTTCATTATATATAATGTGAGTCATTTCAAATCTACCACCGTGATTCCCGCCCCGCCGAACTGTACGTGCTCGTCTTGGAAATGCGCTACGCCGGGTACGGTGGCAAGGTATTGGCGTATCAGTGTGCGCAGGATGCCCGAGCCTGTTCCATGCAGGATGCGGACACGGCTTACGCCTACTTGAATGGCATCATCGATGAAATAGGTGACCGCCTGTATGGCTTCATCGCCGCGCATGCCCCGTACGTCGATGTCTTGCTTGAAGTTCAGTTTCTTCTGGTACATCTGTTCTTGCGTCTCGCTGCTTACGAAGGTGGCTTTTGCCATCACGTTCGAAGTCTTGGGTGGGTCGGCGTGTTCCAGCCGTTCGGTCTTGACATTGGTCTTCATCAGTCCGAACATCACCACGGCGTTCTGTCCGTTTAGTTCCAACACCTGTCCTACACTTGTCTGACCTTTGATGCGCACATAGTCTCCCGTGCAGATGGGCTTTGCTTTCGGCTGCATGGGGGCAGTTTCGGCTTTTTTGTTCTTCCGTTCTTCTTTGCGTTTCTGCTTTTCGCGCAGGCGTTCCATTTTGCGGGCTATTTGTTCTTCGAGGGCTGCGGTGTCAATGGTCTCCACTTCTTGCTTGAAATCGGCAAGTTCCTGGCGTGCCGTGCGTGTGCGTTCTTTTTCCGCTTGTGCTTCCTTGATGGTGCGGATAGTGTTCTCTATCTTGGCGTTCGATTCCTGGAGCAGGTGTTCGGCATCCTCCTTGGCTTTTTGCAGGATTTCCTTCCGTTTGCGCTCCAGTTCTTCTATCTCTTGCTGGTAGCGGGCAATGGTGTCTTCCATCTGCTTTTCTTTCTTGCGGATGTTTTGCCGCTTGGTTTCCCAGTAGCGTTTGTCGCGCACGATGTCTTGCAGGTATTTGTCGCTTTGAATGTATTCGCTGCCCACAATTTCCGAGGCATCGGCTATCACCTCTTCGGGCAATCCGATTTTACGGGCTATCTCTACGGCGAACGAGCTTCCGGGATTTCCTATCTGCAACTGGAAGAGTGCGCGCATCTCGTGGCGGTCGTAGAGCATGGCTCCATTGATTACGCCTTCGTGGTCTTCGGCAAAGTGCTTCAGGTTCTGGTAATGGGTGGTGATGACCCCGAATGTCTGTTTCTGGTTAAACCGTTTCAGTACCGCTTCGGCAATGGCGCCTCCGATTTGCGGCTCCGTACCTCCGCCGAACTCGTCTATCAGGATAAGGCTCTTGCCGTTGCAATATTTCATCATATTCTTCATATTGGTAAGGTGTGAAGAATAGGTGCTCAGGTCGTCTTCGATGCTTTGTTCGTCGCCGATGTCGATAAAGATGTTTTCGAAGATGCCCGCATGGCTCCGTTCGTTCAGCGGTATCAACAAGCCACATTGGAGCATGTATTGCAGCAGTCCTACGGTTTTCAGACATACCGATTTGCCTCCGGCATTGGGTCCTGATATCAGCAGGATGCGTTGGCGGCTGGTCAGTTCAATGTCCAGCGGCACTACCTTCTTATTGTGTTTCGCCAGCGATTTCTGGAGCAATGGGTGTACGGCTTCTATCCAGTCGATGATTTGTTGTTCTTCGAAGGCGGGCTTTACTGCTTTGATATCCATACAGAAAAGGGCTTTGGCACGGATAAAGTCGATAAGTGCCAGGAATTCGTATGATTGCAGGATGGCGGGTACTTGCGGGCGGATAGTTGCCGAAAATTCGGTCAGTATGCGGATAATTTCCCGTCGCTCTTCACCTTCCAGTTCCCGGATGCGGTTATTGGCTTCTACCACTTCTGCCGGTTCAATGAAAACGGTCTTGCCTGTAGCCGATTCATCGTGTACGATGCCTCGTATCTTGCGCTTCATGCCCGGAGCCACAGGAATGACCAACCGTCCGTCGCGCATAGTCGGCGTCACGTCTTTTTCCACGAAACCTTCTGCCTGTGCACTGCGCAAGATGCTGTTCAGGCTGCGCGAGATGCTGCCTGTCGTGTCAGCCAGTTCGCGCCGGATACGCAAGAGCTCGGCAGAGGCATTGTCTTTTATCTTGCCGAACTTGTCAAGAATGTTGTTGATGCGTGCTATGAGCTGTGGAAATACCAGAATATCGGCAGCCAGGGCGTGTAGGGCAGGGTAGGGTGAGTGCGAATCTTCGTCTTCCTCGTCCTCTTTTTGCAGAAAACCCACGATGTCGCGTATTGTTTCCAGCGAGCGGCGCAGATCGAACAGTTCCTGTTCGTCCAGATACAGTCCTTCCACCCGGATGCGTTTCAACGAAGGGCGCACATCGAAAAAGTATTGGCTGGGAAATTCGTCTTCCTCTTCCAGAATGCGGACGAATTCCACTACTTCCTCCAGCCGGCAGTTGATTTCTTCGTAGTCGCTGGAGAAAGCCATTCCGTCTGTTTTTTCTTCGCCCAATGTGCTCAGGCACTTGGCTTTTATAAGGTTCCTGATTTGGTCGAACCCTATTTTCTGTTCAAAGTTTTGTGGATATATCATGCCTTGTTAATGTCTGTTCTAACAATTTGGTTATCGTCGGCAAAGTTACGACAATGCGAAAAAACAATCAAAAAAAGTGATGAAATATTTGCCAAATTGAAAATAATCCGTACCTTTGCAGCGCTTTTGAAAGGAAGCACATCGCGAAAAGCGTTTTGGAGAGGTGGCAGAGTGGTCGATTGCGGCGGTCTTGAAAACCGTTGTACCGCGAGGTACCCGGGGTTCGAATCCCTGTCTCTCCGCTGAAACCTAAGACATTAGGTAGTCAAATTAAGACAAGTCCCGTAAAATCAACGTTTTACGGGACTTTTTCTATTTATCCGGTGGACAACCGAAAGACATTAAAATGCCCACTTCAGACAAAGTTCCGTTACAAAATCGTTACAGGAAAATCGGGAAAATCTTCTGTAACGATTTTCGATGTAAGTCCTTGATTTGTCGCTCATTGACGTTCAAATGTCTGCTTATAACCCAATTATTAATTATTCCTTTGCAGAGGGAAGTCATTACACCCACTGTAACGGAGCTAAATTAAAAAAGGATATGAGTAAGAGTACATTTAAGATTCTGTTCTATCTAAGAAAGAACTATCTGAACAAGGAAGGAAAAGCGGGTATTATGATTCGTCTGTCGCTTAACGGTGAAATTTCTCAATTCAGCTCAAAGCTGGATATAGAACCTGATAAATGGGATACCACATTGGGCAAGGCGAAAGGAAATACACAGAAAGCCCGCCAGTTGAATGAAACATTGGAGGACATCCGTGCTTCGCTGAAAAACCACTACCGGGATATTGAAGTGCATGAGTCATTCGTAACGGTAGAAAAAATACGCAATGCGTTTTTGGGAATAACGGCGAAACAAAGAACACTGCTGGAACTTTTCAAGAAACACAATGAGGATGCAAGAAAACTGGTCGGCATCAGCAAGACTCCTGCCACCCTCGCGAAGTATGACCGCTGCTACCGGAGGCTGGAGGAATTTATGAAAGTGAAATACAATATTTCGGATATATCACTGAAGGAAATCGGCCATATGTTCATTACGGACTTCGAGAACTATCTGAGAACGGAAAGCAAATGCAATGAGAATACTACGGCAAAATTCATGCAGACGTTCAAGATGATTGTAATCATCGCCAAAAACAACGGTTGGATTTATACTGACCCGTTTTCAAATTATAAAATCAGACTGAAACGTGTGGACAGAGGTTATCTGACGGATGCGGAACTGCAAAAGATAATGAAGAAGAAGTTTCCGACTAAAAGACTGGAACAGGTACGGGACGTGTTCCTGTTCTCCTGTTACACGGGATTATCATATGTGGACGTGAAGGAACTGAAGGCAAGCGACATCAGAATCTCGTTTGACGGGAAGCCGTGGATCATGACGCACCGTCATAAGACAGATACTCCGGTAAACGTGCCGCTGCTGAAGATACCGCAGGCGATACTCCAGAAATATGAAGGTCAGCTCCCCAAAGGTCAGTTGCTGCCTGTGCTGAGCAATCAAAAACTTAATTCTTACTTAAAAGAGATTGCGGATTTGTGCGGTATAAATAAAAATATTACCTTCCACCTGGCACGTCACACGTTTGCTACGACCACTACTCTGGCTAAAGGCGTGCCGATTGAAACGGTGTCGAAAATGCTGGGGCATACGAACATTGAAACGACGCAAATCTATGCCCGCATAACCAATGAGAAGATAAGAAAGGATATGGAGGTCCTTGCGGGAAAACTGGATGCCATGTTATGACCTCCATACTGAGATTCCATATATAATGTATAAAAGCAACTATTATGGTGAGATTTGGCAATTTTGAAGTGGAATATAACCGCAATGCACCTGATAAGGTGAGCGTAAGGATAGAAACGGACGACAAGGGCGAGGTATGGTTGCCGAAATGCGACATCGCACGGGCGTATGGCGTGTTTGTACAGTCGGTAAATGCCGGACTGAAATCCCTTGCAAAAACCGGAGACTTTGATGAATACCGGGATGTGCGGGTCGAACATTTCACCTATAACGGAAAAAATTGCAGTGTGGACCTCTACAGTCTGGCAACCATCATTGCATTGGGATTCCGCATGAAGGGACTGAAATGCGAGGCATTCAGAAAGTGGGCTGCAAGACGGTTGGCAGAATCATTTGAAAAGAAGAAAAGTACGGTGATTCTCTGCATGAGCGGCGAAAAGAGAAACAGCTGGAACTGAAAGCCGCAGGATATGGCGGATATACGTGTCGGGATAGTCTCCCCTGTTCGGGAGGCTGTCCCGACACGTGTTTTATATAAGTTAAAAAATATAAAACCGTAAACGCGCTTATCCGTAAACCGATAATAATGTGTAACTTAAATCCCTCTTAAACCTGTAATTAAAGACAGAAACGGTATGGTGGAAGAATTTGACCTGCTTGAAGAGGTGGAAGTGCAGTTCTGCGATGAGGAATGCACGGAGTCGGTATGGCACGGAGTGAATTACAGCGAAAGCCTGTTCAGCAGGGAGAAACCGAAGTCGGAACTGACGGTAGTCATCAGAGAGGAAGGCATGATGTACTTCCTGACTGCGGACATAAAGGAGTTTGCCGGTCTGTGCCGGAAACACGGGTGGTACATCGTCTCGCACCAGCGGTTCAGCGAAGCGATGGAAATCGGTATGTGCCTGATGGAAGCCGGGAAACATGCGGGATGGTATTCGCTGGGCAGGTCGAAGGAATGGAATGCCATGATGAGGGATGTGCTGAACTTTACGTTTGAAAGGGAGAAGAAAATGGATTTCTATCCGTACGAAACAATGTTCAAGGGAGAAGTTCTTATAGACGGGTGCAGGTGCCACTACCTGCATGACTATTACCCAACGAAGATTGAAAAGACGGATACACACCAGAAACGGGTAAGCAACCTGATATTCCGTTTTAAGGAAGGAGGATACTGCGGCGAGCTGGTCGCACGGATACTGGCACTGTGTCTGAAACATGCGGGATTCAACGGAACGAAGGAAGACACGGTACTGATACCTATACCCGCATCGACAAGGGAGAGACAGCGGAAACGCTTTCCGGTGGTATGCTACTACCTATCGGAATGGCTGGGCATTACGGACGGTTTCAAAGCCATCTGGATAGAGGAAGACCGCGAGCAGCTGAAAGGAAAAGGAAAGGATAAGGACATACTGCGGAATCTGCAATTCACACGGCGGTATATCAGAGGAAAGAATGTTGTCCTGCTGGATGATGTACTCACGACCGGGGAGAGCTTCAGGCAACTGCAACGAAAGATGAAGCAACTTGGGGCATTGTCGGTTATCGGGGTGTTTCTGGGGAAGACTGTATAATTGATTAATATTCAATTTATTTTTCTATATTTGTTTGTCGTTGAAGAAATGGCGTACGTATTAAGTAAAAATATACAACATTAAAATACTTTGAGTTATGATTGATTTTAGGAAGAAGTTAGGAAAAAAAGAAGTTGAAAAGAAGATAAATCCATTAGAGATTTATGATGAATTGGATAGAAGAAGTGTTACAGGTCCATTAAGACCTGTACAATATAAAATATTGGATGAATGGTTTAAACATAAGCAGAAAGACAAGAATCTGATTATCAAACTCCATACTGGAGAAGGTAAAACTTTAATAGGGTTATTAATACTTCAGTCTAAGATAAATCAAGGCGAGGGACCTTGTGCTTTTGTGTGCCCTAATATCTATTTGTCACAACAAGTTGCTAAAGAAGCTGAAAAATTTGGTATTCCATATTGTGTAATAGAAAGTGATAATAGTTTACCTAACGACTTCATTGAAGGAAAGCGAATTTTAATTGTACACGTTCAAAAAATATTTAATGGAAAAACTATTTTTGGAATTAATAACTTTTCCACACATATCGGGACTATCATTTTAGATGATTCACATGCATGTATTGATTCTATAAAAGATTCTTTTACTATTAGGATTCCGAGGGAAAAACCAATATATGCAGAAATATTGACACTTTTTAAGGAAGATTTGTCAGATCAAGGTGAAGGTGATTTTTTGGATATTTGCAATGGTGATTATGAAGCTTTACTTCCTATTCCATATTGGTCTTGGATTGATAAAAAAAGTGAGATTACCAGTCTGTTGTCTAAACATAAAGATGACGATGAGCTGATGTTTATATGGCCTTTAATAAAAAATAATCTTGAGGATTGTCAGGCTTTTGTTACAGGTAAAGGTATAGAAATACTTCCATATAATATTCCTATTGGAAGTTTTGGTTCATTTGCTAATGCAAATCAAAGAATATTAATGTCTGCTACGACTCAGGATGATTCTTTTTTTATAAAAGGTTTAGGATTTGATGTTAACGCAATAAAGAATCCTTTAATCAATACTGAGCAAAAGTGGTCTGGTGAAAAAATGATTTTGATACCATCATTAATTGATGAGTCACTAGATCGTGATTTAATAGTAAGCCAATTCGCAAAACCTAATGATAAAATGCATTTTGGTAGAGTAGCAATTGTTCCAAGTCTTCGCAGATCGGAACAATATTATCATTTAGGCTCTACTATTACTAACTCAAAAAATATTTTTGCTAACATTTCAGATTTGAAAGCCGGTAAAACCAGTAATACAGTAGTAATAATAAATAGATATGATGGAATTGATTTACCAGATGAATCTTGTCGTTTATTAATTATTGACTCAATGCCATATTTTAATTCATTGGTAGATCGATATGAAGAACAGTGTAGAATTAATAGCGATGTTATCAATATTCGTTTGGCTCAAAAAATAGAACAAGGTTTGGGAAGAAGTGTTAGAGGTGAAAAAGACTATAGTGTTATTTTATTAATTGGTGCTGATTTAGTGAAGTTTATTAGGAGCATAAAAACTAATAAATATTTTTCTTCCCAAACAAGGAAACAAATTGATATTGGTTTCCAAATTGCAGAAATGGCGAAGGATGAACTTAAAGCAGATGAACCTAGTCTGAAAGTAGTAGCATCGTTAATATCCCAAGCTGTAATAAAAAGAGATGAGGGGTGGAAAGAATTTTATCGTGAAGAAATGGATAAAATTCCAGTTTTAGAAAATAAAAATAATATTTATGAAATATTGGAGCTAGAGAAAAAAGCAGAGATTTTTTCTATGCAAAAGAATTATGAAGACGCATGTAATCAAATTCAAGCGATATTGGATAAATACATAACTGAAGACTCTGAAAAAGGATGGTATTTACAAATATTGGCACGATATAAATATTTCATTAGTAAAACTGAATCTAATCGACTTCAAAAAGCGGCTTTTAATTGTAATCTACATTTATTAAAACCAAAAGATGGAATAACTTATAAAAAGATTAACATTATTAATGATTCTAGAATTCATAGAATAAAGAAATGGATTGCTCAATATAATGATTATAGCGAATTGATGTTAGCTGTAGATGGTATTTTAAATGATTTTTCGTTTGGAGTGAATGCAGAAAAATTTGAAATGGCTTTGCAGAATATAGGCCTGTTATTAGGTTTTATAAGTCAAAGACCCGATAAAGAAATTCGTAAGGGACCAGATAATTTATGGGGTGGTATTGAACATAAATTCATTTTACTTGAATGTAAAAGTGAAGTTAGTGAAAGCCGTGAAACTATAAATAAGCATGAAGTAGGACAAATGAATTCACATTGTGGATGGTTTGAGAACGAATATGGCAAAGATGTATATGTAAAAAGAATTCTAATAATTCCTACTAATAAATTATCCTATGAAGCTGATTTTACACATGAGGTAGAAATCATGAATAAGAAAAAGATTAAACAGTTTAAGAATGCTATAAAATCTTTTGTTAAGGAATTTAAACCTTATAATATTCATGAGATCGAAGATGATAAGATTCAGGATTTTATAAATGCTAATAAATTAAATGTAAAGGATATTGAAAGTCTTTATACAGAATCTTGGATACGAAAAAAATAAAATATTATCACTACATTTAGAATGATTTTGTAAACTGTTATAATATATAAGAACGTTAGATATGGCGGCTTCATCCGTGCTTCAGTGCCGGATGGAGTCGCTTTTTTTTTGTGCCCGTATGCGGGGGAAACGGGGATTATGGAAGAAAAATAGGGAAAATCATTCCCTACTATGGAAATACTATGGATTGTGCCTGCGTGGAGTTGCGCACCTTTGCAGCGTAACCAATACGGAAGGATATGGAAATAATAACGATGGACAATGAGGTCGTGAAGACGATGATGGAGAAGATAGACCGCATAGCGGACTATGTTTTCAAGAAAGACAACGTGCCGAAGGAGGAAGCGGAAATCCTGCAATGATAAAGTTTAGACAAGCGAAAGTCTATGAGTGACACAAAAAGACAGTTTTCAGTTACTAAATCGTTACACTTGAAAAATTGAACTGAATTAAAATGTTGATTCATAAGGATTTTGGAGAGAAAGGTTCATAATCCTGTCTCTCCGCTGAAACTGAAAACAAGGCATTCAAATGAGCCGTCAGTTTAAAGCATAAAGCACCGTAAATCAGTAGATTGCGGTGCTTTTCTTGTTTCCCCATTCCTATTTCACATAGCTGGGATTGTCATGTTCATAGCGTGCTAGGTTGATAAGGAGTTCGGCTTCCTTGCTTGTCAGTTGTGTAAGGCGGTTACTTAACTGTTTTTATATTATAGCTATGAACTTTTTCGAATATTTCAGGTCGTTTTAAGGTCGCAGAATTTTCCCTATCATTTTTCGGTTGGCTTTTGCCACACCCTCCGTGTCAATGGAGGAAAGATAAATTTGCGTGGTTTTCAGACTTTCGTGTCCCAACCCCTTGCTGATGACGGATAGGCTGACGCCCATATCTCTCATTGTACTTGCCCAGCTGTGGCGGCCGGTATATGTGGTGAGCGGCATTTGTAATCCTGCCATTGTCCCTATTTTTTTTAAATGATAGTTCACTTTGTGTTCCATCCGTTCGTATTGGATACGTTCTGTTCCGTCTTGAACGGTAATGATAGGCAACAGGTATGGACTTCCGATGGTCAGGTGTGCGTATGTGTCCACAATGTCTTGCATGGCAGGTTCCCAACTGATGTTCAGAACCTGTCCGGTTTTTTTTCGGCTGTATTGCAGTTTGCCGTTTTTTATGTCGTTTTTCTTCAGGTATGCCATGTCTACAAACGAGATTCCTTGCAGGTAGATGCATAGTATGAACATGTCTCTGGCAAAGGACTGCGGCGACCCTTCCGGAAGCTGAAGTTGTTTGATGGTACGGATGTAGTCCAATGGAATGGCACGTTTGGTGGTCTTGGCGAATCCGGTGAATACGTGGCGGAAGATGTTCTTGTCGGTGGTTAGACCCGCTTCCACTGCTTTGCGGTAGAGGGTGCGCAACGTGCGCAAGTAGCACGACGAGGAGTTGCGCTTTACCCCTCGTCCTTTCAGCCATGCTTCATACAAGTTCATCGTTTCGGTGTCTAATGCGTCGATGGTGATGTCTTCCCCATCCCTAAACAGGGAGAAACTTGCTAATGCGTCACGGTAAGTCTTGGCGGTTCCGTTTCTGCCTATACGCATCTTTTGGGCAATCATGCTGTGAATGAAGTCGAACCATGTCCGGCATGGGGGGAGAAGCTTGAATGCTGACACAATGTCATCGGCGGTGTATTCCGCTAACGCCTGTTCTTTTTCAGTGATGAGTGTAGTGAGCTGCTTGCTGTCCCATAGTATTTTGGATATGGCCAGTCGCAGTTCCGCCTGCCTTTCTGGTGTGCCGGTGATGCGTATAAACGATGCTTTTTCGTCCCATTCGTCCGGCTTGATGTGGTAATCGGTATAGGCCAATCGCACGCTTCTGCGGTGTAACACTTGGAAATAGAGTGTGCCTTCTTTGTCGGGGACAGTCGAAGGGCGGAATTTAAGTTTGATAGATGCCATAATATTTGATTTTAATGTTTATTGAAAATAAAACCAATATAGGCACCTATGATGGTATCAACAAGATTGTGTAAATAAAGCCGCTGAAAATTTGTTATCCTGCAGCCACCCGTTTTCTGTATTCGCTGGGCGTATATCCTGCCACTTTCTTAAATACCCGGTTGAAATGTTGGGAATATTGAAAGCCCAATTCATCGGCAATCTGGTTTACGGTCTTCTCCGTATCGGCGAGCATGTCTTTGGCAGTATCTATGATTTTACCCTGAATGTATTCCTGCGGATTTTTTCCCGTTTCTTTCTTAATAAGGTCTCCGAAATAGTTGGGAGAAAGAAATACCTTATCGGCAAAATACCGTACGGTCGGCAGTCCGTTGGTACGCGACTTTCCACTTTGAAAATAATCGTCGAGCAAAGCTTCGAAACGGGTCAGCATATCCTTGTTTGATTTCTCGCGGGTGACGAATTGCCGGTTATAAAAACGCATACAATAGTCAAGCAGCAACTGGATATTTCTTGCAATCAGCCGTTTGCTCAACTTGTCTATCGGATGCGTCAGTTCCATTTTTATTTTAGCCAGACAATCGAGGATGATGCTTTTCTCTTCGTCCGAAAGGTGCAGGGCTTCGGTAGAATTGTAAGAGAAGAAAGAATAAGACTTGATTTCCTGTCCGAGCGATGTGCCTTTAATCAGATCGGGATGAAACACAATGCCGCGTGCCGTGGGCTTCATGCCTTCCAGCATTTCCGTTTCCGACACCTGCCCCGGTGCGAAACTGGTAATCGTGCCTTCCCGATAATCATAAACCTGCCTTCCATAACGGATATCGCCACATTTGGTTTCTTTCAAGAACAGGGCATAGATGCCGTAATTGATAGTGAAACGTATAGGGAATCGGGTGGCTTCCGAAAGGTCGATGACATTCACCAACGGGTGAAGTGTTTCCAGTCCGAACAGTTTGTTGTACTCTTCTACCGTATCCATTTTTATCAAATCTGTTTTCATATTCGTATCATCATTACATTCTTGTATCGCAAAAATAAAAGTTTCTACCGTAACTTGTATCGGCGTTGAACCGTAATCTGTAAATGAGTTACAAATCTCCGTAAATAGGTTATGTCCTTTAAGTTGGATACCGGCTATTTTTGCAAAAAAAGAAAAGCGATGAATGATAATGGAAAAATAAACCGCAGGGACTTTATCAAGAGTTCCGTGCTGACCGGAGGAGTATTGTTCGCACAGGCAGCGATACCTGCCCGTGCCATGGATTTTCTTTCGGAGAAAAACAAGAATGAAAACGCAATGTTTACAGATGACGGATTAGTAAAAGGAGTATGCGACATCCACCTGCACTGCCGCCCCGATTCACGGGACCGCTCGGTAGATGAATATGGTTTCATGCAGGATGCCATGCGTGCCGGATACCGTGCCGTGATGTTCAAGTCCAATGACTTCAGTTGTCACGACAGGGCATATATCATCCGGCAGGCACTGCCGGAAGCGGAATGTTTCGGCAGTTTCTGCATGAACCGTGTGCATGGGGACAAAGTAAATCCGTTTGCCGCACAGAAAGCCGTAGAAACAAGTGGAGGACTGTGCCGGTGCATCTGGATGCCGACACTTGACGCAGCCTATCATTACCAATGTGAAGGCAGGAAAGAGAAAGGCATTCCCGTGTTGGATGATAACGGACAGGTATTGCCCGAAGTCATTCACGTAATGGAAATCTGTGCGGAAGCCGGCATCATCTTTGCCACCGGACACGCTTCGCCGCAGGAAAGCATCACGCTCGCCCGTAAGGCAAAGGAAATAGGTGTGGATAAATTTGTCGTCACTCATGCCAATTCTCATTTCTGGAAAATGACTGCCGACCAGATCAAGCAGTGCATCGACCTTGGTGCGTACATCGAATATTGCTACCTGCCCTGCCTGTGGGGAGAAGGCACAAAGATGCCGCAATATCTACGGCAAAGCATCGGGGAGTTTGCCGGTTTTGTCCGCATCGACCCGTCACGGAGTTTTATTTCCACCGACTTAGGACAGGCGGTGATGCCACACCCCATTGAGGGTATGAGGGATTGCATCCTGAAACTGCTGGCAGAAGGCATCCCTCAAAGCGACATTGACTTACTGATACGCCATAATCCTACATGGCTGATAGGATTGGATAAATAAAATCACGGAGCATTATGGATAGAAGAGATTTCATCAAAAGCGGATTATTCGCCGCGGCTGTCGGTGCCGCAATGGGACCGAAAGCCATTGCGCAAGAAGCAAACAGACGTGTGGAGCAGGAGCAGAAAGCAAAAGACATCCTGAATTACAACCCACAGATGCAATACCGCCCGATGGGCAGAACAGGGGTAAATGTATCGGCATTAGGTTTTGGCATGTTGCGCCTGCCTATGAAGAACGGGCATGTGGATTTCGACCAGACCACCCCAATGGTACACCGTGCCATCGAAGGCGGAGTGAACTACATTGATACCGGACGTGTCTATATGGGAGGCGAAAGCGAGCAGGCAGTCGGCAAGGCACTTGCCGGAGGCTGGCGCGACCGAGTTTATGTCACTTCCAAAATGCCGTGGTGGGAGATACAGAGTGCAGACGATTTCGAAAAGTTCTTCGACCAGTCAAGACGGACCATAGATACCGATGTAATTGATTTCTACCACATCCACATGATTATGCACCGGGCATGGAAAGACTATGTGCTGCCGTATCGGCTTATCGAGAAGATGGAGAATCTGAAAGCGCAGGGGAAAATACGCTTTATGGGATTCTCCTTCCACGACAGCCTGCAACTGTTCAAACGGGTAGTCGAATATACACCGGCATGGGATTTCTGCCTTATCCAGCACAATTACCTTGATTATGAATACGAGGCAGGTGTGCTCGGCCCGAAATATGCCGCTGCCAACGGTATGGGGCTGGCGGTAATGAAGCCTGTCCGCACCGGCTTCCTTGCCAACCTGCCACAAAGTATGAGGGAAGCACTTGCCTCTACTGGCATCCGGAAACCCGATGCGGAGTGGGCACTGGATTACCTGTGGGACATTCCCGAAGTAAGCGTAGCCGTCAGCGGCATGGGTTCCATGGAAGATGTGGAAGAAAACCTGAGTTATGCAGCCAAGGCAAAACCGAATATGCTTACACCTGCCGAACGCGAGGCATTGGGAGCAGCCATCTACGCTTACCGTCATGCACCGGGACACATTGACTGTACCGGATGTTACCAGTGCATTCCCTGCCCGCAGAATGTCGCCATCGGCTACATCTTTGCTTATGTCTACAACAACTACCTGCTGCACCGCAACAAGGAACGGGCAATGCTGGATTACACCGTATCCATGTCTCCCGTCCAGCGCGGCGACCCGGCATCCTCGTGCATCGGATGTGGAGAATGTCTGGCAAAGTGTCCGCAGCATCTGGATATTCCCAATCTGTTGGCAAAAGTAAAGGAAACGATGGGAAAATAATCCGTAAATCGGTTACAACCGTCAGTAAATATGTTATCTCCTTTCCGCCGGCAGCCTGCTACCTTTGCATCAGAATCATTAAATATAACCTACAAAATGAAAACGAACAATAACTACGACATGTATATCCCTACCCGTGTAATGTTCGGTGCAGGGATGCTGAACAAACTGAGTGAACAACCCATGCCGGGCAAACGTGCCCTCATTATTATCTCTAATGGTAAATCCACCCGCGCCAACGGCTATCTTGCCCGCACGGAAGAGCAGTTGCACAAGGCTGGTGTGGAGACCTGCATCTTCGACGGTGTAGCTCCCAATCCTACCGTAGGCAACGTCAATGCCGGTGCAAAGACTGCACGCGACAATGGGTGTGATTTTCTCGTTGCGTTGGGTGGAGGCAGTGTCATGGATTGCGCAAAGGCTATCGCGGTCATGGCTACGAATGAAGGCGAACTGTGGGATTACGTGCCCATCGGTTCAGGAAAAGGACAACCTATTGCCGTAAAACCGTTGCCTATCATAGCCATCACCACTACGGCAGGCACAGGGTCGGAAACGGACAACTCCGGCGTTATTACGAAGGAGGACACGTTTGAGAAAGCCTTCGTGGGCGATGCATCCCTGTTCCCCGTCCTCTCCATCGTTGATGCAGAACTGATGAAGAGTGTACCGGCAACATTCACTGCCTATCAAGGCTTCGATGCCCTGTTCCATAGCACGGAAGGATACATTGCGAAAGGTGCCAATCTGATGAGCGACATGTATGCCCTCGAAGCCATCCGCAACATTGCCGAATACCTGCCCCGTGCCGTCAAGGACGGCAACGACCTCGAAGCCCGTACCCGTGTGGCTTTCGGCAATACATTGTCCGGCGGCGTGATGTGCCTGACGCTTATCACCAGCGAACACGCCCTGGAACATGCCCTTTCCGCTTATCATCCCAACCTGCCCCACGGTGCCGGTCTGATTATGGTGAGCCGTGCCTATTATAAATATTTCATCGGGCACCATGCCTGCGACGATCGCTTCATCCGCATGGCACAGGCAATGGGTATGCCGGAAGCCACGAAACCCGAAGACTTCCTGACCGCCCTCACCCGTCTGCAAGAGGCGTGCGGCGTTGCCGACCTGAAGATGTCCGACTACGGCATTACTCCCGACGAGTTCGAGACGCTGATGCGTAACACCCGCGAAGTAATGGGCGTGATGTTCACCAGCGACCGTGTCCAGATGTCGGACGAAGATATCGTGAACGTCTATCGGGAATCCTACAAATAAGAACGACTCCCATTGGGAACAGCGGGGAAAGCACTTCTCCATCAGGATTGACGTTGTCCCCGCTGGGGAAAGCACTTCTCCGCCAGGATTGGTGCTGTCGACTACATGGTAAGTAATTTTAAAAAAAGGAAAAAACGATGAATAGACTGCATCTCGTCCTCCTGTTGCTGCTCTCGGTCTTTATGACAGCAGTTCAGGCACAACAAAGAGTTTCAGACAATCAAATGAAAGCAAATATGGGAAATAACACAATCAGACTGACCATCAAGGACGGTAAGACATTTACCGCCACTTTAGCGGATAATTCGTCCGCAGATGCTTTGATAGAATTGCTATCAAAAGGAGACGTCACCGTGGAAATGGAAGACTACGGCAACATGGAAAAAGTGGGACCGCTGGGTACCAGCCTTCCGCGCAATGACCGACAGACATCGACCGGTCCCGGCGACATCATCCTTTACCAAGGGAAATACCTGGTAATTTATTATTCGACCAATTCGTGGAACTTCACCCGCATAGGCAAGATAGATAATACCAATGGCGCACAATTGAAATCAGCATTGGGAAACGGTGATGTAACGGTAACGCTCTCATTAGGCAAATAATAACGATGAAAACAAGAACATTAGGAAAACAAGGACTGGAAGTTTCGGAAGTAGGACTGGGCTGCATGGGATTTACGCAGAGTTATCCTCCTTATCCCGACCGGAAAGAAGCCATCGCCACGCTGCGCGAGGCGGTAGAGTTGGGAGTTACATTCTTTGATACGGCAGAGGTGTATAGTGCGTTCAAGAACGAAGAGTTAGTGGGCGAAGCTTTGGAACCGGTCCGCGACAAAGTAGTCATCGCCACGAAGTTCGGCTATAACTTGGTGGATATGCCCGACCTTAATACATCGGTACGCCCCGTAAGCCTGTCAAGCAAACCCGACACCATCCGCCGGGCGGTGGAAGGTTCGCTCCGCCGCCTGCGTACCGACCACATTGACCTCTACTACCAGCACCGGGTAGACCCGGATACGCCGATAGAAGAAGTGGCGGATACGGTTGCTTCGCTCATCAAAGAGGGCAAGGTGTTGTATTGGGGCTTGTCCGAAGCCGCCCCTGCCACGGTGCGCCGTGCCCATGCCGTTTGTCCGCTAACGGCAGTGCAGAGCGAATATTCCCTGTGGTACCGTCAGGTGGAAAAGGAACTGCTCCCTACCTTGGAGGAGCTGGGCATCGGCTTCGTGCCGTTCAGTCCGCTGGGGAAAGCCATGCTGACCGGACGCTTCGACCGCAACACCACGTTCGACAAGACGGATTTCCGTTCCTCCATTCCCCGTTTCCAGCCGGAGAACCTGCAACACAATGTAGCGTTGGTAGAGTATGTGAAAGAACTTGCCCATCGGAAAGAAACCACTCCGGCACGTATTGCCATCGGCTGGCTTCTGGCACAGCAACCGTGGATTGTCCCTATTCCCGGCACGAAACGTATTGAACGCATCAAGGAGAATATCGGAGGAGCGGACATTCGCTTTACTGCGGAGGAGTTTGCCGATATCCGCCGTCATCTGGACAGCATCGAAATCATCGGAGCACGATATTCCGCAGACCAGGAGGCGTTGACCGGCAAATAGTCATACAATTTTCAAACGGAAGAGAATATGAAAAAGAACATCGGCCAGACATTGGCATTGTATCCTACTCCCGCCGTAGTAGTGGGTACGGAGGTAAACGGAAAGGTAAACTGGCTGCTCGTTGCCTATGTGGGCATCATCGGGCACGACCGCATCCTGCTGAGTATGCACAAGGCGCATTACACCAACCAAGGTGTGAAAACCACAGGCAGGGTGTCCGTCAATATGGTAGACGAAGCCATGCTGCAACGTGCTGACTACGTAGGTTGCGTCAGCGGAGCGAAGACGGACAAATCAGAAGTCTTTGCCTGGCATCCGGGTGAAGCCGGAACTCCTGTCATTGATGAAAGTCCGTTGGTGATGGAATGTGAGGTGGTAGATAATTACGGAACGGATACGTTCGATAACTTCATCTGCAAAATCACGAACACCTATGCCGAAGAAAGTATTCTCAATGACAAAGGGAAGCCGGACTACAGCAAACTGAAACCCGTCCTCTTCGAAATGCCCAACTATACCTATTTGCGGACGGGAGACGAAATCGCTAAATGTACGACATTTGGAAAAACATTTAATCCTGAGAACTGATGAAGCGCCGGGATTTTCTCCGTAAATCCCTGCTCGCAGCTACAGGGAGTATGATCTTGGGAGGCGGCATCATGAAAGCCGTAGAAAATTTGAACACTAAAAATAGTAGTAGAATGAAAATAGTAGTATTGACCGGTAGTCCTCGCCGGAATGGTAATTCGGCTTATCTGGCGGAACAGTTCATCAAAGGCGCACAGGAAAAAGTTTATAAGCAAGAACATGATGAATATGAAGCAGTCTATAATTGTATTGGTTTTGTTGCTGGCAGGACTCATGCCGGCAAAGGCACAGAACGACGAAACAATGAACAGAATAGAAACGTGCAAGGAAAATTACCGTACCCTTTTCGGCGGTGAAGCCCTGACCGGACAGGGCACAGACCCGGAGATGATGGACATCCTTCAGAAATTTATCTTCGGCGAAGTGTTTACTACGGGAAACTTGAGCTTGAAACAACGCGAAATGATTACCTGCGTCACCCTTGCCACGATGCAGACGCTTCCGCAACTGAAAGCTCATGCGGGAGCTGCCCTGAACGTGGGCGTCACCCCTGTGGAATTACGGGAAGCGATGTATCTGACAGCACCGTTCATCGGTTTCCCCAAGATGCTCAATGCCGTCGGAACGGTGAACGAAGTATTCAAGGAGCGCGACATCAGCCTTCCCTTGGAGAATCAGACCACCGTCACCGAAGCGAACCGTCATGAGCAGGGCGCAGCCATTCAGGACAAACTCTACCACGGAGGAATCTCTGCCGTGATGGAAGGCGTGCCCGGCGGAATGGGTGAAGAGGTAGCACGCTTCCTGACCGACTATTTCTTTGGCGAAATATACACCCGTAACGGACTTGACTTGAAAACCAAAGAACTGCTCGGCTACTGCATCCTGACGACACTGGAGGCGGAAAGCCAGTTGCAGTCGCACTTCCACGGAAACATCCAGGCAGGCAATACGCCCGAAGAAGTGACCGCAGCGGTCATCCAATGTCTTCCCTACATCGGTTTCCCGGCAGCCATCAAAGCATTGCGCATCATCAAGCAGGAAACTGCCCAACCGACCGCATCGGCCACAGATAATCTGGTACGTCTCTCGAAGATAACCGTCGATGTTAACCGGCTGGACGAATACAACGCCTATCTGAAAGAGGAAATAGAAGCCTCCATGCGGCTGGAGCCGGGCGTGCTCACTCTTTATGCCACAGCCGAAAAGGATGCGCCCCACAAGATTACCATCCTCGAAATCTATGCCGACCGTGCCGCTTACGAAAGCCATTTGAAGACTCTCCATTTCCAGAAGTACAAACAGGGTACGCTGGATATGGTAAAGGAGTTGGAACTGGTGGATACGACACCGCTGATTCCGGGACTGAAAATAAAGTAATTTTTTTCATGCCAATCAGGAGTTAAAAGGGAGTTATAGGTAGTTATCGCCCGCAGGGCGGGCTGGAAGTTAGATGCCAATACCTTTTTGCGCCGGTTTCAGAAGTAAGACTATTGGCCTGTAACTCCTGTGAAACATAACTACGTTTAACTCCTGATTCGCATTTTTCATTTAAAAGGCAATATGGAAGACTTGAACAAGAAAGAAGGTTTCAGCCGTCGCGGTTTTCTGAAGACGGCGGCTGCCGTGGGCGCAGCTCTGGCTGTCTCCCCGGCATTGGGCAAAGTACAGGCTGCCACCTACGTGGCTGCCGGAAGCAAGGGAGCATTTCTGCCGAAGAGTGGAAACAGTTGGAAGATGCCGTTGCAGCCATTCCCGTGACGGGCGACCGCTACAATGCCGAACAACAGAAACAAGTGGGATTCTGAAATTAAAAATCCCTTGCCAGCCGTTCCGCTTGCAGGGGATCTTCAGAACTTCTTATACCATGCGCGGTATGGATTGGTGCATTTTGTTGATGTCACAATTCCTGTATGCTGTCTCCGTTCCGTTCAGCCTGCATTACTAAACGGTACATTATCATACGCAGATTAGTTAAAAGGTTGTCGTTATTATCTTTTTGCTTCAACGCAGATAGCTTCGTCTGGTGTAAGATTATTAATCTTACAGCGGATGAGCCTATATCAAGCCAAGAAAAACTTTTTGGAGAAATTCAAAACAGCTTCTTAATGATTTTTAGTGGACACGTGTGTATTGCATACGCCTCGAATGCGCCAATTTATTCACGTAGATGTTTTTAAGGGCGTATGTGATACGTCCCTACAAGCCAATTGGGCATGCGGCATAAATTGTATTTCGTATGTAGATAAAGCGTGATATATATTTTTAATAGCCTTATCAAGCTCCCTTGATCCGGAGGGTGTGGTAAAAAACAACCAGAAATGTTCGACAAAATTCGTTGCTGTATAATATGAAACGGCGGATTTTCGCAACTGATTGATTACCAAGGTGCAACTTTGTACAAGAACCAATTTTAGTCGAATAAATGCAATCGCTATTCGACTAAAATTCTGAATCTTTTAAATTTTTCCGGCGATAAATGCCTCTGCATTCAATCTTTTTATATACCTTTGCAGCATATTCGTCGCTTCATATTATACAACTATGGTAAAGCGGCGGGTTTAGAAATGTTTAATTGATTGAAAATAAAATATTTGTGATATGGGAATGAAAATGCTGAAGTGCATTGCGCTTTGTTCTTCTCGTCACATAAAAACGGTGGATCATTGCTGCTGAGGTTCGTCCAGAATGCCGCCGTTATACCTGAAATAAGGTGCTCCGGAACTATCATGCGAATGCCATGAGAGGAACATGAGGAACACACTTTCGCAAATGAAGAATTATAGTCAATCAGAAATGAATTGCGAAAAATCATAGCTTGCTTTTAGAGTCATTTAAATTTTGTTACCAATGACGGATTATCCTTAACCCTCTTGTCATTCTGATGACCGTAGGGAGGAAGAATCTCACATCCACGTGGATGTCTACGAGATCCTTCGCTGGCGCTCAGGATGACAATACCTGTCATAATCGAATGGGGTTTCCGCAGGAAATGGGCACTCAGGATGACAAAATGAAAGTTGATTTCTATTTTGATGCACCTTCTACTACATGCAGTATTTTCGTAAACCAATTTCGTTCAACTATAGTTGACAAGGCTTTTAAAATGTTAGCCAAACTATCGGCTTAACAACTCCCTATAACTCCTTATATATCATTATGCCCGACAAGCTTAATCACGTGGATTACCGTTGGTACGTAGTGCGCACCAAGCGTCATCAGGAGAGCAAACTGGTGGAACTTCTGGAAAAGCAAAAGGCCCAGACCAAGAATATCCTTGAAATTTACGCGCCCACCCACACCACGGTGAATGTGCATCAGGACAGCGACGATAAACAGAAGCCGCTGTTCGCGGGCATCGTGTTCGTACTCGCTACGCAGGATGCGCTGATGAATTTCATGAAAGAGCATTCCTTGGATGCCGGCATGCAGTACGAGCGTAAAAATGAAAAAGGCGAAAGGACACGGATGTGCGTCATTCCCGAATCGCAGATGCGTGCTTTCCGCGACTATAATGAGAACTATGCCGACAAGGTGATTGTCCTGGAGCATCCTTATTCCGACTATGCTTTCAACACGAAAACGGGCGAACCGAACGAGATTGTACGTGTCATCGACGGTCCGCTTGCAGGCTGCGAGGGCTACATCTGCCGTTTCCGGCATGAAAAACGATTGGTGTTTCAGGTACAGGGTTTTGAACCGGGCAGCTGGCTCACGGTCTCCTGTCCCAAGGCATGGGACTTGCGCGTGGTTCGCCTGCACAATATGGAGGGAGACAGG
This sequence comes from Phocaeicola salanitronis DSM 18170, assembly GCF_000190575.1. NCBI lineage: Bacteria > Pseudomonadati > Bacteroidota > Bacteroidia > Bacteroidales > Bacteroidaceae > Phocaeicola > Phocaeicola salanitronis. Next base: position 1,363,724 of record NC_015164.1, on the reverse strand, counting down.
TTCTCCATCGGAACCGAGAAAGGACGTGCCGTGGATCTGCTTGTAGGCTTCCTGCAGGCCTGCGGCTATGGAGAACGTACGCTTCCGATGCTATATGACATCATCGCCCGTCTTGTCATCAAGCCCTCGTTGGTCTCGCTCTGTAAGAATCTCCATGCGCAAGGCGATGCCGCTTTAAGCCGATGTTTGGCTCTGATGACCGGCAAGGAGGCGGAACTCGTCATCAACCTCGTGCGCTACGAGCATGACAATCCGGGTTACGTAAAGGCCAACTGGAGTAAGTTGACGCTGCGGCCGTTCCTTACCCCGACTTCCGGTGTGGAAATGGATGAAGGCAAGACAGAAGTGAAACTCCGTCACAAGGATTTTACGGAAATCGTCCGCAAAGTGGACATTACGGAGGAAGCCTACCAACCCAGCAGGAAAAAGAACGAGACGCTTACAACAACCTATTATGCCCACATTGGCATGATGGAGGATAAAGACAAGGAAGAATGTACTTACTTCGCCAACTGGGACGGTTTTCTCCGGGAATACTTCCTGACGGCAGGAAAGGCCAATGAAAAACTGGTTGCCGGAACGGTGGAGACCGTTTCTGACGGGAGGGCTAATACGGAAAAGCTTATTGAGTCTTTCCGCAACTATGCCCCAACATTATATAAGGTATTGACGGATGAAGATTCAGCTGTAAAAGCCGTACAGGATTTCAAGGTCGGCGAGGATACGCTGAGCGTCATGGCCATCAAGTCTTCAGCACAGGAAAAAGATGAGGTAAAGGATCTGCTGATACAGGCTTGTGTCCGCATCTGCAAGGAAGTCAACTCCACCAACCACCTTTCCGTATGGCGCAGGTATTTGCAGACGGTGTGGCTGCACAATTAATATTTTTAGAAGCTGTTTTGAATTTATCGTGCGCTGATTTTGGATGAGTTTTTGAGGCATTTCCGCTTCTGTGATGAGGAAGATAGCGGGCTATCTGACGAAGAACAGGAGCGAAAAAGACCAAAAAATCGCCCAAAGCACACACGAAAACGGATACATCAAGCCAAGAAAAACTTTTTGGAGAAATTCAAAACAGCTTCTTAACTCCTATGCTTACATTTGTCCAATTCTCCTCCCGATGGAAACGCCTTCACCATCCTTCCATGGACGTGGAAGGCGATGTGGGCTTTTTCTATCAGCTATACGGCAAGCTGTATCATCTTATCGGACAGGAGGCGAGGTGTTTCGATAGTTCTAAAATTCTTCCCTTTCTGCTCTATGTAGAAAATACCATCGCCGTCGGGCTTGACGGTGTTTACGAATACAGGTACCGCAGCGTGGGCAATGTGGAGAGCCGCTGGTGCAACGGGTTTGAAATGAGTGCCACAGCCGACTCCAAAGTCCACAACCTCGTGGGCAGGGCTGTGGCAGACGCTCGCTGCAGTGCCTTGCGGCGATGGATGACGGAAAGCGTGCTGTCGGGTGATTTCTCCCGCCTGAGTGAGATGTTGACATGGTTTGCATGCGAAGACAAAATCTTGCGTTACGTCTATCCAGACCTGCGTTGCCGCAAAGCAATGTTCATGCGGCTCGCCGGAGATAAACAGGTTTCTAAGAAGATGCTGTGGACTGACCTTGCTTTCAACTGGCGTGACAAGCGCGGTTATTCCCTGGTAAACACCATTGCCAGGCAATTCCGTTTCTCGTCTCCTTCCTTGGGAAAAGAGGAATGTGCCCTGTTGAAAGAAGTGGCAGAGATGCTCGATACCATCCGTTCCGAAAGGTTGGATACTTATACGGTCATCGATTGGAAGGATGAACACCTGCTTGCCTTACTCCACAGAGACGGGCGTGAGTTCCGTGACGTGATTTTCCTGCAGTCCGTTCCGGATGACGTGCAAAACCGTCATCTTGCCGCCCAGCTTGTCACTTACAATGACAAAACCTACATAAACGGTTCTGCAGTCTGGCTCAACGAGGAAGCCCTGCCGATATGGAACGGTGAAGCCAATTGGAACGACATCGTGAAGAAAGAACAGGATGCGGCCAAACTCGCTTATTTCACCACCGCGTTCGGCAAGCGGCTCAGCCTTTACGAAGATCTCTACACCGTGCCGGAAGACCCGGAGGAAGCCTATTATGCCGACATGGGCATCTATTTTGACGAGCCGAACATCTTCGATTTCCTGGGATGCATGAAGCCGTCAAGGGCATCCGATGCTCGGCCAAACGGTGAGGTGATTTATCTGAACAGGTAACAGGTATAAAATATAATGAATTCCTTTAACTCCTTATTGGGCAAAATGCGGATATTCAAGTAAAATATAGCGAAAAGTGGATAACAACAGACAGAAAAATGTACAGACGGCAGCCGTTACCCTTTCCCCTCATGAGGAGAGCTGGAGAGGGGTTGGAGAGGGGCTGGAAGGTTTCGGCTTCATCGCCTACGCCAACTCCCGCGTTGAGAAACTGCAGGACGAGGGGCGTTACGATGCCGCAAACAAACTGAAAATGTATCTCAGGAAGTTCATCGCCTATTTAGGCAAGAACGAAGTGCCTTTCAAGGACTTTGACGCCCTGCTGATACGCAACTATCATACATGGCTGAAGAATCAGGAGTTAGGGCGCAATAGCATTTCCTTGTACATCCGGAACTTGAAACGGGTCTACCGCCTTGCCGTAGAAAGCGGACTGGCTGATGAATGCCATCCCTTCGAAGGCATGGACGTGAGTTACCGCGCCAAGAAAGAGAGGAACGGCCTGACGCTCGATGAGGTGAAACGCCTGCGTGATTTGGACTTGAGCGGCGAGCCACGGCAGGTTGTATTCGCCCGTGACATTTTCCTGTTCACAGTCTATACCAAGGGCATGAGGAGCGATGACATTTTCCGGTTGACCAGAAAGAATATCAAGAACGGACAGCTCACCTACCGCCAACACATCACCGGCAAGGAGATTTCCATTCCGTGGGAGCCGGCTCTGCAGGAGATTGCGGACCGCTACAAACAGGAAGGGACGACACGGCTTTTCCCTGTTATCACGGCAAAATCTCCGCACGAACAATGGAGACAATATGACAGCCTTCTGCACCGCATCAATTACAGCCTGAAGAAATTGGGCGAGACGATGGAACTTGGTTATCCGCTGAACCTTACCGTTGCCCGGCATTCGTGGCAGAACATGGTGAAGGGGATAAGGATAAGCGACATACTATAGAATGAAGAATTAAGAATGAAGTATAAGTTAGAAGTACCACGACGAGATAGACAAGCTTCACGAGCGGGAAGCCCCCCAGTTTGTCTGCATCATCAACGGCGGCAAGAACCTCATCGCCCCGAACGCGCAGCAGGCGGAACAGAACATACAGGATAGTACACCCGAAAAATGAATATATACTGCATCGGCAGTTGAATATATACTGCAACCGCCGATGAATATATACTGCAACTGCTGATGAATATATACTGCAACCGCCGATGCAGTATATATCCTTTAAAAAAGGAGAGATATAATTTTCATAAGCAACTGATTTTGTATTGAATCGCTTGCTTATGACAAAAGGAATCCCTATTTTTGCAGAAAAGGAGGATAATCATGGCAACCGCAATAAACATAAATGATTACAAGTTGGCAGATGCGTTTTGGACATTGCTGAAACCATTGAAACGGGAAGTGCGCCAGTTGTTGGCAAAGAGGCTGGATGAATCGTTGAAAGAGCAGGAATTGCCGGCAAAAGAAGTCAGCATGTCCGAAGCGGAACACTTTATACAAACATTATCTGTACATGGAGGGATGAAGGTTCCTGCCGATGAAAAAGGTATAGATGCTTTGTTAAAAGAAAAATATTGACCGATGAAAGTATATGTAGATACGAACTCCAATCAGCTATACCCGTTTATTCAGTAGCTGATTTGAAAGAAATTGTCAGCGATTCTATAGAATTATTGTAACCGTAAATAGTAAGCGTCCAAAACTGATGTATTGTCCAATCCGATAGATGTGCCTGCCTTCGTGCTGTCAACCTAAAAAGTTAATGAATATCCTGTCAACTTATAAACTCACAAACTCTAAACGTACCAACCTACAGCGTATGATAACCATCAAGAATACCGATTTTACGTCCAACGTCAGCTTGGCGGCCATGCTGATGGTACGCACCAAAGAATACATGCTGGACACCTGCAAGAAGCTCGACCTCTATGTCAGTCCGAACCTGAAAAAGGAAGAGACGGCACGCCGCATAGCACAAGAGATTCTCGACAATCCCCTTGCCGTGCTGTGCAGCCTGAGCAAAAGCGAACTTCAATTGGTGGATGAGTTTGTAAAGGCAGGTCCGAACCAATACATCACCAAGAAGATGCGTAAGACGCAATATAAATTGCAGAAATACTCTCTTATACTGACTTACGAGGACTTTGAAGCCAGTGAGTGGAAGATGCTGATGCCCGATAGCGTTCGCGAATCACTTGCCGTCAGCTTGCCTGCCATCCTGTCGATAGTAGAGAAAACAGGAAAAGCTCCGAAATACAAGGACTTGCGGATGTTGGCGTTTTTGAACTCATTGTAAAACTATTAATATGCCATCCGAAAAAATGAGATATATCTGTCAGCGTATGAAAGACAAATCACGTACTGACATCGAACTGACACCGCTGAAAGCGGAAATCGAATCCATATTCAATGAAAGCAACATCGATGAAGATTGCGACACCATCACAAGACTACTTTCACCTTATCGAAAAACGGTTCGTGAATCGCTCAGCTAAGGCAACTATGCCGAAGCCGTAACCGTTCTAATCGAAGTGCTCGAAAGCCTTACTTATCACTTCGTAAAAGACGAGCATTACAATTATTTCGATGACATGTACAATCCTGATTATGTTTGTCAGGATATGATGGAGGCAATCATCAGCTTTATCAAGAATGGGAATTTTCCCAATGTGGAGTTGCAGCGATTGAGAGACGGATTGGAGAAATTGAAGCATACAGAGGCATACGAAGATTATGGTGTGCCGTATGCTTTGGATGTATGGGAGAAGTTTCTTGCTTAAATGTTATTCGTGCCAATCAGGAGTTAAAAGGGAGTTATAGGCAGTTATCGCCCGCCAGTGCGGGCTGGGAGTTAGATGCCAATACCTTTTGCACCGCTTCTGTAGAGACGATGTGCACATCGTCTTTACTACGTGGCATATACAAAATGCACAAATAAATACCGCGTGAAGTATAACTCCTGAACGAAGTGATAACTCCTGTGGAACTTAACAACGTTTAACTCCCGATTCGCATTATTCATTGAAAAGCATGTCTCCAACACCAAAAACGGTTAATGGATGCCGCTCGCCACACGGCTCTTTCATTTACTTGTAGGGGCGGGGTCTGCCCGCCCGAAAACATCAACCGCTCTATGGGTGGACACATTCGGGCAGGCAACCCCTGCCCCTACAGGTAGTTGGCAAATGCGGACAATCCATTTAGCGTTTTAAATGAAAATGAATATCCGCATTTTACCTAATTGACTGTAGGGGCGTATCGCATACGCCCTGAAGACATCCGCGTGGATAAGTGGACGCATTCGGGCGTATGCGATACGCCCCTACATGGGATGTTTGCGGATATTCAATAAATGAAAGAGCCGTGCGCTCGCCAAAGAATAAAATACCGATAAATTTCTTTCCATTGGGAACTTCTAAAAGAACTTTCAAACCAAGACTTCCTTTCAGAAGCAAGACTGGTGGGCGGAACAGCATTGGCACTCCAGTATGGGCACCGTATGTCTGTAGATTTATCCACTACAAGATATTTTAGGATTTTATGCGTCGAAATATCCTGAATATTCCATTTTCCGCGCTTTAATGAGTCTGACCGATTTCGAAGATGCAGAAAACCAGTTCATGCCGAAAATGTTTACAAATGTGGCATGGGAAGATATAAAAGAAACCATTCGCAAAGAAGTCTCACGAATATCTTTATAGGTGAATTGTCAGTAAGGCATTGCTTTTGAAATGCCTTTCATTTTCCATCTTTTAATCATTCGCTTTTTGTGGCAAACACAGCAGAAAATAACAAGCGTATAGCCAAGAACATGAATACCATGCTCTCAATTGAGCATTCACTCTTATTAGCTTTATGGCTAAATCTTTAAAAGTCAACTACATTTTCAATATGCTGAATACGGTGACAGGCTTGCTGTTTCCGTTGATTACTTTCCCGTATGCTTCCCGCATCATGTTGGCGGATGGTATCGGGCAAGTGAATTTCTTTCAGTCTATCATTCAGTATATTACCCTGCTGACTTGCTTAGGCATTCCCATGTATGCCATACGCAAGATAGCCAGCGTGCGTGATGATGTTGCGAAAAGGAACAAAGTCGCCATAGAAATATTGCTGCTTCATGCTACTCTTAGCCTGATAGGCTATGTTATCGTAGCTTTATTGGCTGCATTTGTGTCAGACATACAAGTCAATATTCCGTTATTCCTAATTCTGAGCTTGACCATATTCTTTACAGCCATCGGTTGCGAATGGTTTTATCAGGGCATAGAAGATTTCAAGTATATCACCATCCGTGGACTGATAGTCAAAATAATAGCGGTTATCCTGCTATTTGTATTTGTCCGGACAAAAGAAGATATTTTATGGTATGCAGGCTATTTGGTATTCGGAATACTGGGAGGCAATATTTTCAACTTCATTCGTTTACGAAAATATATTTCTTGGAAAGACTTGCCGTTTAAGGAATTGCATCCATTGGTACATCTGAAGCCTGCGCTACATATCTTTGTACTAAATCTGGTCATCAGCCTGTATGTCAACCTGAACTCCATTATGCTCGGCTTTATGGCGGACAACACAAGCGTAGGATTGTTTACGGCTGCAACCAAATTGTCTCACGTACTGCTGAGTCTAGTAAGTGCATTGGGAACCGTCATGCTTCCCCGCCTTTCCAATCTAATATCTACAGGACAGAAAGAAAAGTTCAATGAGCTTGCACAAAAGTCCATTACGGTAGTCATGGCTCTTACGCTTCCCCTGACTGCCGGATTGATTATGATGGCAAAATACCTGATTCCTCTGTTTTGCGGAAACTCCTACGAACCGGCAATCTTGACCTTGCAAATCATTTCACCGATTATCATCATGATAGGTATATCCAATGTGTTAGGTATCCAAATCTTATATCCGCAAGGACAAGAAAATAAGGTAATCCTTTGTACGGCATTAGGCGCATTGGTCAATCTTGTCTTGAACATTTGGCTGATTCCCCGATATGCCCAAAACGGAGCTGCCATATCTACCTTATTGGCAGAAACAATGGTTACGGTTTCCATGATATTTATCGGAAAGAAGTACATTCCTATCCGATGGAAAAGCAAGTCTTTTGTGCATTATTTTGTGGCAACTTGCTGGATGACGTTGGCATTGCATTTTGCATCTGATTTATTCGGATCGGATATTGCCAATTTTATATTCGCTGTAATAATTGGAATGTTGGTGTATGGAATGTGGCTTCTTATCGTCCAAGAACAATTCTTATTTAATATATTAAAGAAAGTTCTTAAATAACACTGAAATAGCAATTTAAACTATCACTTATTTTATCTCACATTTAATTCTAAAATGGAATATATAATTATATTTTTCTTTTTAACCTTCTTCGCTTTCTTGGATATAAACAAACATATTCAATCAAAAGCCTTATATTTTATTGTCATTGTTGCTTTAATTTTATTTGCAGGATTGCGATATAAAGTAGGCATGGATTATAATATGTATAATGAGAATTTTACAAACTTAAAAGGAGAATCTATTAATGAACAAATTTTCAGCATAGAAGCATTATTTATTATTCTCTCCAATTTATGTAAAGACTTTTATATTCTACTTTTGTTTTATGCAATTATAGGCATTGGCATTAAGAGTTATGTCATTAGTAGGATGAAATATCCTTATTTATGTTTGCTCTTATATTTTGGTTTTTGTTTTCTATTATATGATATGGGAATAATAAGGCAAGGAGCAGCCTTAAGTATATGTTTATATAGCATTAAATATATCATAAAAAGAGATTTAAAGACGTTTTTACTACTGATTTTTTTTAGCACCATTTTCTTACATCGCACTTCGTGTTTTTTTGTATTGGCTTATTTCTTATTTGAAAAACAAATCAACAGAAAAATATTTTATTGCTTATTAGTAGTTTCAAGTATAATCGGATTTGTAGTATCTGCTGATTTTTTACATCGCATATTAGCAACTATGCCTACATATTTTAATAAATTCAGTTCAACAATTGATACATATCAACAAGATTACGTGCAATTAGGATTATCCCAATTTAGAAAATCGTTCTTAGCTATCTTTTTTTATGAGTGTTTAAGGCATTCCAAACAATATCATGGAGCCAATGGGTTATTACTGAATATGTATATTTTAGGTGTTTGCGCATCGTTGATTTTTATGCGATTTACAACCTTAAGTTCAAGAGGTACATATTATTATTGTATAACCGAAATTCTTTTATTTCCTATATGTATATACTACATGAAATTAAAGTTTTTTCGAAATATGACTTTCATTATTTTAGTTATATATTCATATTTATATATGTGTAGCATTATTTATTCTGACAATACATATTCATGGTTTAATCAAAAATATTTACCTTATAATTCAATTTTATACAAATGAAAGTTCTAATTTATGCATTTAAATCACAATTAGCTCCTATAGGAGGTCCTTTAGGCTATCTTTATAATTTAAAACAAGAAATTGACAAAAATCATGATGCCTCCATTGAATTTATTCAAGAAGATTTTAAATACGAAAGTTGGAAAAGAAAAATCAGAGACATACGTTGTACCAAATTAAGGACAATTCTAATACGACTCAAAAATATATATAAATACTGGCTACTAGTTTATGGCAGAAAGCATTATGCACAAACAAACCTTTCAAATTATGATGCTGTACATTTTCATTCTTCGCTAGATATGTATTCAGTAAGGGATTCTCTATCTGAATATACAGGTAAGGTCATATTTACATCTCATTCTCCAACTCTATTATCTTTTGAAATTTGGGATAAATCATCTTGGCTTGAAAAATTATTTTTACGCATATTCAGAAAATTAAAACAAATGGATACATATGCTTTTAATCGTGCGGATTATTTTATTTTTCCATGTCCAGAAGCAGAAGAACCATATTATCACGCATGGAAAGAGTATGCAGATTTCAAAAAAGAACATCAAGAAAAATATAGGTATCTGTTAACTGGAATAAGACCATGCAAGGTTAAAGACAACAGAGAAAATATATGTAAAAAATATAACATTCCATTAGATAGTTTCATTTTTTGTTATGTAGGGCGACATAACAGTATAAAAGGCTATGATTTGTTAAAAGAATATGCTAAAGAATTCTTATGTCAACATCATAATGTGTATTTTCTCATAGCAGGAAAAGAAGAGCCATATCAAAGACTTAAGAATGAACGATGGATTGAAGTGGGCTGGACAAATGATCCACATTCTCTTATAGCAGCATCAGACGCATTTATTTTACCAAATAGAGAAACTTACTTTGACTTAATTTTATTAGAAGTTTTGTCACTAGGAAAAATTGTTATTGCAAGTAGCACAGGGGGGAATAAACATTTTACCAATATTGAAAGTGTCTTTTTATATAACAGCAAACATGAAGCTTTAAATATCATGGATAATATTAGTAAGATGTCTCTTGCTAAACGAAAAAATCTAGAGATAATAAGCAAAAATACATTCGTCAATAACTATACCTGCGAAATCTTTTATGACAACTACAAACATATTTTAAATTCAATATCAGCCAACAACAAACAATAAAAAACAGCTATGAAAATGGTTTTCATCCAAGGCGGTTCACGCCTAAAAAAAGACAATAAGGGGAATTGGTATACGGACGGAAATTTTACACCTGAAGTTTGGGAAAGATATCTTTCTTGCTGTGATGAATTGACTGTTATCCTTCGAAAAGAAGACAAAGTGTACGATGTGGAATTTGCAGAAAAGAAATTTTGCCGTATGCTAATTGACTCAAGGTTGCGAATTATAGACTTACCTGATATAATCCGACCCAAAATGAGACTCTTAAACCCTATAACCAGAAAGAATATCCGAAAAATAATAGAATCAGAAGTGGCATCTGCTGACAAGGTCATTATCAGGTCATGCTCGCTATACACCTATATGACTTATAAAGCATGCTTGAAATATAATAAACCTTATTTAATGGAAGTAACGGGATTCGCTAAAGAAGGGATGACACACCACAGCCTCTTAGGACGAATACTGGCTGGTAAATTTGAGCAACTTACTAAAGAACTAACTTATAATGCAGAATGTGCAACGTATGTAACTCAAAAAGCTTTGCAAGAAAGATATCCATGTAAAGGAAAAATGTTAGGTTGTTCAGATGTACAACTTCCTGATCTCTCATCACAAGACAATTTGACAAACCGTTTGAAGAAGATCAATTCAAATTTAAACAAACCATTAAAAATAGGCACAGCGGCTTTCCTTGACGTTAAATGGAAAGGACAAGCCATTGTGATACGTGCTTTAAAATTATTAAAAGAAAACGGATATAGCAATATTGAATATGAGATGGTTGGACTCGGGACAGGAAAAGGGTTAAAGAACTTAGCAAAAAAACTTGGGGTAGAAAATCAAGTCAAAATAATAGGAGCTTGTCCTCATGATAAAATATTCGAATGGATGGATAGTATAGATGTTTATGTACAATCTAGCTATCAAGAAGGTTTATGTCGTTCTATTGTTGAAGCAATGAGCTGTGCTTGCCCTGTAATATGCAGCGATACTGGTGGAAATTATGAATTAATAGACAATGATTTTCTGTTTAGATGCGGAGATTCAAAAATGCTCTCTGAAAAATTGCTTAAGATGATGGATGTCAATATCCAAAAAGAGCAAGCTACTAAAAATTTTGAAGAAGCAAAAAATTATCAAAGTTTCATCCTAAATAAACGCAGAGAGGCATTCCTTAAAGAATTTATCCAAATAGAATAAACATTATTTCTATCAAATATCATGACAATCGAAAATTTTTATGAGGAAATTACTAAACTGACACCATATCAGTCTAGCAAAAATAATTTCAGAGACACCCTAAAAAGTGCATTAAATGAATATTATACTTTGCTAAGTAAACTTGATGAGGACATTCCCGTACAATGGGAACAAACGATTTTGAAAGTGAAAATGATTAATGATAAAATATTAAAAAATCGTAACCCTCTCACTACAAGGAAAACCTGCAGAAGCTTATAATGCATTAAATCTTTTCCTTCAAAAGGAAAAATTAGAGACAAAGCAAGAAAGAGAAGACCGTTCTTATTACAGAATGCGAGTCATAGATAACCAACGAACGGGAGTAAAATGTAAGGATTTATTTCATATTCCTTTAGAAATGCGTTCGATAGTGAAAACACAACGATATAGTACGCCAGGGTATCCATGCCTGTACATGGGTAATAGCGTATATGCATGTTGGGAAGAAATGGGCAGACCAACCATGCACAATTGTTGGTTCTCTCGTATTAAAACCACAAACGATATTAAGCTTTTGGATTTACGTGTTCCTTCAAAATCCAAGTTTAAAAATTTACCAATTCTTTGGGCAACATTATTCCCCATTATCATAGCTTGTATGATACCAGTAAAAGATACAACAGCGATTTTTAAACCTGAATATATTTTTCCACAATTGATACTCGAATGGATTATTAGTAACAAGAGTTATAACGGAATCTATTATAGTTCAACACATAAAAATACAGAGTTTGAATATCCTGACGATAAATCATATAACATTGTGATACCTGTTAGAAATCCTCTACAATCAAATGGTTTTTGCCCAAACTTAAAAAAGACCTTTCATATTTCATTTCCTATCAACTTTGAAATAGAGAATTTGAGAGATCCATTTCCCATAGATATGGGAATATATGAGATAAATGAGGATAATATGCCAGATGAGATACAACTAATATTAGATCCAGAAATCGAAGAAAGACCATACACAGCAGAGTATCTAAGAAGATTAATTTTATATGCTTTTTCTGATTTTGGACAAGTAGAACGCAGGTTACTTAGTCAGCCAGTTCGAACAGTAGAATAAATGATATTAGCATAAGCATACCTTTGAACCTAAAAATAACACTTTTATGATGAAAACGTGGAAGTGGATTACACTCTTATATATATTCCTTTTATTTTCTTGTACATCTGACATAGATGAGTTTTTCACATCAAAAGAGAATCTTTCACAGATAATAGCCCATCAAGGAAATTGGCAATGGGAAGGATGGAAACGAAATTCAATAGAAGCATTAAAATCTGCATTAGAAATGGGATTCTATGGATCGGAATGTGATGTAAGAATGACAAAAGATTCTGTTTTTGTCATAGAACATGATGATGATTATTATGGAATAAAAATCTCAGCAACAAACTATATTGATATAACAACTCAATTAATAGATGATGTCCATCTTGCAACACTGAATGAATTTTTTGACATAATTACTAATACCCCTCAATCATCTACCAAACTTATTTTGGATTTAAAACATGTAGATGTCAATCGTCTACTAACAGAAATTGAAAGAAGAGGATTAGAATCTAAAGTGGAATTCTTCTGCACTCGGACTTATATGGAAACATTAAGAGCTAGAGGGTATGCGCACGCTACATGGATATACGACCCAACCGTTACTCCGCAAGAAGCTGCTAAAGCAGGAATAAAAGGCGTTTCGTATCAGGAGAATTTTATACAATCAAATGGAAGGATAATGGAAGATATCAAAACATATAGATTGAAAGCTAATGTGTGGACTGTTAATAACAAAGAAAAGATTAAAGCATATATTCAAAAAGGGTTCATCGTAACTTCTGACAGACCGATACAAAGATGAAAAGTAAAATTCTTATAATTTATTTGCTTGCAAGTATTTCGTATTCTTTGCACGCCCAAATTAAAATAGGCATACGTGATAATAAATTTCCATATACAAGCTACACTTATAAAAACACATGGGGATTAAAGTTGGAAGAAAGTATATTTTCCGAAGATTTTGCTTATCAGTATATCAGAGGGTATCTGAATTATGCATCTACATGGAAAGATTTAGAAATAGAATTATCTCCTTACATAGGCACTCAATGGAACGGCAACTTTCAAGATTACGGAATGCTATGTACACTCCAATGCAAATTCAACCATAGGTTTTCAATATACGGAACATTGAATCCCCATAAAGATACTTCATGGGATTACATTACATGCTACGAAATAGGAAGTGCACTACAAATAACTGAAAACATAGGATTTACTCTAAGTTATCGCAACATACCTGAATATCGCATTGCAAGTAAAAAAATACGTATAGGAATGGTATTTTCGGAGAAACGGTTAACCATTATGCCATGTTTATCCATACCAACCGAAGATAACATAAAAAGCACTCGCCTTTTAATAAACTTTGAATGGACATTTAGAAAAAAAGAACAATGAAAAAAGTAATCACATACGGTACATACGATTTGCTTCATCAAGGGCATATCAATCTTTTAAAGCGTGCCAAGGCTTTGGGGGATTATCTGATAGTAGGTGTAACCAATGACAGTTTCGACCGGGATCGTGGCAAGCTGAATGTAAGGAATAATGTGTTAGAACGTGTAGAGGCAGTAAAAGCTACAGGATTGGCTGACCGGATTATCATTGAGGACTATATCGGACAAAAGATTGACGATATACAGAAATACAACATTGACATTTTTGCTATAGGATCGGACTGGGAAGGTAAATTCGATTACCTGAATGAGTTTTGCAAAGTCGTTTACTTGCCTCGAACGGAAGGCATTTCGTCTACACAATTACGGGCAGAATCGCAAGAAACGGTACGTGTGGGAATTGTAGGAACGGGACGAATTGCCCAACGCTTTGTAACGGAAGCCGATTTTGTAAACGGGGTGGAAGTAACGGCAGCATTTGACTTAGATTTTGGCAAGGCAGCCAACTTTGTGGTGCAGAAGAACATACCCGATGTGTACCGCACATATGAAAAGCTATTGGATGACGTGGATGCCGTATACATAGCCTCTCCTCACCTGACGCATTATGCCTACGCAAAACAAGCTTTACTGGCTCATAAGCATGTGCTTTGCGAAACTCCTATGGTGCTTAATGGAGATAAAGCACGTGAATTGTTCAAATTGGCAGAAAGTCAGGAAGTCGTATTGATGGAAGCAAATAAGACTGCCCATTGTCCGGCGTTCAATCACTTGATTGTCATGATAAAGAGCGGAGTGATTGGTGAGGTGGTGGATATAGAAGCTTCTCTATCCAAGCTGCTTGCGGACAAGTCCTTGCGTGAGTTTGACCCGAATCAAGCCGGTGGTTCAATGTATGAATTGGGGTCTTATCCCTTGCTGCCCATCATCAAGCTGTTAGGTATAGATTATGATAATCTGAATTACTATTCGAGAATGAAAGGCGGCATAGACATGTACACAAAAGGGGTGATGCGTTATCCCAAGGCTGTGTGTTCCTTTAAAGTCGGATTGGGAGTAAAAACCGAAGGAAATTTGGTCATCAGCGGGACGAAAGGTTATGCTTATGTACCTGCCCCATGGTGGAAAACGGATTACTTTGAATTGCGCTATGAAGACCAAAACGAAAACAAAAAGTTCTTTTACAAATGGGATAGCGCAGGTCTGCGCTACGAAATTCAAGAATTTATTTCCTGCATTTACAATCACCGGTTCAGCACGGCAAGACTACGGAGAAAAGAAAGCATCGCCATGGCAGATATCATGCAGCAATTTACGGAACGGAAAAACTTTATGGAAATATGAAACGGATTTTAATCGTAGGCGGTGCCAACGGCATTGGACTAAGCATCGCTACAGAAATGGCAAAGCGGCATACATGTGAGAAAATTTATATTGTAGACAAAGCACCATTAGTCGAGGAATACAAGCAGAAGAAAATAGAAAGTTATGAATTTGATTTGACTGAATTGGATTATACTTTCTTCGACCGCTTTGATGATATTGACGCATTGATGATAACAGCCGGATTTGGGAACTTGTCTTTATTTCGTGATATAGACGAACAACAAATCATTGCATCGTTCAATGTGAACGCGATTGCAGCATTACGCCTTATCAAGCATTTCTATTCAAAGATAGAGAATAAGAAAGACTTTTATTGTGGCGTTATGGTGAGCATTGCCGGATTTATGTCTTCTCCTTTTTTCTCTGTTTATGCCGCAACAAAGGCAGCTTTAAAAATTTTCATAGAAAGTGTAAATGTAGAATTGAAAAAAGCCGGCACTACGAATCGGATTCTGAATGTAAGTCCGGGTTCATTAAAAGGGACAAGCTTTAATCATGGGAAAACTGATTTAACCGTGACCGCTCCAATGGCACAAACTATCATTCAACATTTGGAAAACAAAGATGACCTTTTCATTCCCCAATATGAAGAAATCTTTAAGCACGTATTAGAACGATATCATCAGGATTTTCGTGCGGAAGGCATTCATTCGTATGAGTATAAACTGAAAAGCGGACGCGTAAATGTTATTCCTAAGCAAAATTAGACATTTATTTAATAAAACATTAATTAAGCGAATCGGGAGTTAAACGTAGTTATGTTTCACAGGAGTTATCACTTCGTTCAGGAGTTAAAGGCCAATAGTCCTGCTTCTGCAAACAGTGCAGGAGGTATTGGCATCTAACTCCCAGCCCACCAAGTGGGCGATAACTCCTTATAACTCCCTTTTAACTCCTGATTGGCATTAATTATCAAAAAAAGCATCATTATGAAAAAATTTATTTCCCCCTTGCATTTTTATCAGAATACTCCTCTTTGGAAACGGAAAAAAGACCCACTACTAACTCGTTTATTTTATAGACCATTATCTTTTATCTTATCTAGCGTAGTTGCTTATTTAGGAATTAGTGCTAATACAGTTTCTTACAGTTCTATTTTTATTGCACTGCTCAGTTTCATCTTTTTCATTATTCCGAATTATACATGTACGCTAATTGCAGCCATTCTAGTTAATGTATGGTTGTTAATGGATTGTATAGACGGTAATTTGGCGCGTTGCGTACGAAAACAAGCCTATGGCGAATTTGCAGATAGTTTAGGTTCGTATGCTTTAGTCGCATTAATGGGGTTAGGAATGGGTATTTCTGTATATTATGCAGGTGGATATTATTTTCAAACAGGAGATATTACAATCGTTATATTAGGAGCCATAGCATCTATTTCTGATACATTTTCCCGATTAACTTACCAAAAATTCAAAACGGTTTCATATGATTTGCATAAAACTGGAATCATCCCTGAAATCGAAGACAAAAGACGTGATCCTAATCAATCTACCTCTTTCCAAGTTAAAGTGGAAAATGAATTAGGCATAGGCGGATTATTACCAGCTTTCGTTTTAATAGGTACTATTTTTCATTTTCTAGACATTGTCGTAATATATTGTTTCTGCTTTTATGGAGCATCCTGTTTGGCTGTATTACTCATATATACAAAGAGAGCTATAAAATCTGCCAAAGCATATCCTATGAATACAAAATAGTCCCAAAGAGCACTAGAAACAAAAGTTAAACAACGTAGAACTGAATGTATAGCGATATTTTCTTTTCCTCAATTCCTTGCCATTCTCGAAATAAAACCGTTACTTTGTACTAAGTAACTAAAATTGGACAAATATGGCAGAGATAATTGTAACGGTCAGCGACAATTCATTGCTCCCCATGCTGGAAAAGGCGATTGGTCTTTTAAAGGGGGTAACCAGAGTGTCTGTACGGAAAGAAAATGCTAAAGCGAAAGTTTCTTCTACGGATAATTTGCCCGAAGACATTCGCAGTTTAATAGGTATCGCTTCGGGTATCGATTCGCAAGAGATAGAATCGGACGAAAGATTATCGTATCTGTTAAATAAGTAAGATGAGAATCTTTATTGATACGAATGTGTTGATTGACCTTCTATGCGAGCGTGAAGGTTACGAACAGTCAGGGCATATTTTGGCTTTGAGCGATAATCCTCAATGTGCCCTTTACACGTCTGTCCTCTCAATAGCAAACTTGGCATACATCTTGCGGAAAACATTGAAAGGCAAAGCATTGTATCAATCATTGAACAAACTATCCAATCGCTTGAACATTTCTCCGATGACGCAAGAATCCTTTGAAAGAGCTTTATTGTTAGAAGCTTCCGACTTTGAAGATGCGTTACAATATTACAGTGCCTTGCAAGCTGATTGTGAAGTAATTGTCACTCGCAATAAGAAAGACTTCAAATTCAGCGAGATTACAGTATCTTCTCCCGATGAATTCTTAGTGCAATTCTTGCCATTCTCGAAATAAAACCTTCAAAAACATTTTTAATACACCTATATCCGTAAGCCTCCGAAGCTATGTCCGCAGGCCTACGGACTTAGCTTCATGCCCTGCCGCATATAAAATACATTTCTAAATATACGGTTCTTTAGTTTTGAGTTTCAAATCTATAAATGTCTTTCCATGCTTCAACTTAAAAACTAAAGAACTCACAAACTAATAAACTCTTTATTTTTTATGGACCAACGAATTACTGTCCTGCACATCGCCGAATGTGCGGGAGGGGTGGAACGTTATTTGCAGATGCTCTTGCCACACTTCGTAAATAATTCCCAAAATGAAGAAAGGAGGGCGGCATGAAGGTGCTTCATATTGCCGAACCGTTTGCTACAGGCGTGTTGAGTTTCCTTATGGATATCACTAAACGGCAAGCAGACGACCATGAGGTCTACATTGCGTATGGCATACGCCCATTAACCCCCTCAAATGTAGAGACCCTGTTCGATAAGCGTATCCATCTGATTAAGGTTGATAGTTTCAAAGGGGCATTGGGCACAGTCGTTAACCCGAAAGCATATCTGGATGTGTATAGGCTTTATAATCAAATCAAGCCGGACATTGTACATCTGCACTCTTCCGCTTCGGGCTTTGTTGGGCGTTGGGCAATTCCTTGCAACAAGACAAGAGTCTTTTATACGCCTCATGGATTTTCATTTTTAATGCAAGACAGCTCTGCTTTAAAAAGGAAGATTTTCTGGTCATTGGAATATCTGTCAGCCAAGCGGAGATCAAGGATTATCGCTTGTAGCAAAGGGGAATGCAAAGAAGCCTTAAAGTTGTCAAAGAACAGCACGTACGTGAACAATGGCATTAACCTTGAAGAATTGAAACCGCTCCTTGCGGAAACTACTGCAACATTCCATAAGCCCATAACTGTCTGTACAAGCGGCAGAATATTGTATCAGAAAAACCCTACTCTGTTTAACCATATTGCACAACTGTTGCCAGATATCCGTTTTGTATGGATAGGAGAAGGGGAACTGAAATCAGAATTAACGGCTCCAAACATTGAAATAACCGGATGGATAACACGTGAAAAGGCATTGGAGGCGGTCTGTTCTGCTGACTTTTTTATTTTACCGTCCTTATGGGAGGGGCTTCCCATCTCTTTGCTCGAAGCCATGTTTCTTAAAAGGATATGCCTGGTAAGCGACGTAATAGGGAACCGGGATGTCATCCGTACAGGTAAAAATGGATTTATCTGTAATAAGGCGGAAGATTATGCATCTGTCATCACGCATATAATAAAAGGAGAAATTGACGGAATAAGTATAGCAGGGCAAGCCTCAAAAGACGTGGAAACGAATTACAATGCCGCAACAATGGCAGATAAATATGAAGAAATTTATCGTCAACCTATAAAATAAGGAGCACAATCATGAACTATTTTATCACCGGAGGTACCGGATTTATCGGTACTCACCTCACCAATCTTTTGAAAGAAGTACATCCTGAAGCGAACATTTATAATCTGGACATTGTGGAACCGGGCACTCCGCTTCCTGCCGTAAAAGGATATTATCATTCGCCATTGAAGGAAGGAGAAACCTTAGCGTCCAAGTTTATTTATTGCGATGTGCGCAAGCCTATCGAACTGGACGTGCCTGTATCGAGTGAAGACATCATCTTTAACTTTGCTGCGGTACACCGCACGCCGGGACATCCCGACCATGAGTATTTTGAAACCAATACCCGTGGGGCAGAAAATGTATGCGCGTTTGCAGAAAAGCACGGAATCAAGAAAATAGTTTTCACTAGTTCGATAGCTCCGTATGGTGCTGCTGAAGCATTGAAAGAAGAAACCACTTTGCCTACACCCAATACACCTTACGGCATCTCGAAGCTGGTAGCGGAAAAGATTCATCAGATATGGCAGGCAAAGGATAGCGATAACAGGCAGCTGACCATTGTGCGTCCGGGTGTGGTGTTCGGAAAAGGCGAGAACGGGAACTTCACCCGGCTGTATTGGGGTATCCGCAAGCATACGTTTGCTTATCCAGGACGTAAGGATACCATTAAGGCATGCATTTATGTGAAAGAACTGGTACGCTTCATGCTGTATCGACTGGAACATCACGAGCAAGGAGTGGAATTGTATAACTGCTGTTACGAACCGGCTTATACAATAGAACACATTGTACAGGCAATGAAGAAGATGACGGGATTGAAACAATATGTTCCCTACATTCCCAATGCCTTGATCATGCCTGCTGCATATATGGCTCAATGTTTAGGCAGTCCCATGGGCATCTGCCCTGCACGGGTGAAGAAGCTCCAGATATCCACGAACATCTGTGGCAAGAAACTCGCAGCTTCGGGTTATCCTTTTCATTACACGTTTGAAGAAGCTATTGCTGACTGGTTTGCAGACAATGACAAATTATGTTTGGAGTAAACAATGAAACTATATGCAACGTTACGATTACTTGATAGTTGGCGCCGGATTATTCGGCTCCGTATTTGCCTACAAAGCTACACAAGAAGGAAAGAAATGCCTGGTCATCGACCGCCGACCGCATTTGGGAGGAAACTTATATTGTGAAAACACTGAAGGAATCAATGTACACAAATATGGAGCACATATCTTTCACACCTCGAACAAGCGGGTCTGGGATTTTGCCAACTCCATCGTAGAGTTCAACCGTTATACCAATTCGCCCGTGGCAAACTATAAAGGTAAACTTTATAACCTGCCTTTCAACATGAACACGTTTTACCAGATGTGGGGAGTGACTACACCTGCCGAAGCTCAGGAAAAACTGGAAGAACAACGGGCAGAGGCGGTAGCACGGATGAAAGAACAAGGCATAAGCGAACCGCGCAACCTGGAAGAACAGGCACAACTGCTGATAGGAAAAGACATTTACGAAACACTTATCAAAGGCTATACCGAAAAACAATGGGGACGGAAATGCACCGACCTGCCAGCATTCATCATCAAACGCCTACCGGTGCGCATGGTTTTCGACAACAACTATTTCAACGACAAATACCAAGGCATCCCCATCGGCGGATACAACGTGCTGATAGAACGGCTGCTGAAAGGAACTGACACCCGCCTGGACTGCGATTTCTTCGCCCACAGGCAAGAACTGGAAGCACTGGCAGACAAGATTGTATTTACCGGTGCCATCGATGAGTATTACGGATATAGATTCGGCAAACTGGAATACCGCACGGTGCGGTTTGAGACGGAAACGTTGGACACGCCGAATTACCAGGGCAATGCGGTGGTGAACTACACCGAACGGGAAGTGCCCTACACACGCGTCATCGAGCACAAGCATTTCGAAATGTTCGGTGCGGAAGTGTACCAATCCCCGAAAACGGTCATTTCGAAAGAGTACAGTTCGGAATGGACCGAGGGCAGCGAACCTTATTATCCGGTGAATGACGAGAAGAACAATGCACTCTACTTGAAATACAAAGAGCTGGCAGGCAAGGAAACGAACGTTATCTTCGGCGGACGGCTGGCAGAATATAAATATTACGACATGCACCACATCGTGGAAAAAGCATTGTGTTATTTTGAATGACGTAAGATTCCGATACCGGAGAAGCAATGGTTCAAAATGGCGAATGGTCCAATCATGCAATTTCCCAGTGACTTTTGTTATCGCATTCCGTTTAAACAATGGCAAATGGGAAATAAATGAAAATGATGCAGAAATAGATATAGATATTTCAGTTTTCCTTGTGCTGTAAAAGTGAAAGCTTTAGAAGCTGTTTTGAATTTATCGTGCGCTGATTTGGGATGAGTTTTTGAGGCATTTCCGCTTCTGTGATGAGGAAGATAGCGGGCTATCTGACGAAGAACAGGAGCGAAAAGGACCAAAAAATCGCCCAAAGCACACACGAAAACGGATACATCAAGCCAAGAAAAACTTTTTGGAGAAATTCAAAACAGCTTCTTAGAAACTTCATCATATACAAATTTGTGAATCTCCCCAAGTATTCCTATTTTTGTAAACAGACAAATTGGTGGGTTTGTAATTCTTAGTTCCTATGTTTGTAATGTGCTAGCGAAAGATAGCACATTACAAACATAGGAACTGAATATCCTTTACTACAGTTTTCAGCGATTCATAGCAGTTGTCATAGCGGGAGATAGTAGATGGCTGGTATTCCTATCCGATAAGAGAGCGCCAGTCATCAATACACTTTTTCATTGTTTCTACAACCCAATGCCGTTCCTCCTTTTCTTCAGCCTGCTCTTGCGGATGAAGAACAAACTTTGGCTATTGCGCTTCGCAAAACACATATTACTTTGGTTATAAGCTTCATGCCGTCTGCGGGTTAAGTGGAGTAATTCATTCCTATGACTTGTCAAAGGCGAGTGTACATGACCTCAATTACATGAAAGACGTGAAACTGGAATATCATGATTGCAGCATGTATGGAGACAAAGGCTATATCGGGGCTGACGTACAGCTTGACCTCTTTGAAACTGCACATATCCGGTTGGAATGTCCCTACCGGCTGAACCAAAAGGATTGGAAACCGACTTTCATTCCCTTTGCAAAAGCACGCAAGAGGATTGAAACGATATTTTCTCAATTGTCAGGCCAGTTCCTGGTCATCAGGAACTATGCTAAGATAACAAACGGTTTGTTTGCCAGAATCATTGGCAAAATTAGTGCGCTGACCGTGTTGCAATACGTCAACTATATTAATAACAAACCTATTGGCAGAATTAAGTATGCACTAAATTAATTCCGCCAACGGGTGGGGCATTAATTATGTATACCAAATCATCCAATACATTTTCCTTTAGCCGTTTAGAAATGCAATAATAAATGCTATATGAAAAAATACGTCACAACAGCTCAGAAGAGTTCGGAGTGGGAGCCGAGACGAAGAAATTTGATGATGTTCTCTTCTTCGTCAATCCAAATGAGAAGGAAGTCATTCTCGACATGGCACTCCCAGCATCCGTTATAGTTCCCTGTAAGCTTGTGCATCCGGTATTTAGAAGGGAGAGGCACTTCGTCTTGCAAGAATTCTAGCACACGCTTTACGTTCAGAATGCGTTGCGGGTTGTTCTGAATGCGTTTCAAGTCTTTTTTGAAACGGCTTGTAAGCTCCAGTTCTTTCATAACGACGAAACGTATTCTTCAAACCGGTTCAAATCCAGCTTTTCCAGCTTCTTTCCCGAACGTGCCTCTTCGATGGCTTCCATGGTCTCAGGGTTCGGACGGTTTTCAAGAGCTTCGTACAGAAGCACTTCTACAATGTTGTTCAAACTGCGGTGCTCGCGCTTGGCTTCCGCCTTCAGGCGTTCGAGCAAAGAGGTGTCAAGGCGAAAGGCGGTCTGTTTTCTTTCTGTTACGGTATTCATAAGCATGTATGTTGTGTCAGTATGCAAATGTATAACAAATATATAACACATGCAAAGGAATCGGGTTAAAAAACAAAACAATATAAGGTTATGAAGAAGATACGTTACAACAGTTGGATAGCCAACCATTTGCTGTTCAAGGGGTACAGCACGATAACTATTGCGGCATGGGTCTGCACGAGGTATAAAGGTAAAGAGGAGATGCCGCAAAGAGTGCGCAACCACGAATGCACGCACGCAAGGCAGTGGTGCGAGTGTATATTGGCAAGCGGGGTCATTATATGGATACTGGTTTTGCTTGCAGGAATATCCGCATGGTGGTTCGCCCTTTCGTTCGGGATGTTCTATATCCTCTATGCGCTGGAATGGCTCGTGAAGCTGTGCTTCTACGGTACGGAAGCCTACCGGAACATCAGCTTCGAGCGGGAAGCCAACGCAGGGGAGGACAATGAGACCTACCTTGAGAACTCAGGGTATTTCGAGTGGATAAAATTTATTCGGAAAGCCAAATAAAGAATGGTTGGGGGGAGAAAGAAAAAGCCCCCGGCCTTGTCAATAGTCATCTCACCTACATATTAACGCATAACGCCATAAGAGCGCGACCGGGGGCGAATACCCTCTGCCGTTCTTATGGCGTTATACGTATGTAAGTGAGATCGATGCAAAGATAACTAAAATTCCAATTATGACAACATTTGATGTGATATGTTTTAACCAAGAGTTGATGGATCGTATGAATAAACTTGGAATCAAGCTAAACGACACCCAGTATATAGAATTATATAAAGAATACAGCCGTATGCTTGAAAATAATGAGAAAACAACTTATATCGTCCGTGCACTGTCCGAAAGATATAATGTGTCTGAACGTAATGTGTACAAGATAATCAAGCGGTTTAAAAAGCGCTGCATACCAGATGCAGTATAATTCCTTGCTTTTATTTGTTTGATGTGTGGCGTAACAAGTAGCTTTGCACAATATAAACAAACAGCAAAGTATGAAAGAATATTTATCGGCTCCGTTACCTTTTGTGGGGCAGAAAAGAATGTTTGCATCAGAATTCAAGAAGATTCTGAAACAATATCCGGATGATGCGGTCTATGTGGATTTATTTGGAGGATCGGGATTGTTGTCCCATATCACCAAACGTGAAAAACCTGATGCCACAGTTATTTATAACGACTATGACAATTATTGCAAGCGTTTGAAAAACATACCAAGAACCAACCAGTTGTTGTCTGATTTCAGGCAAATAGCGGCTGGACTGCCAAGGAACAAACTAATTCCAAAGGAAGTCCAAATGAAAATATACGGGCGTATCGAGAAAGAAGAAAAGATATGGGGTTATGTGGACTATATCACCCTATCCTCATCGTTGTTATTCTCCATGAAATACAAGACGAGCCTTGAAGGGTAAGCATTCGATAAACTACAGTCATTAAATATCTATATAATGATAGCGACTGTTACTATTGGATTCATAGTGACAGTCGCTATAGTTTTGTTGAACCTGTATGTTGACGTTGTGGTTAGTTGGCGGATTCTACAGTTTGTTTGGTCAACAGGCTCTCCGGATGTTGCAGTTTCCATTTGTGCGGAAGAAGGTTAAGCAGTTCCTCATCAGCGGACTTCTTATGATACGGCATTTGGGCAATGATATCCTTCAGGTAATCCCTTGGGTTCACATCGTGTGCCTTGCAGGTGGCCAGCAGGGAACAGATTACAGACATGTTAACGGCAGCCTCGTGATTACCGCAGAAGAGATAGTTCTTGCGCCCCAAAGCAATTGGCCGGATGGCATTTTCCGCCAGGTTGTTGTCCAAAAGCAGGCGTCCGTCCTCCAGGCATCTCATCATGTTGTCCCATCGGGTATAGGCATACGAGACAGCTTTGCCGATTAGCGATTGGGGACTGTATTTGATGCCTTCCGTTTCCATCCACGTCTTCATGGCCTCCATGATTGGGCGTGTCAGTTCCCGGCGTTTCGCTTTGCGTCCGTCGAACGACAAGCCCGCCTTATCGCAGCAGTGCTCAATCCTGTACATGTACTGTATCTGGGCCAGCCCATATTCGGCTTCCTTTTTGTTTTCACCCAAGGCATGCTCAAAATCACGGCGGATATGCGCCATGCAATTGACCAGCCGCACGTCGGGGTTGGTCTTGAAGGCTGTCTCATAGCCTGCAAAACCGTCGCATTGAAGGTATCCTTTGAAGCGGTATTGGCTTGCCAGTGATTCGATGACTGATCCGGCCCGGGATCCCATGTCATAATGGAAGATGACCAGTTTTTCCATGACAGACCTGACCATCCAGAGGTATTCCTTTTCCGCCTTGTGCTTTCCTCTGTTGATGACCGGGATGGTGGTCTCGTCCGCCTGCACATAGTCGCAAGAGAAGACCTCTTTCTTAAGCGACTCATACAGGGGCTTCAGCAGTTCTACCGTCTTCTTGAACCATCCGTCCAGCGTGCTTTCCGTAAGGCCTTTCAGCCCGAGATGCCTGTATTGCCGTATCTGACGGTAGAACGGGACGTGGTATTCATACTTCTGAAGCAGTATCTCGGCAAGCAGGCTGGTATCAGCGATGCACTTGTCAACAGGCATCAGCGGCATGGGGGCAATCTCCACTCCTTTCTGTCCAGCCGGAGGAAGCATGGTGCTGTCCTTGAGTGCATATTTGGGACGGATGATTTCCTTGACGTAAAGCATGCCCGGCTTGTGTTTGACGACTTTTGTTATCTCTTCGCCTATTCTACGGTATAAAGACAGGTCAACACCTGTCGGTTCTATTGTCTCGGTCTCCAGTACGGGTAAGTCCTCTATCTATTTTTCGGTTCTGACGATTCTGCTTCCGTACTTCCGCCGATTCCTTTTCAATCTTCCCAACGGCTTCGTCGCGCTTTTCTCCGCCTGATGTTGGAGTCCGGCAAACTCGTCTGCAAAAAGATCGGGGATATTAGGGTCATATGCGCGAAGCTTCTCCGATTTACGCCCAAAGAGCTGACGGTTCAGCCATGCGACCTGAGCCGTCAGCTCCTTGATGCGCGCCTGCAGTTTTTCATTCTGCTCAGCCTGTTTTTTATTAGTGGCAGACAATGAAGCAATAGAGGCATTCAGCCCTTCTATCGTCTTGAGTAATATAGCTTTTTCATCCATTGCCTGTCTCTTTTTTACTGATGTAAAGATACTAATTATTAATGGATTATACAATAATACCAGCACTTTTTTCAATAAAAGACATGTCATACATGGTACTCCTTACGCTCTGCCCTGAGCCGCCGGAGCCTCTGCCCCGGGCTTTCCTGAATGCCCTCGACCATCATTACCAGGTCACGCCATTCCATGGGATAACTGTCTGATTCCGGGTCGTATTCCGGCAGTTTGAAGCGTCCGGCCTCCAGCCGTTTGACGTACATCACCATGCCGCCGTCTTCCGCATGAAGCAGCTTCATAAGCCTGCGGTTGGAGCCGATGAAGATGAAGACATCGCCGTTCTTCACCTCACTTTTCATCTTTTCATGCACCACCCCGCACAGCGAACTGATGCCCTTGCGCATGTCCGTCCTGCCGGGACACAGGAAGTAGCGCATCGTGTCGTTCAAGTTAAACATGGCCCTCCTGCAGACTTTGGTTCAACACTTCCATCAACAGCTTCTCTGAGCCGCTTCCAAAGTGGGCACGGAGCCCGTTGGGAAACAACAAGGACACGCCGTAAGGAGCCTGTTCATCCAAGGACAATTCTGCTGTTGGCCGTTTGATATTGATCGGAGCCAGCTCTTGTTTGATACTGTCTTTCTCGGCAGAGTATTTCTTTTGCCAATAGTGATAGGTGGAATAACTCACTCCTATCTGTCGTAGGTACGACTTCAATGACAGGCCGCTTTGTTGCACCTGCATTTCTAATTCTTCAAATCCAGTTCTGTTCATTGCTATTCGGTTTGATTGTTATGTGGGGCAAAATTACAATCAAACTATAGGGCATGCAATGTGTATTTCTTAGAATGCTTACCTTGAAGGACTGAAAAAGGAATCACTTTATAATCATATCCGAAAGTCAGGGTATCAGCTGCCGGGTGATTATTTGGATGGACTGATTGTTACACACGAGGATTATAAGGATGTATTCAACCGGTATAAAGAGATTCCGAATACTGTATTTCTTGTGGATCCGCCTTACTTGAGCACAGATGTAGGTACTTATACAATGAATTGGAAGCTGGCGGATTATTTGGACGTGCTGACTATCCTGCAAGCTCATCCTTTTATTTACTTCACATCAAACAAGTCCCAGATACTTGAGCTTTGCGATTGGATGGGGAAACATCCTGGTATGGGCAATCCATTCCAAAATGCCGCTATTGCCACCTTTAACGCACGCATGAATTATAATGCGTTTTACACAGACATGATGTTGTATACGCATACAGTATGACACCCCATTACTCATTTAATAAACATTTAAATATTGATTAAAATGAACGGAAAGAACAAATACCATTGCATTTTAGAAAAAATAGTATGTTCCGGAAAGACACAGACTAACCGGAAAGGGAACATCCGTTATCTTTTAAACGAACGCTTAGACTTGACACCGGCTGACCTGCTGGAGATTTTCGAAGGACACAACTTGGCACGCAAAAAATTAAAGAGCGAGCTGGAACTGTTCACACGAGGCGAACGAAACGTGGACAGATACCGCGAAGCAGGGATAACATGGTGGGACTATTGCGGAAAAACATTAGTCAACAGTTATCCGACCTACCTTGAAAGACTTCCCCCGCTTATTGATAGGATCAACCGGGAAAAGCGAAACAGTAAAAACTATGTGCTTTTCCTTGGTGAAACTGGGGTTGAAAGCAACCAGGCACCCTGCCTAAGCCTTGTACAATTCCAAATAGAAGACGGTGAATTGGTCATTTCTGCTTACCAGCGCAGTTCAGATGCCAATCTGGGCTTGCCGGCTGACATCTATCATCTTTACTCAATAGCACGCCAGATAGAGTTACCGTTAAAATCCATCACACTGACTTTCGGCAATGTCCATGTCTATGAAAATAATATAGAAAACACATACCGCCTCTTATCTGGTGAAGAAGGAATCCGCTTCGAATTGAATGTATGAAAACATACATATTCCCGCCTTTTATTTGATGTAAAATTAGTGATTTTTTCCGACTTAGACAAGATAAAGAAGAAGAAAATCCAAGGTTTAAACAAGAAGCAAAAAGCAACAAAATAATCACATTTCGATTTGTGCTAATGAATCTTAATTCAACACAAATCGATTTGGATTTGCATCACAAAATGATTTGGTGTTTGTAATTGTTACAATTCCAAAAGCCCGTTTTTTCTGTAACGATTTGGTAACAACTATTCTTTCTGAATACAACCCATTATCTTTTAATTAGTTACGATGCGTTGCTTGGGCGATAGGTAATGGATTTGTAACGTGCTAACTTCTGTATTCTTCATCGCTTTGAAGTAGGATGATTAGCTGATGCAAATATAGGAATTTTTCTTGGAAAACTCAAACATCATGCACAAATTTGACAACCCTTTCGTATCGTCTTCTATCAATAATCACTCAATATAGGTTTAGTAAAATATAAAATATGAAATTCTTATTTTAAATAATGTATTTGTAATTTTGCTACGATATTCCGTATTATATTTTGTAGTATGATATTTTATTTGTATCTTTGCTCACAAATAAGATAAATACAACAAGTATGATAGCAAACTTCTCGGTTGAAAACTTTTTTTCCATTAAATCGGCTCAAAGAATCAGTTTTGAACCTACGTCAGATACTTTTATGTCTGATGAATATTCGTATGAGGTTAAAGATGGGGTTAGATTGCTGAAGGTAGGAATCATATATGGTGCCAACGCTTCCGGTAAAACAAATGTATTAAATGCCATTGAGTTCTTCAGGTTGTTGGTTTTGAGAATGCCTAAAGACCGAAATGAGAAAACTGGAGTTGTTCCTTTTATGCTGGATGACACTTCAAGGAATGAAACGACAAAAATGTCAATGATATTCTATATCAACCAATCTAAGTATGTTCTTAGTTTTGAATTGGATGCAAAATATATTCATTCCGAAACATTGGTTGTTTATGATTCTATTCGCCCTACTAAATTATATAATCGCAATTATGATGCCGCAACAGACTCCACGACCATAGAGTTTGGTTCAAATCTGAAAATGTCACGGAAGAGCCAAGAAGTAATTTCTGGGAATACAATCAATAATTGCAGTGTGCTTGCCGCGTTTGGCAAAAGCAATGTGGAACGGACAAAGTTGAATGATGTGTACGATTATTTTGCCAAACATATAAAGGATGTATTAGCTCCTGGCATGTTGCTATCGGGGTATGTCAAATCACGATTGGATAGAGACGAAACAGGGGATTTGAAGAAATTCATTTTAGACTTTTTGAAAGCATCGGATTTCAACATAGAAGATGTAGTACTGCACGAAGAAGAAGAGTTGATTACCCCTGAATTGGAACAGCTGATTCAAAATGCGCCTATTGATAAAGAGGCAAAAGCTGAAATGCTAAGAAGGGGTAAAATTACAAATGCGGAACTGACCTTCAAACATAAGGCTGGCGATAAAGTATATGATTTATCTGAAGAATACGAATCCAATGGTACGATGAGGTTTCTGGGAATGGCTGTGATTCTGAATTTCTTGTTAAAGACTAATCGGTTTGTACTTATTGATGAAGTAGAGACAAGCATCCATTACGAACTGTTGGCTTATTTCCTGAAAGTATTTTTAGCGAACAGCAATAGGCCGTCCCAAATGCTCCTGACAACGCATGACATCAATCTGCTTAACGAGGATTTCATTCGCCGTGATACGATATGGTTCACTGATAAAGACGAACTTGGAGAAACTAAAATAGTGCGCCTCTCTTCTTTGGGATTGCATAAAAATCTCTCTCCTTACAATGCCTACAGGCAAGGGAAGTTAGTAAAGTTGCCGTTCTTGGGCAGTCAATATATTAACCTAAATGACGAATGACATGGGGAGGACTGTAACCAAAAGTATCGCCATCATAGGCGAAGGGGAAACAGAATGGTTTTACTTCGACTCTTTGAGAGTGGCATGCCGCTATCCTTTCAAGGTCGCACCTGATTTTCCCCAGCATAGCGACATCAAGCACATGCTGAAACTGGTCGAATCTTATTTGAACAAGCAATATGATTTTATCGTATGCCTGTTTGATATGGACAGGCTGTTGCAGTATCCTTCTGAAATGCGGTTATATCAGAAAGCAAAGAAGGAGTATAGTAAGAAGAAGTATACAGAGAAGGTGATGTTTGTAGAAACGAATCCCTGCACGGAATTTTGGTTCCTGCTCCACTTCTTGCCAAATGTTGTTTGTAGGCGATATGAAAGTTGCGAACAACTGCTTCCCGAATTGCAGAAATACATGCCGGGGTATGAAAAGACAAAAAGATATTTTATTCGCACCAACCTCTACAAATATTTGACAGAGAATGGCGATTTGGAACGGGCGATGTCAAATTCAGAAAAACTTTGTCAACTATGCCAAGAATCTCCGGAAGATTTGAAAGCATATTCGGAAATACATCAGGTGATAAGGCTATTAACTAATATATAAACATATACATTAAAATTGAAGAATATATGAGTTTTGACAAAAACAAACATTTGAGAGAAGTGTTAGACACTCACAAGATGTGCCACGTCCAGGATTTCGTGAATAAGGTTAAAAGCCGTAGAGAAGAGATTAAGACCAAGATGC
Source organism: Phocaeicola salanitronis DSM 18170 (assembly GCF_000190575.1). Classification (NCBI taxonomy): domain Bacteria; kingdom Pseudomonadati; phylum Bacteroidota; class Bacteroidia; order Bacteroidales; family Bacteroidaceae; genus Phocaeicola; species Phocaeicola salanitronis. Next base: position 1,333,141 of record NC_015164.1, on the reverse strand, counting down.
ACGACCACTATGGCAGCGACAAGTATCCATCATTTGGTTCTGGCAGTTTTGCCAAGCATACCGCCACCAATGTGAAGTTCGACCTTGATTTGGTGGAGCCGTTCAAGCATAATGCTTTCGGAACATTACAGGAAATGTTTGACAGCGTACACGATTTCCTTGCAGAGGAGTATAAGAATACTGGCGTGATAATTCGCAAGCAAAAGGTTTCAATTGGCGTAAGTTTCCCTATTGAAAAGGGGGATGAGAAGCCGGTTGAACTTGATGTGGTACCTGGCAGAGAACTAAGCAATGATGACTATCTTGATTCGCACGATTTGAACCTATGTTTTAATGAAGACCATTGGGGATTCAAGAAGGGAACAAGCCAAAAAACAAACATCCAGAAGCAGATATCGCATATCGAAGGTAAATCAAGTGAGCGCCAAATTATCCGTCTGCTTAAAATATGGAAAAAGCAGAAAGGCAAGAAATACAAGTCGTTTGTTATTGAACTAGCTGTAATAAGAGCCCTTGACGGCTATGATGGTGATAATGGTCTTTGGCCAAGATTAAAATACACGATGGAGTATCTACGTGACCACATTGCAGAAAACAGTTTCCATCTTTATGACCCAGGTAACACGAACAACGATGTCATAGCTGCTATGCAGGACTACGATAGAAAATCATTTAAATCGGATATGGAGAGTATGCTTAACAATATTGACAGCAATCCTGATTTATATTTACCCTACTACTTCAAGGTAAACGAGAAGTATAGTGGATATAAAGAGAAAGATACGGGTGCCGCTTACCCGACGAGTGCAAAGCGATTCGGATAGTAAGGAATATGATGACAGCAGATAAAATAAAGGAACTGATAGGGGGGCTTTACGGAGTTAGCCTTGTTGATGATTTTACCATTAACGAGGCTGGCTCGTTGAAAGGTCGTATTGCAGTGGCTACAGGGCAAGACAGTGCTGATTTGGAATGGGATGTAGAGATTAGCCCTACCTATCCGTTTAAAGTAATGGGTAGGGAACCTATCTATTTTCAAAATAAGAATCTGCTGAACTATCCGCACATTATGCAAGGCGGTAATCTGTGTATGCATTCTGCGGAATATGAGAATACTGAGAGACAGTTCGTGAACGACTTGGAACAGTTGAAGGAATGGGTAGAAAAATACTATGTAAAAATGGAGAAAGATGCACACTATGAACATCTGGTAGTGAACCATCATCTGATTTGCGGACAGTATTATACTTTTTGCTTCGCAGAAACCAAAGAAGACTTTGCTGAAGGAGACTATGGAGTGGTACACTATGCAGTGTTGCCAACAGGCTGGAAAAATGACAGCCCTGTCAGCAACTATATGGCACAAAAGTTTGTGTCGTGCGCACAGGTGAAGAAGAGAGAGTTGTTCTGTAAGATTAGTAACTCCTACCAAAAATTAAAGTCATTTGACGGTGTATATTGCCTGCTGAACGACATCCCATCGGTGCATAACAAGTTTATTGTTGAGGATTACGATTCTATCAAAGGATTGTTCTCGCAGAGTCAGAAAAACTATATCCATAGTTTTGTTGCATTGCATAAAAACAAGTATAATTCCTTCCCACTGTTCTGTGGATATAGAATTCCCGGAGGCGGTGTCTATTGGCAGGCAATGATGCTTTTCATGGATGATTTGCCAATAGAACCCGTGCGGGTGGGTACTGGTAAAAACAGACTTTGGTTTACTGATTTTAAGCAGGGACTAATACAATGGGCAGAAACTGTGGATATTTCATATAAGTATTTCTTCGGGCGTGGAGCCATGCCCGAAGAACTGGCTAACAAGAAAATACTAATTATGGGGGTCGGAGCTATAGGAAGTATTGTGGCTGAGACCCTAACAAGATGTGGTGCGAAAATCCTAACTCTCTATGATATAGATAATAAGGAACCTGGTAATGTTTGTCGGTCTGCCTATTCTTTTTATAGTGGCATAACCGAGAAAACTTTGGATATGGAGAACTTACTGACGCAGATTTCGCCTCATGTTGAATGTACCAGCTTGAAATCCATTGTTGACTTGGTGGTAAAAACATACTCGGCAGGACATGAAAACAAAAGTGCTCTTGCAAAGTTGTTTGACGAATTTGATGTAATATTTGATTGTACTACAGATAATCAGTTGATGCGGATTATGGATTCTACGGGGACGAAAGCCCAGTTGGTTAATCTCTCAATCACCAATCACGCACAAGATTTGATATGTGCCTTTTCACCTAATGTGGCAGAGGCTGTTTTGTTGATATATGGCTTGCTTAAGCGCAATATGGAAACCGACATGTATAACCCTACGGGTTGTTGGAATCCGACCTTTAAGGCTTCGTATAACGATATAGAATGCAAGGTGCAGGTCGCCCTGAAGCATATTATCAGGATGTTAAGTAAGCTAGAGCCCTTAAGCAATTTTTATATAACAGAAGACGATTTGAATTTAAAGATAAATAGGCTATGAAGTATTATCTGGCTGGTTATGATTTGTATATAGAGATACAAGCCTCTGTGTTCAACCAAATACAGTTGCAGGCCGAGGCTGAGTATCCTAATGAGAACGGAGGGATGCTCGCAGGACGATATTCCGTAGATAGGCATACGGTGTATATAGAAAAGGTAATAGTGCCAGTGGAGAAATTGACTAGCAGGACAACATTTAAGCGTAAAGCCAAGGGGTTGGAAAAAGTATGGGAACAATTGGTCAAGGATGGGTTACGATATGTGGGCGAATGGCATAGCCATCCAAATGGTTCCACACAATATAGCAATACGGACTTGACGGCTATGGTAGATATTGAGAAGGAAGTGACCATTGCTAATCCATTACTACTGATAGTTGGTGTAAGAGGTGACGGACTTAGTGCCCATACATTTTATTGTTATAAGAATAATAAGTTGTTAAAATACAAGAAGATGATAGATTTAAGAAATTTATTTCATGGTTTGCAAGAACAAATGTTAACCAGTCTGAATGTAAATAGGATGTTTATAGAACACCCTGGTAGTAAGGGGGACGCCACGGAACAACATTGGATAGAATTTCTACGAGCCTATCTTCCTGAGAGGTATAAGGTGGATAAGGCTATCGTGATAGATTCGACGGGCAATGTTAGCGAACAGATGGACGTAGTCATTTATGACGCAATTTACACCCCCTTCATATTCAAACAGGATGGTTTCATGTATATACCTGCGGAAAGCGTATATGCTGTGTTTGAGGTGAAGCAGGATGTGAAAGGATATATAGGATACGCCGCCAAGAAAATTGAGAGCGTACGTAAACTGAAACGAACAAGTATTAGTATGGTTGCCTCAGGAATAACTAAGCCTGCTCGACCATTAACTAAGATAATAGGTGGTATTTTGACTACAACAAGTTCGTATAAAGAGAACGGTAGGGTAATAAAACAGTTAGAGGAACTAAAAGGCTTACAGACGTTGGATTTGGGATGCCTCTGTGATGCAGGTAGTTTTTATGTTGATTACAAAGAAACTGTACCTAAAGATATAGACCCAATTACGGATAATTTTAAATATATCGAACAAGTATATGAGAGCCGCGAAGTAAAAGAAATTGAGTTTAGCAACAAGGAGGTGTCTTTATTCACTTTTTTCCTTCAGCTTGTGAGCTATTTAAAATCCATTGGTACAGTTGCTGCAATAGATATCAATGCATATCTGAAGGCTATTAATGCAAAAATCGACGAAGATATTTAAAGTAAAGGTGATAGATTTGTGAACTGCTACAATAATTAGACTTTGCTTCAGAAACATAGATAGAAAGGGTAGAAATTTGGGCAATTCTACCCTTAATTTGTTACATTGGCTTGGCTTCTCAATAAATGCTATTCGTTAGATGGTATTTCAGTTATGGATATCAGTTATTTTTGGTAGAAAGTACTTCTTTTATATACTGTTGCTGTGCGTCATCTATCCCGAACAGCTTGTATAACTGTCCATTAACATCTCCATTATAATCTATCAAACCATTATTATCGGTATAATCCAATAAATCAGGAACTTTTTTGGCTAAGGATGTCAGTGATTCATCTGTCATCAAAAAAGCAAACCGTATTATCTCACTTGTTGCATACTTGAAGAAATTACGTGCTTCATTTTCGGTTTCAAAAGTTTTCAAGGCTACTCGTGAACGTCCAAACGCACTATGGTTGTCCATTACGGCTATTTGATTACTTCGTTTTTGTCCTCCGGCATTCGCACTTGAAACAATGACTTTCCAGCGTCCTAAAGTAAGCATTCGATAAACTACAGTCATTAAATATCTATATAATGATAGCGACTGTTACTATTGGATTCATAGTGACAGTCGCTATAGTTTTGTTGAACCTGTATGTTGACGTTGTGGTTAGTTGGCGGATTCTACAGTTTGTTTGGTCAACAGGCTCTCCGGATGTTGCAGTTTCCATTTGTGCGGAAGAAGGTTAAGCAGTTCCTCATCAGCGGACTTCTTATGATACGGCATTTGGGCAATGATATCCTTCAGGTAATCCCTTGGGTTCACATCGTGTGCCTTGCAGGTGGCCAGCAGGGAACAGATTACAGACATGTTAACGGCAGCCTCGTGATTACCGCAGAAGAGATAGTTCTTGCGCCCCAAAGCAATTGGCCGGATGGCATTTTCCGCCAGGTTGTTGTCCAAAAGCAGGCGTCCGTCCTCCAGGCATCTCATCATGTTGTCCCATCGGGTATAGGCATACGAGACAGCTTTGCCGATTAGCGATTGGGGACTGTATTTGATGCCTTCCGTTTCCATCCACGTCTTCATGGCCTCCATGATTGGGCGTGTCAGTTCCCGGCGTTTCGCTTTGCGTCCGTCGAACGACAAGCCCGCCTTATCGCAGCAGTGCTCAATCCTGTACATGTACTGTATCTGGGCCAGCCCATATTCGGCTTCCTTTTTGTTTTCACCCAAGGCATGCTCAAAATCACGGCGGATATGCGCCATGCAATTGACCAGCCGCACGTCGGGGTTGGTCTTGAAGGCTGTCTCATAGCCTGCAAAACCGTCGCATTGAAGGTATCCTTTGAAGCGGTATTGGCTTGCCAGTGATTCGATGACTGATCCGGCCCGGGATCCCATGTCATAATGGAAGATGACCAGTTTTTCCATGACAGACCTGACCATCCAGAGGTATTCCTTTTCCGCCTTGTGCTTTCCTCTGTTGATGACCGGGATGGTGGTCTCGTCCGCCTGCACATAGTCGCAAGAGAAGACCTCTTTCTTAAGCGACTCATACAGGGGCTTCAGCAGTTCTACCGTCTTCTTGAACCATCCGTCCAGCGTGCTTTCCGTAAGGCCTTTCAGCCCGAGATGCCTGTATTGCCGTATCTGACGGTAGAACGGGACGTGGTATTCATACTTCTGAAGCAGTATCTCGGCAAGCAGGCTGGTATCAGCGATGCACTTGTCAACAGGCATCAGCGGCATGGGGGCAATCTCCACTCCTTTCTGTCCAGCCGGAGGAAGCATGGTGCTGTCCTTGAGTGCATATTTGGGACGGATGATTTCCTTGACGTAAAGCATGCCCGGCTTGTGTTTGACGACTTTTGTTATCTCTTCGCCTATTCTACGGTATAAAGACAGGTCAACACCTGTCGGTTCTATTGTCTCGGTCTCCAGTACGGGTAAGTCCTCTATCATTTTTCGGTTCTGACGATTCTGCTTCCGTACTTCCGCCGATTCCTTTTCAATCTTCCCAACGGCTTCGTCGCGCTTTTCTTCCGCCTGATGTTGGAGTCCGGCAAACTCGTCTGCAAAAAGATCGGGGATATTAGGGTCATATGCGCGAAGCTTCTCCGATTTACGCCCAAAGAGCTGACGGTTCAGCCATGCGACCTGAGCCGTCAGCTCCTTGATGCGCGCCTGCAGTTTTTCATTCTGCTCAGCCTGTTTTTTATTAGTGGCAGACAATGAAGCAATAGAGGCATTCAGCCCTTCTATCGTCTTGAGTAATATAGCTTTTTCATCCATTGCCTGTCTCTTTTTTACTGATGTAAAGATACTAATTATTAATGGATTATACAATAATACCAGCACTTTTTTCAATAAAAGACATGTCATACATGGTACTCCTTACGCTCTGCCCTGAGCCGCCGGAGCCTCTGCCCCGGGCTTTCCTGAATGCCCTCGACCATCATTACCAGGTCACGCCATTCCATGGGATAACTGTCTGATTCCGGGTCGTATTCCGGCAGTTTGAAGCGTCCGGCCTCCAGCCGTTTGACGTACATCACCATGCCGCCGTCTTCCGCATGAAGCAGCTTCATAAGCCTGCGGTTGGAGCCGATGAAGATGAAGACATCGCCGTTCTTCACCTCACTTTTCATCTTTTCATGCACCACCCCGCACAGCGAACTGATGCCCTTGCGCATGTCCGTCCTGCCGGGACACAGGAAGTAGCGCATCGTGTCGTTCAAGTTAAACATGGCCCTCCTGCAGACTTTGGTTCAACACTTCCATCAACAGCTTCTCTGAGCCGCTTCCAAAGTGGGCACGGAGCCCGTTGGGAAACAACAAGGACACGCCGTAAGGAGCCTGTTCATCCAAGGACAATTCTGCTGTTGGCCGTTTGATATTGATCGGAGCCAGCTCTTGTTTGATACTGTCTTTCTCGGCAGAGTATTTCTTTTGCCAATAGTGATAGGTGGAATAACTCACTCCTATCTGTCGTAGGTACGACTTCAATGACAGGCCGCTTTGTTGCACCTGCATTTCTAATTCTTCAAATCCAGTTCTGTTCATTGCTATTCGGTTTGATTGTTATGTGGGGCAAAATTACAATCAAACTATAGGGCATGCAATGTGTATTTCTTAGAATGCTTACGTCCTAAATATTCTGTTCCCGAAGAAATGACATTCTTATTTGCTATATACCAACGCGCACGACCACTTTTCCCTGCCTTATCATTGGTAAATAGCTTTATAGGTATAGGCGTTTAAGCCGCACCAATTGAGATAGAATCGCTACCTTTGTAGCATGGGAACCAGAAATCAATTCAAAGGCGTGAACTCAATTAAATTCTACCAGCGTTTTGTGTCAGATGACGAATGTTACAAGTATCTGGCGGATATTAAATGGGAGAATGGCTACATTTGTAAAAGATGTGGTCACACCCACTACTGTAAAGGGACAAAACCATATTCGAGACGTTGCACCAAGTGCAAGCATGATGAGAGTCCGACAGCAGGCACAATGTTTGACAAATTGAAATTTCCTTTGCTTATCGCGTTCCATATAGCATTCAAAATCAGCACTAAAAAGAAAGGGATGTCTTCTTTGGAATTGTCGGAAGAGTACGAATTACGGCAGAAGACTTGTTGGGAATTCAAGCGAAAGATACAGTATGCAATGAAAAGCTCATGCAAGTATCCGCTTAATGGTCAAGTCCATGTCGATGAATTCTATATTGGCGGAGAGGAAGAACAGAAACGTGGTCGTTCCAAAGGGAAAAAGCGCCTAGTTCAAGTCGCACTTGAGATATTGCCCGGCAAGGGCGTCGGCAGAGCGTATGCGCGAGCCATAGAAAATGCCTCGGCAGAATCCCTGAAACCATTGTTCATCGATCACATATCCAAAGAGGCTGAAATCGTCACTGACGAGTGGAACGGCTATTTGCCAATAAAATCCGACTATCCAAAGCTAACACAAAGGAAATCCGAAGATGGATCGTCATTTCCCGATATACATATACACATTATGAATATCAAGGGATGGTTGAGGGGAATACATCATCACTGTTCAAAAGCGCAGCTCCAAGGCTATCTTGACGAGTATCATTTTCGATACAATAGACGCAATAACATGGACACAATATTCGATGTGCTTATCAGACGGATGGCTAATTCAGAACCTTTTAGACTGCAAACCAATAAATTGCGTAGTGCGACTTAAACGCCTATGCCTATAGCTTTATTTCCGTATCTGGATTGAAATAATCTCCATCGTTATATTCCCTGACAAGAGAAGGATTCTTTTCAACAAAATCGCTTTCAATGCCAAATAAACTACGAGGAAGAACGGAGTCATGCAAACATCCATATTCCTTAATAGCCTTATCCAATTCCCTGACAATCTCATCGTCATTAGGATTGAGTGGGAACAAGTTCTCCCCCGGATTATCTGCATGTATGGATATAACCTTACTTTCTTTTGAATAACGATACGTAAAGCCTTTTTCTGTCTTACCCATATCTTTTAGCACGATGGAAAGTCCGTCCGCGATAGCAACATCCTTGAATACATCTGTAGAACATGGGAAAAACTCCAACATCATTAAATGACAATCATTTATCTGCGCCATTCCAAACTTTTCAAGTCCTTTTCCTGAACGATGAATCCATCTTGCGCCGGGATAGATTAAGGATGTATATTTTCCAAGTCTTTCGCTAATCATTTGAAAATATTGGAAAATACTAATGCTTACTTTTTGACCATTAGAACTCTCTTTCTGTTCCACAACTTCTTGATATGGTGGATTTCCCACTACTGCATTGAATTTCATATTGTTTCCAGCTAAATCATGTACCTTTTTGATGAAAAGTTCCGGTTGGTTCTTAATTTTGTTGATAAGGTCATCTGGTGCATACATATTTGTCTTTGTTCCGCGAAAACCCACGAGTGTCCGTTTGGTAATGCTTTTCGCCATCGGCGTCTTGCATACCACGAAGATGTTCTCTGACACGACCTTGTCCCATACCGCCTGTTGTTCCTCCAATGTGGTGGCAGAAAAAAGGCTATCTTTCAGCCGCGCACGATAGATACCGTAAGCCATGTAAAGCGGATACAAACCCGACTTTGAATTGATTTCAAGGATATGGCTATCAGAGGTGAACACTTCTTCCGTAACCTGTCCGTGGTCAATGAAGCGCGGCTCGTCAATGGTATGCTCATAATCCTTGTCAAAGAAGCAGTAGCCTCCCAAACAGTCGCCGAGGTGCATGTTCACCACACGCCACGGGGTAAGCACCGTTTCCTTGTCGGGATTACGGAACGTGCTGAAGATGTCCGTGATGCGCCCGATGCGCTCCTCCACACTCAGTTTGTCAGCCGCTTTCGCCATTGCACGGATGCGCTTGCCAGCGGCACGGAAGATATCCGGGTCGTAGTATTTCTTGAAGGCATTGAACTTCTGCTTGCTCACCCCTTTGGGCATAAACTCCTCCCAGGAACGCGGATCTATCTTCTCGGCGAAGTTGTCAATGGTGATTTCCTCGTCCTCGTTATCCAGCTCCGCACCGTAGATGAGCAGGGGCATGCGGATAGATATGCCACGGAGAATGGAGATAGCCGCCTCGCGGTTCTTCGTTTTCTTTTTTAGTTCCTCCAGCCTGCGCTTCTCTTCCTCGGTCAGTTCCTTCTTGGATTTCTTCTCCAGCTTCTCCTTTTCCTCGTATTCTTCGCTTGTCAGCCCTTGGTTGTTAATATCCACCTGATTGGTCTTGGGCATAGCCTTGGTCTGGCCGATGATTTTCTTCAGGTCATCAAACTCCTGCAACTCCAAATCGCCCAGTTTCAATAACTCATCATTGTAGAGGCTGTTGTCCTCGAATCCGTTGCGCACCACACGCTCCACGTAGACCTTCTTCAACTGTTCCAACATACGCGGCACGTCAAACTTGTCCATGCGCGAGCCTTCGATGGAAATGACCGGGCAGAAGTTGAGGAAGTCGCCCATCGTCTTGCGGTCGTCCTGCGAGGTCTTACCTGCCTTGGCGGAAATCTTCGCGGTCTCGGCAAGGACTTTCAGCGTGCGGTCGGGCGCAAAGTCGAACACGTAGCACTGCTCCTTCACCCGTCCGTTGATGGTGGCAGGTGTCTGTACGCGGAAGATGGTCTGCATATAGCTGGATGCCGCTGTGTTATATGAACCTGAGAGCATGAACACGGCTGTCCACGCCGGAACGCTCACGCCTGTTGTCAGGCGTCCGCAGGACAGGGTGATGGTGCACGTCTGGTCCGGGTCTTTTCCAATAGCCTCATTTACCATCTCAAGCGCGCCGCGGTTTTCTTCGTCCTCGTCGCCGTCGCCCGCCACGTTTACGATGTGGAAATGCTGGAACACGGGATGCCGCTGCAACAAGGCGCTCAACGCCTTTGCCTCCTTCACGCCCGGCACCATCCACAGCGTATGGCGGAAAACATTGCGGTATTCCTCGCTGGCGAAAGGATAACAACTTTCCTTGTCCTCTTTGGTAAGCAAGTTGAGGAAAGCGGAAACGTCACGCTCATGGATAAAGCCTCCGTCTTTGTTCACGCGGAAGAACTCACGGAAATTGAAAGCCACGTCCTCATCGACAAACTCCTTGAGCAAACGTCCGAGGTCATAGGTATAGATGTTCATGGCAGGCAACGCCGCATAAGGGTTGGGGTCGCCGAAGTGGGTCTTGTCCCATTCCAGTTTGGCACGCTGCTCCATCACGTAGTCCCATGTGTAGATTTCGTTTTCCTTGAAATCGTCTAAGAGATTGAACGGCGTACCAGACAACCGTAAAACTTTTGTATCCTCTTTGACCAGTTCTGCCATCACCGCCTTGCCGAGTTCGGTCTGCGTTCCCTCGTGCGCCTCGTCCACGATAACCAAGTTCCAAGGCGTGGCGAACACCTCATTGTTCTTGTCAAAGTTGCCGCCGACAAGTTCAGAGCCGCGCAAGTCCTGCATGGAAGCGAAATAGACATAATGCAGTCCGTCAGTCTTTGCCCTTCGTTCAAGGCTTTCATGGCTTTCCCCGTTGTTCTTGGAGCCGTAGGCAAAGTCGTTGCGGTCATAGAATATCTTGCCGAAATCCTCGAACCATCCGCTGTCCACCACGGGGCGGTGGGTCAGGATGAGCGTTCGCCTGAAATCAATGTCCTTGACCACCTGCAAGGCGGAGAGTGTCTTGCCGAAACGCATCTTGGCGTTCCAGAGCATCTGGTTGCCTTTCCTGAACTGTCTTTCCGTCTTCTCAATGGCTTCTCGCTGTTCGGGACGGAACACGATGGGGCTGCGTCCGTTTGTTACCTCTCCCGGTGACAGGGATTCCTTGCCCTCCTTGACGGCTGCAATGGCACGTTTTACCACATCAAGCGTCGTTACAAACCATTCGTTAGCCTTGTTCTCCTTGTCAAACACCTTCCTCTTCACACCGGAACGCTCCAATACGGCATGTACCTCCTTGTCGTTAAACGAGCGCAAGCCGCCACGGTTGTACAGCGTCAGTTCGGTGTGCAACAAGTCGTAGCGTATGCCTGCGGTCTGCGTGTACTGGTTAATGCGCTTTCTTGCCGCCTCGTTCAGCGGCTTGCTGTTCGGTGCCAGCCCGATGACGTTCTCATCGTCACAGGTAGCCTCGCCTATCTTCAGGCAACCTTCGTGCTCGGCATCGTTGATGCGGAACACGTATACCAACTTCAGTTTAAGGGAAGAAAAGTATTTCATAGGCATTTATTTTAGGAGGTCGATGTATCGGACGCGCTTGCCTTTACGCCCGGTCTGCGGGTCTTTGGCGCGCCAGTCCTTTATAAGGCAGTAAGTGCCGTTGTGCCTGAAAATGTTGTCCGTGCGACATCCCTCGCAGGCGGTCACAGTCCGCGTGGTTTCTCCGAAAAGGTCTGTGGATGTTTCCACCCTGTCATGGCAACTGTCCGGCACGACACCTTTCAGCCCGTCCATCTGCCACACGTTCCATGAAATGATGTAGGCGATGTAGTTCACGGACTTTGCCAACGGGTCTTTCCCGAACTTGGCACGGTAGTATTCGACAAAAGAGGCAAGCATGGATTCACGGGCGATAAGCAGGCTGTCGCCCTGCCATTCGTAGGCATAGAGGCTTTTGTAGGCTTCCTGTGCGGCTTCCAGCCATTCGCCGGAAGTCCCGGTATTTTCGCTAATGACACGCAGTTTGCGGTCGAGCAGTCCGATACGGTCAGAAAGCGGAATGACCGCACCTGTGGTGGCGTCATAGCGGCTGACGATATAGGGTGCTTCGCCGCAGGTGATTTCAAGACGGGTGTCACGGACATAATCCTTCCATGTCTTTCCTTCGGGGAAAGAGATTCTTTCAGGATTCGTTTTCCAGCCGTGCGTACCGTCCTCTGACGTGTATTCCATATTGAACACGTCTTTCCTGCCGAACCACGCCTCGTCAATCAGGTTGTTCTGCGCGTTGCACACCCATGCAGGGGTGAACACCTCCGCCATATCGCGGACACGCGCCGACTGGGCGTCCTTGTGCTTCAGGACACGGGGCATGATGACCTGACCGTTGTCACCCGTGATGAGTTCGGGCAATATCGGGTCACGGTAGCCATACCCTTTGCCAAGGTGTTCATAGTCGGAAGTCGCCCAAAATATGTTGCACACGGCATCGCCCCTGCTCGTCGTATGGTCTTTGAGCAGGGTGGACAGCAATCCGGGGGAAGCCTGCAAGATGCTGTTCTCCAATATGTCGGCTGTTTCAGGCACGTTGATACACTCATGTTAAAGTGTATCTCCTGTCGGGAGATACACTATCGGATGCAAAATTACACATTTTTGTGAAAAACGGGCAATTTGCACTCCATAAAAATGCGTCAGACAAGCATTAAAGCAGTATTGAAACGGCTGTTGTTTTACAAGTGACAAATAAACGGCTTGGTTATCAGGTATTATGTTCTCCCGACAGAAGTACCGTCATTGTTCCAAAACAACTTCCGATTACAAGTCTTTCAGAATAAGTGAGTTCGCCTTGTCTATCACCGAACCGTCCAATGATGCAAGGTAGATACGTGTGGTTTCCTCCGAATCATGTCCCATGCCCTCGCTGATGACTGAAATCGGTATGTTCTTGCTCTTGGCGATGCTTGCCCAAGAGTGCCTGCTCACGTACATGGTAAGCGGCGCGGCAATGCCGCACAGCCGGGCAATCTCTTTCAGGTACTTGTTGATGCGGAACAGCGTACTCTTGTATTGACTGCGTAGCTTTTTGGAAGGCAGTTTTAGGATGGGGAGCAGGTAATCACCGGAACATCCTGCGGCATATTTCTTCACGGTTTCCTCCATGCAGCTTTCCCACCTGATGTGGAGTTGTTGTCCGGTCTTGTGCCTCCGGTAACTCAATATGCCGTTCTTCAAGTTCGACTTCTTCAAATAAGCCATGTCAATGAACGACATTCCACGGGTGTAAAACGAAAAAAGGAACATATCCCTTGCCAGTTCCCAATGCGGCTTTCCCGTCAGGTCAAGTTCCTTGATGCGCCGGATGTCCTTCAGGGATATGGCGCGTTTCACGGTCTTGTCCATTCCCGTATAGACATGCCTGAAGGGATGTTTCTGTGTGGTCAGCCCCTTTTCCACGGCACGGTTGTAGGTGGCGCGCAGGATGCGCATATAGAAAGATATGGTATTCAAGGATGCGTCATTTGTTTTCAGCCATGCCTCGTATTCCATTGCCAAGTCCTCATCCATATCATCCAGCTGTATATCCTTGTTCCGCCTGAAACGCATGAAGCTGGACAAAGCAGACGCATAGGTTTCCGATGTGCGTTCCCTGTTCAGGCGTTTCAGTTGCCCAATGACGGAATCCATGAAATTGAAGAACGATTGCAGGCTTGTCTGTTTTCGATAACCGTCCACAATGGCATCTGCCGAACAGACACCTTTGAGCGTCAGGTTGCGGATGATATTCTCCAACCGCAATACGTCACGGCTGATGTGTTTTTGGATAATATGAAGATGGTACTTCCTGTCCACATCAGCCCAAGTGGGAATCATTACGGACGATGTCCCGGTGTTCCACTCATTTTCATGTACATGCAGGTCTGCCGTAATCTGGCGGACCGCGCGGTTGTGTATCACCTGATAATAGATGCTGCCCTCCTTGCCGTTTACGGAAGAAGGACGAAATTTCACTTTTACCGATGCCATTCACGTTACTTTTTGTTATTACTATTTATTCGTGTCACTTTCAATTTCTCCTGCATCAGACTGTCCGACAAGGTCTTTAACCCTTTGTCGTAGCCGTCAGCTTCCTGTCGTATCCAGTCAATGGTTTCTTCGTTGCGGTGGATGTCGAACACGTCATTCAGCCAAAGAATATGATTGGCATTGCAGCCTCCCCATGAACGGATGACACGGAACTTCAACGCATCGTCCGCATATTGCTGTTTGGATTTCCATAGCTCGATGTTTCCCCAGATGGAAAGGCTGCACACGATGCCCATGCCGACCAAAAGAGAAAATACCTTGCTTGACCGGATGTCAAAGCTGTGGCGGTGGATATGTTCCTGCGGCTCGGTATCTCGTTCTTCCGAACTTAGGGCAAACGACTCTTTCAAATTCCGTAACAAGTGCAGAATCCTGTTCGACGCGTAAACTTCCGCTTCCGCGAACTTGGTCAACATGGCTTTGGTCTCTGCCTGATGCTCCTTTGCGGAACTATCGAACATCACCTTTATGGGTGTCAAGTCCACCGTCGGAGGCTGTCCGCCTGACTGGTCATTTGTTACTTTGGGACTGTTCTCCAACTTTCCGTTGATACCCTTGAGGTCATTCTTGATGTCCTCGAAGAGTGCATATACTTCATTATTATCCATATTTAGAATCTTATTTTACGTTGTTTCTTTTTCTTGTTCCTGCGTTTTAATTCTTCCTCAAAATAGTTTTCATCCGCCTGAGCGTTTGCATTGTCCGGCATGAAAAGACCAATCGAGCTGTTGTACAAATCATCGTTGCCCCTTGATTCAGGTTGAAACGTGGGCAGTTCTTCATGGTGCGAAGACCGTTGCATTTCCATTCGCTCGGTACGTCTGTTCCGTTCCAATGCCGCATCTATCTTGGAATAGCTGAACCGCCTGTCAATCTTGGAACCGCTGAACGAATAGCCGTTCATGGTGAAAACTACACCCTGCACCTCGTCCGACTTACCTTTGTACTTGAACCGCATATCCACGCCCTGTTTCTTCAGATTAGCGGCTAATTGCCGCCAGTTTCCGCACCTTGAAACCTCCGATTTAAGGATAGTATAAAGCCCGTACCTGGTCTTGTCCGGCTCTTTCAGGCGGTGTCGTTTCACCTGTTCCTTGCCGCTGCCGAGATAAAGGCTGTACTTCCTTGTAATCTCCTTGCAGATGCGTGCGCTGCGTATCCGCTCGTTGCGGTCGCTAATTGTCCTGCCATTATTGGCGATTCGGTTGAACGCTATGTGTACATGCGGATGCTCCTTGTCAAAGTGGCGCACGATGAGAATCTGCGTGTCGGTTATTCCCATTTCCTTCAGGTATTCCAACGCTATTCCAGCCATTGTGCGGTCGGTCAGGCGGTGTTCGTCCTCCTTGGAGAAAGCCAACGAGATGTGTCCGACGGGCTTCGTAACCTTTGGATTCATCTTCGATTGTGCCTCGAAGCTCATGGCTATCGTGTCCTTGTCCTCGGCAAACAGACCGTCACAGACAAGAATTTTAGCGTCCTTTTCCTTGTCAAGAATGTAGTTCACCACACCCTTGAAACTGCTTCCCTTTACGATTTTAGCTATCATAGGAGGATAAGGTTAAGAAGTTCTTCAATCCGTGCCACGAGTATGCGGCACTCCATCCTCACCGTGACGAAACCCGCGGCGTTCGCCTTGTGCGCAAGCTGGTTCAGGTTGTTCGCCATGCCGCAGAGTTGGCGGACGTAACCAGTATGTTCCGGCGTGAGCCGTTCCTTCACCTGCCCGTCCCTCATGCAACGGCGCAGGAACTCCCCGGCGGATATGCCCGCACCCCGTGCCTTGCCTTTCAGCGTATAGTAGTCCGATGTCGCCATCTTCACCGTGAGGCGGTATTTCAGCTTGTCTGCCGCTCCTTTCTTGGGGCGACCTCCCTTGTTTCTTCTTACTGTTTTTTGCTTATGCTCCATACGTTTGTTACTGTTTATAATACGGATACCCATTAGACCAACGGGATGTAGCTTCCACGGAGTTTCGGAGTGGGAGCAGGCGGTTTCGGTATGCCCGAAACACAAACTTGCTCCCCTCAAAACTCCGTTGGACTGGTTCAGAGTAACTCCGAACTACATCCCGTCAATTAGCCCCTTAATTCTCAGAGTTTACGCCATGCCTCGATGTCCTCCCCGTAGATGGCAAGGTGCTGCCGGGTGATATTTTCCACCAGTCCCGACACGCTCATCCGCCGTTCGCCGAACATGCGGACGATGCGGTCAAGGGCATCGCGCGTGCTGCGGCTGAGGAATACGGGCTTACGGTCTTCGATGGACGGAACGTGGAGAAATTCCTCCTTGTATTCCTCCAACGATGCCCGGCGTTGTTTGCCGCTGATGCGGCGTACCACCTGCGGAGTTTCATCCACTTGTTCCGGCACAGCCCCACTTGCCTGTTCCTGCGTGTCGGCAGGTTGTGCGTCGGGCTTCGGTGTTTCCATACTCGGCTTGTTGCCTAAAAAATCCTGTAATGCTGCATCCATGCTCTGGCTGCTTAAATTCTTCTTCATACATGTTTGAATTTAGTGTTTAACAATGTGGGTCGTTGTGCGCACATTTGACCGATTATCAGTTGCAAAGGAAATGGCTGTATTGCAGGCTGTCAAACGAATGGGCGGACTGTGGCAACAATGTATGGTTTTGCACTTTACGCATTGTCGGAACGGTGCGTGCTGCATCGTTTTGCCATTGTGCGAGAAATGGCATTAGGATTTTTAAGGGCTTAATTGGAATGGTTGGAACAGATTTAAGGACATGGCTTGGCGTGAAACAGATGAAGCTCCTTTCAAGAAGTATAGGAATCCGAAGAACGCCACAGGCTACCACACCGACGCCAAATGCTGCCACGCAGATGTGAAGTGGTCGGATTATGCCGGACTTCGCTTTTCTTTGCATCACGGACGCTTGGAACAGACGTCACGGGTTCGACGGATAACGCCACTCCCGACCACCTGCTGCCACAAGCTGCCACCTCATTGCAATTCCATTGTTCCATGCGAACAACGGATTTACTTTGCAGGCAAAACGGATTATTAACACTAAAATCAGTATAAGACATGAATGTAGTAATTATTTCGAAAGAAAAGTACGAAGAAATGGTCGGCAAGCTCAACCGCCTGTCCGACCGGGTAAATGAAATCCTTTGCAAAAGGGAGGGAAAACGGCTCAGCCGTTGGATGGACAACCAGGAGGTCTGCCAACAGTTGCGCATCAGTCCGCGCACCTTGCAGACGCTCCGCGATAACGGAACACTGGCTTACTCGCAAATCGGGCATAAGATTTTCTACAAGCCGGAGGATGTACAGCGCATCGTCCGGCTTGTGGAGGACAGACGTAAGGATGCAGCCTATCGTGGCTGTAGCATCTAATCAGACAACACAATGTACAACCACTAAATCCACTGTAAATTATGAACGACTTGATTCTTGCCGACCGTGAACTGGAGGTCGGCTTCATCGGACAACTGGATGCTCTGCTCGAAGGCATCGAAAGAATGGACGCAAGCCATAAGGCCTCGTCAAGTAACGAACAATTCCTGACGGACAAGGAAGTGTCGGCATGGCTCAAGGTGAGCCGACGCACCTTGCAGGACTACCGCAACAATGGGATAGTGTCCTACTACCAGTTAGGCGGAAAAATTCTGTACAAGGAGTCTGACATCGAAAAAATGGTGATGAGTGGGTATCGGAACGCCTACCGCTTGGATACGTGATTAGACATATGCAAAAACAGAGAAAGCCGATGGCGGCAGGATAACTGTCCGACCATCGGCTTTCTCTGTACAGGAAGGTCGTTTCGCTTCATTCTAACACGTGCATTGTGAATGGGTATCGGATAGCGAAAAGAACAAATGGATGGAATTTCCTCTATTGAAAGAACAGAGTTTGTCCATGATGAACCGCCGGAAAGCCATACTCTCCCGACTTCTCAACTTGAAGGAAACGGCTATCACCATTTCAAGGCTATACACATCATAGTTTATCCCGTTGTCCTGCCTGATGTACCGCTTCGTTTCGCTTTCCAACAACTCCATGTTTTTGTAAATGGCGTGTACAGCCTTGCGGATGTCGTAACCGAACATATTGAACGCATCGCATATTTCCTGTTGCGTCATCCATACGGGAGCGGTCGGCATCGTGACCGCCCCGTTTTCAGTGATTGTAATAATTCCTCGTTCCATAATGTATGTTTTTGATGTTTTCCTTATCCTTGTTCCATTCGGGCATCTGGAATTTGCTTCCGATGCGTTTGGTCAGCTTCTTTATGTCTTCGTCCACTTTCTGATGGGTCAGACGGGCATAGATTTGGGTGGTACTCATGTTCTTGTGCCCCATCATCTGGCATACGGTTTCCAACGGAACTCCCTGAGAGAGAGTAATCAGAGTTCCGAAATTATGCCTTGCCATATGGTAGGTAAGCCGACGTTCTATGCCACAGAGTTTTGCAAGTTTCGGCATATTGTTGGTCAGGGCTGAACGACACGGCATATTAAAGAGTTTATTCCCGATACGCTCTCCCTCGTATTTCTCCATAATCCTACGTGGAATGTCAAGCAGGCGTATTACACATTCACTCTTGGTTTTCTGCCGTTTAAATTTTAGCCAAAGGTTGCCCTTTGTGTCCTTGCTTACATTTCCCATACTCAGATTACACATATCAATGTATGAGATGCCAGTGAAGGTGCTGAAGATGAACAAGTCACGCATACGGCACAGGAACTTGTCCTGAATGGGGGTGTTCATCAGCTTCTGTAACTCATCCATTGTCAGGTGGCGATGTCTCCGTAATGCCTTTTCGGGAATGAACGATGCAAACGGGTTGTACCGGATTGTACCTTGTGCCAGTGCTGTCCGTGTCATGGTTTTCAGCTTGATTATATATCCCTCCACGGTAGCAACGGAATACCCCATACCCGTCCGCAGGAAATTGTCATATTTCTCTATGAACGAATAGTCAAGTTGTTTCAATGGTATGTCCTCCAAGCCATAGCAGTCATTTACAAATTTTTGAAGTGTCTTGTAAGAAGCCTTATGTCCTTTTAAGGAGCCGGGAGCACGGTTGATACCTATACGTTTGGCATAATCTTCCATATACTCGCGGTACAACTCCAACAATTTTCGTTTATGCAACCCGATGCCGTTCACGGCATTCTTGACAAGCTCCGCTGTGATATACCCCTGTTCGTCAAGAATTTCTTTGTAATAACGTCGTATATCCTCTTCAAGCCTGTCTATCTTGGCATTGGTCTCTTTGGCGGTACGGCTTTTGCCTGTCAGACGGTATGCCTTGGCATCCCACAAATCAGGCTGCACCTCCATTTTCGTGGAGAACTGTGCGACTTCGGTGTTGATGGAAATCCTGCCCATAAGCGGACACAGACCGTTCTTTTTCACTTTCTGACGGTTGATATAGAACAATACTGCGAAAGTATTGTAAGTGGTCTTCTTATCCTGTTTCATGGTTTCATTCTTTTAGCGTGTTTGACTTCTTTCCGTATGACGGTTTCTGCATGTTCATCTTCTGCCAGCTTGAATTTATCTGTTATTCGCTTTTGCAGCTTGCTCATATCCTCATTTACTTTATCATAAGTCAGATGGGCGTAGATTCGGGTGGCTCTCCAGTCGCGGTGTCCCATCAGTTCACGTACCGTGTCAAGCGGAACTCCTTGAGAGAGAGTGATTACTGAGGCATAGGTATGGCGTGCCTGATGGAAGGTCACCCGGCGTTTGATTTGGCATATTTCCGCAATCTTTTTCAGGTATATGTTTGTCTTGCTGCAACTGTACATTGGGAACAGCCTGTCCGCCTTGGCAATGCCACGGTATTTGCCGATGAGTTCAAGCGGCAATTCCAACAGGGGTACGTGAAATGGTGTTCCGGTCTTCTGCCGTGCGCTGTGAATCCACCAAGTGCCGTCTTCCGCTTGCGCGAGGTTCTTTACCGTCAGGTTGCGCAGGTCGCTGAACGAGATGCCGGTGAACGCCGAAAAGAGGAATACATCACGCACAAGGTTCAGGTTGGATTTGGGCAGCGGTGTGGTTATCATCCGTTTCAGTTCCTTTTCCGACAGGAACTTGGGGACAATGGGGACATAGTCAAACGTATAGCCTGCAAAAGGGTCCTGCCTTAAATGACCGTTGTTGATGGCGGATTTCAGCACACGGTGCAGGTATCCCATCATCCTTGTCACGCTGGCACGTCCGATTTTGAGGTCGGAACGCAGGTATAAGTCGTATGCGGATACAAAAGCCGGATTGAGCGATTGGAACGGCAAGTCCCTCACGTTGTACTTCTGTCGGAGAAAGTCCTTCAGGTGGTTCAATGCCACGCAATACTGTTTGTAGGTCGCCAATTTACGGTTTATGCCTACCTTCTTATAAAAATTGTCGTTGCACTTCTCGTAAAGGGAGATTAGCGTTTCCTGCTCGGAAGATATGCCTTGAAAAGCGTTCTTGACTTCCAGCGCCGATACGTTTTCCTTTTTCGCCAGCAAATCTTTGCAGGCGGAATGGATGTCCAGTGAAATTCTGTCAAGTTCCTTGTTCACGGTAGCGGCAGGTTTGCTCTTTCCCACAGCTCTGCCCGACTTAACATCCCACAGGGTGGGGATGACATACACCTTGGTGCTGAACTGCACCATTGACTTGCCGATGCGGATTCGTCCCAAGATGGGTATCGTCCCGTCGGTTCTTTCCTCGTTCTTTTTCAGGTAGAATGTTACTTTCAGTTCGTTCATAATCAGCTCTTTTTTTGTTCGCAAAACTACATTGTTCAGAGCTAATCATCCTTTTGCAAAACACTGCGGACGGGTGCAGGAAAATCCGTCAAGCCATTATTTTCACCTGTTCGTTGCAAATCTCTGATACATTCTGTTCAAACCGTTGTCTGGTAGCTTGTTATCAGAGCAAAAAGAGCACCCTCTTTTATAGTAAACAGGTAATGTATTCGTAACGGAAAGTCTGCGTACATCCGCCATATTTTGCATTTTTGCCACTTGGCAGCGAACTGAGGAATAGGGAAGTTTGCACGTGTGGTTCAGTGAGTTACGTTAATTATTACAATCTTGCTTTTGAAATGCTCGATTTGGTAACTCAACTTTGTCTGTTTGGGGAATTTGTTTGTCTTCAGAGTGACTCTAAAAAGAAAAAACAAAGCCCACAAATCATTGATTTTGTGGACTTTGTCATTCGCTGGCTTTCAGATGTCTCTGAAGCCTTGCGGTGCGGACGGGACTAACCACCTCAAATTTAATATTTGATATTCAGTAAGTTGTAAAACCATATCTGAAAAAGGTCCCCGATTTTGCACCTATATAGCCTCTATATTCTTCTGTTAGGAATTTGCCTTATTCCGTTTGGCAAATATACAAAATCTTGTTGATATGGCAATGACAATCTGAAAAATTAGTTGCTTTCGATTTCATCTTTGTCCTTCATAATTTGTTGTTGTGTCCGTAACGCTACTGGATGGTCAAGCAATTTAATGGCCGTTTCATTATCAAACAGCAAATCGGGACAATAATTGCCTCTATAAAATTCATCTATGTACTTTTGTTCTGTTTCATCCAGTGCCATCAGTGTAGAAAGATAGTTTATTACACAATGATTTATTTCATCCTTTGGGTATTTCCCCGCATTGATATGAAGCATCGGCAATAGTTGTGCCTTGACATCCTGAAACGGCATTTTCAAAATATGCCTTACATCCTGTTTTAAAAGATGAGGATTGTCCGGATTCCCCAAAGTACTGTAAAAAACGATGCATTTTCTGAGCAAGGCACGTTCTTCCGGAGTTGATAGGATATTCGATTGGGCAAGAGAATATATATCATAGATATCTCTTGGCTTGCAACGTTCATAAAACGCCTTGATTTTTCCACCGAATAGTTCCGGCATAGCTAAATGGGCAACATTCAGCATACCATCTTTTACTGAAAAAGGAAAAGGTATTTGAGTTATCACATAGGGAAGTATATGGCACCTGTTATGATAATTTATATCCAGTTTTATCTTATCTTTACTCCCTGTTACTGTTATATAATACAGAGAATAAGAGTCCAATGAGAATGATTTCCGCTGTGTAACTTCATAATCGTTCTCTTGGCAATATTGGATCAATGCCTGATTGATTTTGTTCCTTTCCTCCAGCATCTGCTCTCTCGATATGTTTTCCGCAAAATCCAAGTCGAGGTCAACCGAGAGTCTGGGTGGTTCGGCAAAGGCAAGTAAATTGATGGCGGTGCCTCCTTTTAGCAATAATTTCCCTCTAAATTCCGTATGCGTATTCAGGTCATTCAGAATAAAAGACAGCCGAATGACTTTTTCAACATTATTGACCGTATAATTATGTTCTGCGGCAATCTTTTGTATTTCAGATTTCTGAAGCTCAAATTTCATAATAGCAATCTTTTTGAATTTCTTTCATTGCATTTGCCGGGATACACAGTTTCCATTCCTTGGAAAATGAATTGCAGTAATATGGATTTAACAAGTAACTGATATTCTTTCCCATACCTTCCTTGCATACTTTGAAAAAATAGTCCGACAAGCGCAAATCATCTTTAAAGTGAGACAAAACAAATCCCGCACGTTGAAAGAGGCTCTTGCTTCCATACAGTTCCAGACAGTGCAGCATATCTTTCTCATTGACAAGTGTATGGTCAAGTTCTGATATGGCATACAACAGTTCTTCCAATCCTCCAGATAGATTTATATTGTATAAACAGTCTATAAGAGTCTGGTTGATAGATGTTACCCGGATAGGATACGGATTGTCTTTATCCATAATAAGCGGTTTATACAAGAATTTGATCGGCTTGTAAACATAGGATTCTCCTTGATAGGTGAATGTACGGAAAATGGAAGTGCTATGTACATATAGCCAGTTGAATTCCTGTGTCTGTAGTGAATAATATTCCAAGGCAGCATGATATACAAGGCAACCTTCCTCGACAGCGTTGCAGGCTATTCTGAACTTGTCCTGTAAATCTGAGGGTAAATAGATACCTTTGCGCACATGCGCCACCATTCCCTGTTTCTTCCAGTGATACAAGGACGGCGTGGTGCTCTTTCCCCTGAGAAAATGATAACGCTCTAATTTTTGAGTTGTCTGTGACATATCCATACTTAATATTTTATGCAAAGATACGGTTTTTATTTTAATTGCGTGTAATTCTAAGTGTATAATTTGCCGAAATAATTCTTCTTCAAATTGATGATTATTATGTAGTTCAGTTTTAAATTACCATAAAGTCAATAGTTTTGATAGTTTGACAGTAATACATTCGATAAAATACCGTTTACGCCAAGCAATGATGTAAAATTATTTTACGACACGCGTGCGGTATTTTATTGAACACAGAGACACGGAGGCACAGAGTGTGCTTTTTCAGCTCCAACCTCTTGTACGCCGGGAAAGAACACAGAGGGGCGGCATTGCCGCTCGGAGAACACGGAAAATTTACAACCCGGCAGCAGTGACGAAGTCACAGACTCTGTGCCCTCTTCCCTGTTGGTAACGCAAAAGGATGGGTAGAAATAAACTTTGTACCTCTGTGTCTCTGTGTTGAATTCTAAATTCTCTATTGCATAGTATAAACTAAAATTGAACACCTGCTTACATAATCCTGTCATAGAATGGCATAAGCCTGTTCTTTATACTGGACCTTATTCCCGTAATTATATGAATGCCCTCCTCGAAAAGGGACTCAAAAAGTATCGGTGAGATGTAGCCTTTGTCGGCAAACAGCCTTTGCCGTACAATTCTTTCGCTAGGACATTCTACACTTCAGAAGCCCTATTATCTACATTGGCTTTGAAAAGGTGATGATTTCCCCGCGCTTGTTATAGATGAAATGCAGTTTGACATCATGACACCAGTCCATTGTTCCTTTCTTGTCGGTGTCCATGCCCTTGAAAACCTTGTTGGCATACCTTCTTAGATTGTTGCACACAGGAATCATTGTGCTGTTCACAAAGCTAATGTCTGTGCATCTTTCAAAGGCGTAAAGTTTCAAGAAAAATTTCAACTTAAAGAACACACGGCTTTCCAGTTCAACAAACCTGTTGTAGAATACTGTATCGGAGAAGTTTCGCTGCAAGTGCACTTATATAATGAAAGTAATAGTGCTTGAAATTGATGAATGGCCAAATTGAAACACAAGTAAATGGTCATAACTTAATTATCGGATAGCGATGTCTTATGATGTCGGTGGCGAATGTCGGTAGAGGATAAGAGCTCGCTCTTTGCTACTTCCGCATCAAATTTCTTACTGAATTCATCCAATGTACAGAATATATCTATAATTTTATCTTGGGTAATCATATATTGCTAATTTCATTAATTTGCTATTTCCCAGATAAAAATCAAGAGAAACAACTGTGATTACCTATCTTAGGGGATTTTTTGTCCCGAACTCACGTAGGTTTTGGCTAAATTGAAATCTTTTCGTAATTCTGGAAAACTTCTGTTAGTACCTTATACAAAGGACTTTGGGATAATTACCCGTTTTTGAGGTAATGACTTGGCAACGGTACAATCTGCTGCGTTCTACCTTGAATTGCTTTCAAGTAACTCGTTTCTGTGTACAAAAATAATAGAATAGTCCGATGTACACAAGGTACATCAAAGAAAAAGTTCGACTATTTTTTTAGTTTGTTTAATCGCATTACAATCGAAGTTTGACTTCTACCCATTTTGTTTGCAATATATTTGACACTCTTACCTTCATTGTGCAGTTTCAATAAAAATTGGTCTGCACTTCTTGTCCATCTTTTATTGGCGTTAGGGTGCTTTACATAGCTTTCTTCTGACACCTTTTCGGGGTGCAAGAATTCATCCACAAATACAGACGGGAAACGCTTATCGTATAATACAAGCGTTTTTATCTTAGCCCTTGTTATTGCAACATAGAATAATCTTCTTTCTTCTCCGTATGGGAATTGGTCGCTCTTAGTGAGCACATAGTTAAGCACAGGGTCGTCACTCACCTGTGATGGGAAACCGTATGTATCTTTATTGCATTGTAAGAGTATTACATAATTCGCTTCAAGACCTTTTGACTTATGTACGGTTAAAAACTCTATTTTTCGTCCTCCTATCACATAGTAGAATCTATTACCCTCTTTAATTGATTGGTACATAAAAGAGAGGTAGTAATCATCAAAAGAGTAACGCCCCAATAGGAATATTGATTTATCCGATGGAATAGAAGCCACAAGTTGCCCTATCGTATTGCAGTAATCTCGTCTATCATAAGCATAGAATTCCAACTCGGTTCTCATTTCTGAGCTGAACGAATGGATATTCTTTTGTATTTGGGCTTTATTGCGTTGTATAAAGTTCGACGATAAAGAAACCAAAGGCTCTCCAAACCTGTATGTAGTTTCAATCTTGTTTATCTCCGTTGCTCCAAAATATTCGGGGAATTGATTGAATAGAGCCATATCACTTCCCGAAAAACGATAAATAGACTGCCAATCATCACCCACACAATACAACTTTGCAGGAGGATTACCCTCTCGCAATACTTTCAAGAAGTTGTAACGGTCAACAGATATATCTTGAAACTCATCCACTATGATATAATCATATTCAACAGGGTGTGAAGTACAACATATCTCAGTGGCTTGAAGAATAGCATCGGTAAAATCAATT